>NZ_CP066801.1:370000-740000 GCF_016598575.1 Streptomyces sp. HSG2
GGAGACGCCGTCGATCAGTGTGGTGACGCCGCCGTCGACGGCGACCGTGAGGTCCTGCACGTCCAGGGAGATGTCGCCGGTGTCGACGTACTCCCTGAGCACCTCCCCGACCAGGCTGAAGTCCGAGTGCCCGATGCCGACGATGTCACCGGGCCCGACCAGCCCCGCGGCGACGCGGAGTCCGTTGAGATAGGTGCCGTTGTGACTGTCGAGGTCGAGGATCTCGAACGTGCCGTCGTCGAGCGCCCGGAGTTCCGCGTGGTGTCGCGAGACGGTCAGATCGTCGACGACGAGGTCGTTGTCGGCGGTGCGACCGATGCGCACGGTACGGCTGGGCAATGGTCGCACATGGGCGGGGCGCCGGTAGGTCGAGGTGAGCGCGGGCCTGGACACGGCGGCGAGAGGTGGCTGATCGGGGGGATCGGCCAAGGCGATCCGCGGCCCGTCGGCGGGGCTGCCCAGGCGCAGAACGCTTCCGGGGCCCACGTCCCCCACGTCGATCCGGCGCCCGTCGGCGTAGGTGCCGTGGGCGCTGTGCTGGTCCCGGACCGTCCAACGGTCCCCCTCGGCGCGCAACACGGCGTGATGCCAGGAGACCCTGTCGTCGTCGATGACGACGTCGCCCTTCGGATCACGCCCGACGCGGTAGTCACGACTCGGACTCAGCACGGTGGATCCGGTGTCGGTCTCGAGGACGAGTTCGGGCGCGGAAGGCGCGCCCGGTAGCTCAGCCATGGGGAGATTCTACCGATCCGCACCCCTGTGCGCCCCCGCGCTCTGGCCGACGACCCGGAGGTGGACCCGACAGCGCGGAGCGGACGGCCGCCCTCGCGCCGGCCGGAGGGGCGCGAGACCGCCCCTCCGTCTACGTCCCGAGGAGGGCGTCGATCCGGGCCAGTTCCTCGGCCTCGAAGTCGAGGTGGCGGACGGCCCTCACGCTGTCCTCAAGCTGGTCGGGACTGCTGGCGCCGACCAGGGCGGACGTCACGCGACCGCCGCGGAGCACCCAGGCCAGGGCCAACTGCGCAAGCGACTGTCCGCGCGACCGGGCGAGCTCGTCCAGCTCTCGCAGTCGCGGGACCAGATCGGTGGTGAGGGCCTCGGGCGTGAGGGAGGGACTGTCGCCGGCGGCTCGCGAGCCCGGTGAGACCCCGTGCAGGTAGCGGTCGGTGAGCAGCCCCTGCTCCAGCGGCGAGTAGGCCACGGAGCCGATCCGGAGTTCGTCGAGGGCGTCGAGCAGGCCCTCCCGCTCGGGGCGCCGGTCCAGCATCGAGTAGCGCGGCTGGTGGACCAGGAGGGGGGTGCCCAGGTCCGCGAGGATCCGGGCGGCCTCGCGGGTCCGCGCCGCGGAGTAGTTGGAGATCCCCACGTACAGCGCCTTGCCACTACGGACCGCCGAGTGCAGCGCGCCCATCGTCTCCTCCAGCGGAGTCTCCGGGTCGGGTCGGTGGGAGTAGAAGACGTCGACGTACTCCAGGCCCAGACGGCGCAGGCTCTGGTCGAGAGAGGCCAGCAGGTACTTCCGCGACCCGCCGTCGCCGTACGGGCCCGGCCACATCGGATGGCCCGCCTTGGTGGAGATCACCAGTTCGTCGCGGTACGCGGCGAAGTCCGTCCGTAGCGCGTCGCCCAGAACGGACTCGGCCGCCCCGGGCGGCGGGCCGTAGTTGTTGGCGAGATCGAAGTGGGTGACACCCAGGTCGAAGGCCCGGCGCAGGATGGCCCGCTGGGTCTCGGCGGGGCGGTCCGGGCCGAAGTTGTGCCACAGACCGAGGGAGAGCGCGGGGAGTCGCAGACCGCTGTGCCCGGCACGCCGGTAGGGCAGTCTCGTGTGTCGGTCGGGGTGGGCGGAGTACAACGCTGCTCCCTGGGAGTCACGAGCTGGACGGTGATCGGCGGCGACGCGGAGGCGGTCGCACCGCGCGGAACGGTCGGCAGGACCGGCCGGCGACGGCCCAGTGTGCCTCGTCCGGCGGGCGTGGGTCCACCGGTGATCGAATCGGATCGCGGACGGACCTCGCCCGCCGGAGCGAGGCGCGGCGCCCCCTCCGTGCTCTCGGACGGGAGGGGCGCCGGCGGGGCGGGCTCAGAGCACGGTGGCGTATCCCGGCAGGACGACGTCGCGGATGAGTGCGTTGCGCTCGTCGAAGGGGGCGAAGGCGCTCTTGAGCGCGTTGACGGTGACCGTCCGGAGGTCCTCCGCGGTCCAGCCCGCCTCGTCGACCAGGAGCGACATCTCGCGGGTCATCGTGGTGCCGGAGACCAGTCGGTTGTCCGTGTTGAGGGTGACCCGGAAGCCGAGATCCTTCAGAGCGGTGATCGGGTGCTCCGCCACGGAGGTCGCGGCGCCGGTCTGAAGGTTCGACGTGGGGCACATCTCCAGGGCGATCCGGCGGTCGCGGACCCAGCCGGCCAGCCGGCCGAGCTTGCCGGCGGTCAGGTCGGGAATGTCGTCCGTGATCCGCACGCCGTGGCCGATGCGTTGGGCCCCGCACACCTGGAGCGCCTGATGGATGCTGGGCAGGCCGTGGGCCTCCCCGGCGTGGATGGTGAAGGGCACGTTCGCCCGGCGCAGGTGCTCGAACGCGGCGAGGTGGTCGGCGGGGGGATAGCCGTCCTCGGCGCCCGCGATGTCGAAGCCGACAACGCCCGCGTCACGGAACGCCACCGCCAGATCGGCCGCCTCGCGGACGCGGTCGAACATCCGCATGCCGCACAGCAGGGTGCCGACCCGCACGGGCGTGCCCGCCGCCGCCGCCTTCGCCATGCCCGAGGCCAGTCCCTCCTGGACCGTCTCGACGACCTCGGCCAGGGTCAGCCCGCCCTTGAGCATCAGTTCGGGGGCATAGCGGACCTCTCCGTAGACGACGCCGTCGGCGGCGAGGTCCAGGACGTACTCCTCCGCGGTCCGCAGCAGGCCCTCACGGGTCTGCATCACGGCGAGAGTGTGCTCGAAGGTCGCTATGTAGCGGACGAGGTCTCCGGAGTTGGCTGCCTCGTAGAACCAGGCGGCGAGTTCGTCGGCGTCGGAGGTCGGCAGAGTGTGGCCGACGGCCGAGGCCAGTTCCACCACGGTGGCGGGGCGCAGGCCGCCGTCGAGGTGGTCGTGGAGCACGGCCTTGGGCAGGCGGCGCAGAGTCTCGGTGTCGATGCGGGCGTCGGTCGTCATCAGCGGGGCGTTCCTCGTGTGGGTCGGGTGGCGGAGGGTCAACGGGCGGGCTGGAGGAGATCCCAGCGGTTTCCGTACGGGTCCTGGAAGACGGCGACGACGCCGTAGGCCTCGTGGCGGGGCGCCTCCAGGAAGGTCACACCGGCGTCGGTCATCCGGGCGTGGTCGCGGGCGAAGTCCTCGGTGTGCAGGAAGAAGCCCACGCGCCCGCCCGTCTGGTCGCCGATCCGGGCACGCTGTCGCTCGTCGCCGGCGCGGGCGAGCAGCAGCGAGGTGCCGTTCGCCCGACCCTCGGGTCGCACGACGACCCAGCGGGACCCGTCCGGTCGGGGGGTGTCCTCGGCCAGCCTGAAGCCGAGGGCCTCCGTGTAGAAGCGGATGGCCGCGTCGTAGTCGTCCACGACGAGGGTGATCAGGGCGATATGGGACATCGATACCTTCCGGGACGGGTGGTTGACCGGAGAGGTTATACGTAAAACTTGCGCGATGCCAGTCCCGCCCCGTCCATGCCTCCCGCCTCGGCGTTCACCCGCCCCCGGCCCACGGGGCGGCGACCCCGCGCGACTCCCCCGGCGAGGCCGCGCAAGGATCGGCCGCGCCGCGCGTCGACACCCCCGCCTGTCCGGACGCACGGGGGCGATGGGTGAACCCTCACCCTGAACCTCAGCTTGAGCCCACTTCGAAATAAGGGGCGAATAAGCGCATACTGGTCATGTGCGGCCTTCGTCGCACGCGTCCTCAGGGCGGTGGGCCCTGCCTTTCCGAAGGAGACGACTCATGGCCAACGTCTCGCACTCCAAGGGAGATCTCTCCAACCATCCCGACGCCCGCGAGATGCGGGCGCGCTACGCCCGCATGGTTCGCGGGCGCGACGTGGCGTTCGTGGACGGGCCGGTGTTCCTGCTCGGCCTGTACTGCGCCGTGTCCCCCTGGATCCTCCACTACACGGCCAGTCAACCCGCGCTGGTCACCCACAACCTGATCATCGGTATCGCGATCGGGTTGATGGCCCTGGGCTTCACCAGGGCACCGGAGCGCATGTACGGCCTGAGCTGGGCCATGAGCGCGATCGGTGTGTGGATGATCATCTCGCCCTGGATCGTCGGCACGAGTCCGGACGCCGGGGTCGTGTGGAACAACGTCGTGATCGGAGCCTTGGCCGTACTGTTCGGCCTGGTCTGCGCCGCGACGGCGGCGAGAAGCACCCGGGAGACTTGACATCCTCTCCCCCCGAGGGGGTGGATGCCCGCCTACCGGTCCTTCGCTTCGTCACCGGACCGAGGCCCGGCGCACCGCGGACGGACACCGGTAGCGGCTCCGGGAAACGACCGGGCGAGCGGCCGGCCGCCCACAGGGCACGGCACGCTCGCCCGGTCACTCGTCTCCCGCCCTTCCCTGGCACCGCGCCGCCGGGGGTCCGTGAAGCTCCCGGAGGCAGGCATCCCGGGTGGCCCTTATGGTGGCGGGGCGCCGATCTCCCGTCCGGGACGGGGCGGCGCACTGGAGGCGTCGATGCGACTCAAGCCGCCGTTTCGGTCCACTCTCAGCCCTCTCCCCGTGACCGTCGCGCTCCTTTCGCTCCTCCTCGCGACCGGGCCTCCCTCGCTCGTCGCGGCTCATGGGAAGACCTCCGATCCGCCACCGGACCTCTCCCGCTTCTACGCGCAGGGGATCGACTGGGTCGAGTGCCGCAGCCCGGACATGCCGGACGACATGCGGTGCGGCACGGTCACCGTGCCCCTGGACTACGCCCGACCCGGTGCCGGGTCCCTGAAGCTCGCCCTGGCCCGACAGCGGGCGACCGGACCGTCGCGCGGGTCGCTGCTGCTGAACTTCGGCGGGCCCGGCGGCTCGGGTGTCAGCGCGCTCGCCGTCTCGTCGGACGCCTTCATGCACCTCACCAAGGGCTACGACGTGGTGAGTTTCGATCCCCGAGGCGTGGGACGGTCGTCGCCGGTGAGCTGCGGGCCCGCGTCCGCGCGGATTCTGGAGGCGACCGCCGGGGACGCCGAGCTGGACGATCCGGAGGACACGATGCGGCGGCTTCGGAGCGCCACCGCCGAGTGCGAGCGGCACTCCGGGCCCGTGCTGCCGCACGTCGGCACGGTGAACGCCGCGCGAGACCTCGACGTCATCCGTGCCGCCCTCGGCCACGACAAACTCGACTACCTCGGCTTCTCCTACGGGACCCGACTCGGCGCGGTATACGCCAAGCGGTTCCCCGACCGTGTGGGCCGGATGGTATTGGACGGGGTGGACACGCTCACGGAGTCACTCGCCGAACAGGGGCTGACCGGAGCCCGAGGGCAACAACGCGCCCTGGAGCACTTCCTCACCTGGTGTGTGCGGGAGGTCGGCTGCGCGTTCGGTCGGGACGCCCGGGAGGCGCGTCGGCAGGTGGTCCGCCTTGTCGAAGCCCTGGACGAGGACCCCCTGACGACCACCTTCGGCGGACGGTTCACCGGGCAGGACCTGGTCGGCGCCCTGGGACAGGCACTGTACGGCCGGGAGCTGTGGCCCCTGCTCTCGCGGGCCCTGGCCCACTTGATCGAGCGCGGCGACCCGAGCGCGCTGGAGGGCTTCGTCCCCGGCGGTGTCGCCCTGCCCGGTCGCGTCGACCCGGGGAACGACGGCGAGCTGACCGAGCCCGAGGAGATCCCCCGCGACAACCTGCCCGCCGCCCTGATGGCGATCAATTGCGCGGACGACCCCGACCGGCCGAGTGCCGAGCGGGTCGCGCGCTCCCTGGACGGACTCCGCGACCGATACCGGAAAGCGTCGCCCGTCTTCGGCCCGTACCGCCTGGCCCAGGTGCTGATGTGCCACGGCCGCCCTCGGGGGACCGACTACATCCGGGAAGAGGTCAAGGATCTGGACACCCCGCCGATGTTGTTGGTGGGCACCCGAGGCGATCCGGCGACACCCTACCGGTGGACCGTGCAGACGGCCCGACGCCTGGGTCCGTCCGCGGTGGTGCTGGACAACCGGGGCGAGGGTCACACCGGCTACTTCTCCTCCGAGTGCGTGCACAGGAAGGTCGACGACTTCCTGCTCTACGGCTCGCTGCCGCCCGACGGAAGCTCCTGCGGAACGCCAGAGGCGGCGGAGGACGGGTCCGGCGACGGCGCGTGAGCGGCGTCCGTCCCTCCCCGGGCCGGGCACACCGGCCCGGGGGCCCGTCGTCCGCGCCACGGACGCGACCGCGCGCTACTCCACATGCCTGACGGACCCATCGGACCTATCGTGCTGACATGGAGCACGACTTCACTCCCGCGGCCCTCACCGACCTGCGGCGCCCCCGCCCCTACCCGGCGGTGACCGTGCTGACGCCGACCCACCGGCGCGGACGCGACGCCACCCAGGACCGACTCCGACTGCGTCACGCGGTCTCCGAGGCCAAGAGACGGATAGCGACCGACCCCGCGGTCGACCGGGAGCGGCGCGTAGACGTGACGCGCCGGCTCGACCGGGCGCTGGCCGAGGTCGACCCCGCTCTCGCGGAGGACGGCCTGGCGCTCTTCGCCGCCCCCGGGGAGCACCATGTGTGGGCTCTGTCACGCACCGTGCCCGAGCGCGTGGTGGTGTCGGACACCTTCCTGACGCGCAACCTGGTGGCCGCGCACACCGCGGACCGGCCCTACTGGGTGTTGGCCGTCTCCGCGGCCCGGGTCAGCCTCTGGAGCGGCACGCCGGACCGGGTCGTCGAGGCACGCGTGGCGGGCTTCCCGGCGACCCGGCCCCGGGAGGACTTCGACCCCGAGCGGCGGGAACGCATCGGCGACGCGCCCAGCACCTTCCGGGAGGAGGGGACCCGCCGGTTCCTCCGGGAGGCGGACGCCGCGCTCGGCGGGGTGCTCCGACGCCATCCGCGTCCGCTGTACGTCACGGGCCCGCGAGCGGCGCTCGCGCAGCTCGACGGGGCGGGCGTCTCGGCCCGGGGCGCGGTCCACATACCGCACGGTGGGCTGGCCCAGGGGCCGGCGGAGGCGGTGTGGCAGGCGGTCCGCCCGCTGATCGCCGCCGAGGAATCGCGGTCCGCCGACGCCGTGGCGAGGGAGTTGGAGTCCGCGCGTGGGCGGAGGGACTTCGCGGCCGGCGTCGACGAACTCTGGCAGAGCGCGCGATCGGGCCGGGTCCGACTGCTGGCGGTGGAGGAGAACTACCGGGCCACGGTGGTCGACGCCGGCGACCACCTGGAGCCCGCCGAGGCGGACGACCCCGGTGTCCGTGAGGACATCGTGGACGAGATCGTGGAGCGGTGTTTCGACACGGGTGCCGACATCCGCTTCGTCCCCGACGGCACGCTCGGCGAGAACCACGGCATCGCCGGCGTGCTGCGGTACTGAGTCCCGGACACGGGTACCGGGCCGTGCGGCCGGCGCACGGCCTCCGCCCCGCGCACACGACCCGGCGCCCCTCCACCGGCCGCGGACGGGGACCGCCGGCGCGCGGTCGGGTCACGCGGTGGCGGTGCCCGTCGGCCCCCTGTCCTCGGGAAGGGCGAGCCTGATCTCGTCACGCAGTTCCCGAATCCTCGGGTAGTCGGCGTACTCGGCGGTGAGTCGGTACATCTGGCGAAGCCGGTCCCAGGTTCGGTGGGAGGAGTTGGAGCCCATCGACATCAGGGCCAAGCGGGCGTAGCGGTCGGCCTGTTCGGGGTCGTCGGCGATGAAGCAGGCCGAGGCCATGGAGAGGTGGTCGAAGATCTTCGACCGCTCGCGTCCGTCGACCCGCAGCGCCAGGGCCTTCTCCGCGTAGTGCCTGGCCTGCGTGGCGGCTGCCGGGTCGTGCTCGGCCAGGGTGCGGTAGGCGAGCGCCTGCATGCCGTACAGATCCTCGTCCTTGAAGGTCTGCATCCAGTCCGGCGGCTCGCCCTCGCCCCGGTCCGAGACGAACAGGTCCTCGGCCCGGCCCAGGGTGCGCCGCATGGCCTGGCCCTTGCCCATCGAGGCCTGGGCCCAGGCCTCGATGGTGTGGAACATCGCCTCGGTGCGCGGCAGCAGCACTCCCGATCCGGACACGGCGAGCTTCATCAGGTGCAGGGCGTCGTCGGGGCGTCCGAGGTGCACCATCTGGCGGGCCGCGCGGGAGAGAGCCTCCCCGGCGCGCGGTCGGTCCCCTCCCTCGCGGGCGGCGTGGGCGGCGATCAGGAAGTACTTCTGGGCCGTGGGTTCCAGGCCGACGTCGTGGGACATCCAACCCGCCAGGACGGCGAGGTTGGCCGCGACACCCCAGAGACGGCGCTGGAGATGGCCGGGGTGGTGGTAGGCGAGCATGCCGCCCACCTCGTTCAGCTGGCCCACCACCGCCTTGCGTTGGAGTCCGCCACCGCGGGCCGCGTCCCAGGCGCGGAACACCTCGACGGAGTGTTCCAGTTCCTCGATCTCCTGCGCCCCGACTGGCGCGGCCTCGTAGCGGTCGAACCCGACGTGGTCGGCCGCCTGCGCGGATCGGTGAGGGTGTGTGGTGTCGACGGCCCGAGTCGGATCGGCGTGGAGCCAGTCGTGCATGGCGTTGCTGAGTGCTGAGCCCGCGGCGAGCGCGGCGCCCGCGCCCACCAAGCCGCGTCGGTTGAGCATGAGGTCCATTCCCGTGAATTCGGTGAGGACCGCGGCGGTCCGCTCGGGCGCCCAAGGCACTCCGTCGGGATGCTCGTTGCCGGCTCCCCGCCGGTTTCCCGGGCGCCCGTGCCTGACCAGACCGAGATCCTCGATGGTCACGACACGGCCGAGACGCTCGGTGAACAGGGCCGCCAGCACCCTCGGCACCGGATCTCGCGGGATCTCTCCCATGTCGATCCACCGCCGTACCCGTGAGGTGTCGGTCGCCAGCTGGGGGTGGCCGATGGCCGCCGCCTGCCGGTTGACCATCCTCGCGAGCTCGCCCTTGGACCAGCCGGCCAGGCCGAACAGGTCCGCCAGGCGGGTGTTTGGTCGTCTGCTCACGTCAAGCCCCCAGGTTCTCGGCTGGGTTGACAGTAGCCCGGCCGTGGGGGGCCGGGGACTATTCGCCAGGGTTCGCCAGGGTTCGCCAGATGGTGTGCCACGGCGGGAGGGGTGTCGGGTAGGAACGCGCCACCCCGACCCGGTCGCCGCGGAGCATTCCCCAGGATGCGTCGGCGGGGACAGGGTCCGGGGCGCGCGCCGCACGTCACCACCGCAGGCACACGAAGGGATCCGCCCCGCCCATGTACGCAACCTCGTCCCCCGTGTCCGCCCCGTCCCGGTCGTCGCACGCCCGTCCGGCGGGCAGCGGTCCCTATCTCGCCCCGGCCCGTCCGGCCGCCCCGGTGATCGGGACGGGGCGCCCTCGGAACAACGGAGCCGTCCCCGGCGACCCCTCGCTCGGCGGCAGGATCGACCTGTCGGGGCCGCAGGGCGCCCAGGTACGCGCCGCGGTCGCCTCGGTGCAGCGTGTCTGCCCCGAGTTCACGCCGGTGCAGGTGTTGCGGCGCAGTGGGCGGTCCGTCCTGCTGGTCGGCACCACCGGGCGCGGCACGGCCGTCGCCAAGTGCTTATCGGACCACTCGCCCGCCTGGGCCGACCGGATCCGCCACGAGATAGCGGCCTACCGTTCGTTCGTCCGGCACCGGCCCCCGGTGCGCGTACCGAGGCTGATCGCGGCGGATCCGGAGGACTGCGCACTCGTCGTGGAACGCATGCCCGGCCGGGTGGCGGCCCTCCACCGGCATCCGGCGGAGGCACCGCCACGCCCGGACATCCGGACGGCGCTCGGCGCGATCTGCCGGCTGAACGCCTGGCGCCCCCCGGCGGGGACCTTCGGGGCGCCCCTCGACTACGCGGAGCGGATCTCCCGCGACCACGAACGGGGCCTGCTCACCGATCGGGACCTCGGCGATCTCCAGAAGCTGCTGCGCGGCATCGCGCGGGCGGGTGGTCGCCACGGCATGGGGCAGTTCTGCCACGGCGACGCCTTGCTGTCCAACATCCTGCTCTCCCCCGCGGGCCCGGTGCTGTTGGACTGGGAACACGCCGGTTGGTACCTCCCCGGCTACGACCTGGCCACGCTCTGGTCGGTGCTCGGGGACGCGCCCTTGGCGCGCCGTCAGATCAGCCAGATCGCACAGGCGTCCGGTCCCGCAGCCCGAGACGGGTTCCTGGTGAACCTGATGCTGGTGCTGACCAGGGAGATCCGGACGTACGAGATGGCGGTGCAGCGAGCCTCGCGGGAGTCGGTGGCTTCGGCGCCGCCCGGGGCGTTGCCCTCCGGAGAGGAACAGAGGTTGCTGCTGCGTCGGTTGCACGACGACTGCCAGACGGCCCGTAGCGCGGTACGGGCGGCGGTCGGCACCCGCTGACGTCGCGAGCGGCCAAGCGATCGCATCCACTGGCAGGGAGCCGGCGAGAAGGGACACCGATCGGTCCGGGTCTCCCCGCCCGTGCGACGCGGGGCCTTCCTCCCGGCCGCGCCTGGCCGGACCGCTCACGCCGGGGGCGTTTCGTCCCTCACACCTGCTGGAACAAGTCCGCGGGGAGCGGCTTCAACAGGGTGTACAGGTCGTCGGTGATGGGGCGGTCCCAGGCGGCGATGGTCACCAGCACGCCGTCGCTTCGGTCGAACTGCACGCAGGAGATCCGCCCCTCGGAGAGTTTGATCTTGCGGACGACCAGGAGGTTGTCCCCCTGCATCACGGGAACGTCCTCGGTGTCCACGACCGTGATCTCCTCGTCGTTCTCCAGCGCCGACAGAAGCTGGAACACCTCGAACGGAGGTTCCCCCTCGGACAGGTCCCGGGCGGGAGAGCCCTCCGGCAGGTTTCCGATGATCATCGCGGGGCCGCGCCCGCCGAAGAGGTCGTAGCGCAGGAAGACGCCCTGGCAGCTGCCGTCGGGGGCGGGGAGCAACCCGGCACCCAGGTTTCCGGGCCAGTCCCCCGGGTCCATGGCCAGGACATCGAAGTCGGGCCCGGCGGGGGTGGCACTGCGGCGGCGGAGGAACGACATGCCGCCATGGTACGTGGGCGAAGCGGCACGCCGGCGTGCGGGCGGCGCACTCACCGGCAGCCCTGCGGGGCGCATGCGCCCCCAAGACGCCGAGTGCGCCTCCCCGAACGAGTGAGCCTCGTCCCAGGGCTGTCACTCCTCCGCCGGCGCGAGCGGGACCACGGCGGCGGGGCAGGCCGCGTGCAGCACGACGGCCTGGGTGACCGAACCCATCATGCGAGCGGGTGCGAGGAACCGACGGCGGTGCCGCCCCACGACGACCAGGGCCGCCCCTCGCGACGCGGCGACCAGGTGCCCGGCCGCGCCCCCGGGGGCGGCGTGAACCTCGACACGGACGTCGGGACGGCCCGCGCGGTGGGAACTCAGAAAGCCGTCGACCAGGGCTCGCGTCTCGTCCTCGGCGACGGTCTCGTCGATCATGGGCGGGATCATCTGTCCCGGCGCCACCCAGGGCTGCACCGGTGCGGGATAGGCACTGACGACGTGCAGTGCCGCGCCCAGCATGTCGGCCTCGGCGAAGGCGAAGTCGAGGACGGCGTCGTCCGGGCCGTCCGTCGGCAGGCCGACGACCACCCTCGGCCCGGCGCCCGGGGAAGACTCCTCGGGCTCCTCCTCGGAGGGGCGGGGGACGACGACGACCGGGCAATCGGCGGCCCGCGCCGCGGCCAGCGAGGTGGACCCCAGCAGCAGACTGGCGAAACCCCCGCGCCCTCGGGACCCGAGCACCAGGAGGCCGGCCCCCGCCCCCAGCGCGGGCAGCACGGTCGAGGCGGGACCGTCCATGCCGACGTACTCGACGGCAAGGCCCCGCGACGATCGGGCCGACCGGTCGCGCGCCTCCTCCAGCACCGGGTCCGCGTAGGTCTCGGGCGGGGCGACGGCGAGGATCTCGGGACGTCCCCCGCCGGGGTACTGGCGCACGTGGACGACGCGCAGCGGGGCCGTGCGCCGACGGGCCGCATCGCGGGCCCAGTCGAGGGCGCGCAGACTGTCGTCCGAACCGTCCACCGCGGCGATGACCGGCAGGGTGCTCATGAGTTCCTCGCTTTCGGAAGGGACCGTTCCCTCACGGCACCAGCGTCGCCCAGACAGCGTCACGAGGGGGGCGCGGGGATCGCGTGTCCGGGAATCCGGCGCCGACAACGCCCGGTTCAGGCGAGGTCCTCCCGCCGCACCCGCACTACACGGCAGGGGCGACTCGGGCGAGCGCGCACGCCGGCCCTCGCGGCCGGCCGGGGACGCGGGCGAGCGCGCTCCGAGGCGTCGGCGGATCGTGCGTCAGCTCGTCGGGGGCCTGTCGCCGACCAGCCAGACGGCGAAGAACTGGGACCCGCCGCCGTAGGCGTGCCCCAGGACCCTCCTGGCCCCGTCGACCTGGTGCGCCCCGGCCAGCCCCCTCACCTGGAGGGCGGCCTCGGCGAACCGGATCAGGCCGGAGGCGCCGATGGGGTTGCTGGAGAGCACCCCGCCGGACATGTCGACCGGCAGTTCCCCCTCCAGGGCGGTGGCCCCCGACTCGACGAGTCGCCAGCCGTCCCCCGGATCGGCGAAGCCGAGGTTCTCCAACCACATCGGCTCGTACCAGGAGAAGGGGACGTACATCTCGACGGCGTCGATCTCGCGCCGTGGGTCCGTGATCCCCGCCTGCCGGTACACGTCCGCCGCGCAATCGCGTCCGGCCCTCGGCGAGACGAAGTCCTTGCCGGCGAAGAGGGTGGGCTCGCTGCGCATCGCGCCGCCGAGCAACCACGCGGGGCGCCGAGGCGACCGACGCGCGCCGAGGCGGTCGGTCAGGAGCAACGCGCAGGCGCCGTCGGAGGAGGGGCAGGTCTCCGAGTAGCGGATCGGGTCCCACAGCATGGGCGAGGCCCGCACCCGCTCCAGAGTGAGCCCGGGCTCGCGGATGTGGGCGAAGGGGTTGCGGAGGGCGTTGACCCTGTCCTTGTGGGCGACCAGGGTGCCCACGGTCGGCGGGGCCCCGCTGCGGCGGATGTAGGCGCGCACGTGGGGGGCGAAGAACCCGCCGGCTCCCGCCAGCAGGGGTTGTTGGAAGGGAACGGGCAGGGACAGTCCCCACATGGCGTTGGACTCCGACTGCTTTTCGAAGGCGACCGCGAGGACGGTGCGGTGCGCCCGCGCCGCCACGAGATCGGCGGCGACGAGAGCGGTGGAACCGCCGACCGACCCGGCCGTGTGGACCCGGGTCACGGGTTTGCCCACCGCGCCGAGGGCCTCGGCGAGGTACAGCTCGGGCATCATCACGCCCTCGAAGAAGTCCGGCGCCTTCCCGATGACGACCGCCTCGACGTCGGCCCAGGTCAGCTCTGCGTCGGCCAGGGCACGCCCGGCGGCCTCGCGGACGAGCCCGGCGATCGACACGTCCTGGCGGGCCGCGGCGTGCCGGGTCTGACCGATGCCGACCACGGCGACGGGCTCCTTGCTCATCGGAGGTCCCCCTCGACGACGGCGACCAGGTTCTGCTGAAGGCAGGGGCCGGACGTGGCGTGGGCGAGGGCGCGGTCGGACCGGCCGCGGTGGACCCGCGTGGCGGCCTCGCCGATCCTGATCAGCCCGGCCGCCATCAGAGGATGGGCGGCGAGGGCGCCCCCCGAGGGGTTCAGGAGGACGTCGTCGCCCAGCCGGAGGGCTCGTCTCAGCACGATCTCCTGGTGGGAGAAGGGGGCATGCAGCTCCGCCGTGTCCACGGGGCGGTCGAAGGCGCCGGCGCGTTCCGCCGCTAGTCGGGTGGACGGGGAGTCGGTGAGGTCGCGGAGCCCGAGGGCGTGGGCCTCGACACGGTGGTCCACCCCACGGATCCAGGCCGGCCGTTCGCACAGCTCGCGCGCCCGGTCGCCGGCGGCCAGGATCAACGCGGCGGCTCCGTCGCCGACGGGCGGACAGTCACCGGTGCGCAGTGGGCGGACGACATAGTCGCCCCGGGGCACGTCGCCGGAGAGCTGGGCGTGAGGGTTGGCGACGGCGGCGGCACGGTTGCGGGTCGCGACGGCGGCGAGCCCCCGCTCGTCGACCACGCCGGCGTCGATCAGGGCCCGTGCCTGGAGGGCCGCCAGGGAGACGGAGTCCGGCCAGAGCGGAGCGAGGTAGTACGGGTCGAGTTGGCGGGTCAGGATGTCGCGAGGCGATCCGGCGGAGGACTTGCCCCAGGCGTACACGAGCGCGGTGTCGGCGGCTCCGGTGATCAGCTTGATCCACGCCTCGTGGAACGCCCAGGCGCCGTCGGTCTCCACATGGGACTCGGCGATGGGCGGCCAGGCGCCGACTCCGTCGAGGGCGAGGGTGAAGGAGAAGGGTCTGCCGGCGAGATAGTCGCTGGAACCGGAGCAGGTGAACCCGATGTCCGCGGTGCGCAGTCCGGTGCGCGCCAGCACGGCGTGCAGCACGGGCATGAGCATCTCGACCTCGGAGACCTCCTCGGTGGCGCGTCGGTGCGGGGTCTGCGCGAAGGCGACGACGGCGACGTCCCGGGCGGGGCGCCGGGCCCCGGTCACCGGCGGTCCCGGTGGGGGTCGTGGTCGGCGTCGGGTTCGCCGGTGGGCCGGTAGTGGTCGGGGTGGAGGCTGCCCGGGGTCCACACCGGCTCGACGCGCATGCCCATGCGCACCCGGTCGTGGGGGACGCCGCCGACCCTGCCGTGCAGAGGGAGATCGGCGCCGTCCAGCGCGATGTGCGCGTAGACGTAGGGCACCTCGATGTCGGAGTTCGCCGTGTGCGTGGCCTTGATGTTGACGACGCAGAAGGTGGTGACCGTGCCACGCGGACCCACGTCGACCTGTTCGGCGGTGGCGATGCCGCAGGTGGGGCAGGCCCCGCGGGGCGGGACGTACACCTTGCGGCAGGAGGGACAGCGTTCCCCGACGACCCGCCGCTCGGCGAGGGCGGCTAGGTGGGCGCCCAGTGCCCGGCCGGGAGTGTAGGTGTAGTCGAGCCGGGCGGGCGCGAGGATGCCGGTCACGGGATCGGCGAACACCCCGCTGTGTCCCGTGGTCGGCGCGGGCGGCCCGTCGTGCGGTACGAAACAGGCGATGTCGGTGATGGCTCCGCGGCGTTCTACGGCCCAACGGACGCGGACGCGCAGGCCGGTGCGGACGGCCTCCGGTCCGGGCGCGTCCAGGGCGTGCAGCAGCCCGGTGTCGGCGCCGTCGAGGCGGACGAGCACCCAGGCGAAGGGTGTGGCGAGGGGCTGGCCCCGGCGGGGATCGGGGTTCCACGCCCAGGTGGTGACGGTGCCGGTGGGTGCGACCTCGACCAGGTCGCGGATCTCTTCGGCGGATTCGGGGTCGTACTCGGCGGGCGGCACCAGGACCCGTCCGTTCGCCGCGCGGGCGCCGAGCAGGACGCGGTCGCGCAGGCCCGTCAGGAAGGCGCTCTGGACGGGGCCGAGGGAGCGGGTGAAGGGGAACTCCACGGTGAGCGGGGCCTTGAGGATCTCGGGCATGCGGAACCCTCCTGGCGGGTCAGGCGCGCCGGTAGACGGGCGGGCGTTTCTCCGCGAACGCGAGGGCTCCCTCACGGGCGTCCGCCGAGGCCAGGACCGTGCGGCCCCGAGCCAACTCCATCGCGAGGGCGGCGGACTCGGTGAGCTCGGCGGCCTCGTAGACGGACGCCTTGACCGCCTCGACGGCGAGCGGCCCACAGGAGTTGATCCGCTCGGCGATCTCCATGGCCCGGTCGAGCGCGGTGCCGTCCGGCACGACGTGCCCGATCAGACCGATGGCGGCGGCCTCCCGAGCCGAGTAGGGGCGTCCGGTCAGCAGCATCTCCAGGGCGTGGGTCCGAGGGATCTGGCGTGGCAGCCTGACGGTCGAACCGCCCAACGGGAACAGTCCGCGCCGGACCTCGTACAGACCGAGGACCGAGGACTCCCCCGCGACCCGGATGTCGGTGCCCTGGAGGATCTCGGTACCGCCGGCGACGCAGACGCCCTCGACGGCGGCGACGACCGGTTTGCGCGGGCGGTGGTGGCGCAGAAGGGCCTTCCAGTACAGGTCCGGGTCGGCGGTGAGGCGTTCGCGGTGGTGATCCTCGGCCGGAACCCCGCCGGCGAGCGCCTTGAGGTCCATCCCGGAGCAGAAGTCGCCCCCGGCTCCGGTCAACACGACGGACCGGACGCCGTCGTCCGCGTCCGCCGCCAGCCATCCGTCGTGGAGACCGATCAGCATGGGCACGGACAGGGCGTTCTTCGCCTCCGGTCGGTCGAGTGTCAGGACCAAAGTGGCCCCCTCTCTCCGCACGGTGAGGTGTCGCGTCCCGCCCATCGGCGTCTCCCGTCCGTCGTGCGCCGGCCCGAACGACAACAGGGTGCAGGAGTCCCGGTCGGGGTTCAAGAGTTTGCTGACAGGTAGTCAGATTTCTGGTGGTCGACTCTTCCCTCTTGCGCCGCCGTTTGCTCAGATGGCCCCGACCGGGATCGGCCGAGGAGGGAGGAACGGTGGAGTACAACCTTGCCGACCTGTTCGAGTCGGTCGCCGACGTCGTGCCGGACCGCGAGGCCCTGGTGTACGCCGACCGACCGGGCACGGGCACCGAGCGGCGACTCACCTATGCCGAGCTCGACCGGGCGGCGGACCGCCTGGGACACCACCTCCTCGACAGCGGGGTACGCCCGGGGGAACACGTCGGGCTCCAGCTCCACAACGGGGTGGAATACCTGCAGAGCCTGCTGGGCTGCCTCAAGGCCCGGATCGTGCCGGTCAACGTCAACTACCGATATGTGGAGGACGAGCTGGCCCACCTGTACCGCGACGCGGATCTCGCCGCCCTCGTCTTCGACGGGGAGTTCGCGGGCCGGGTGGCGGGCGCGGCGGCGCGAGCGTCACGCCCGCGGCACCTGATCCGCGTCGGGGCGCCCCCGTCGGGCGAGGACGGCCCATCCGCGGTCGCCTTCGAGCGGGCCGAGGCGGGGGCCGGCACCGATCGCGGGTTCGCGCCGCGCACGGGCGACGACCCGTTCATCGTGTACACCGGCGGCACCACCGGGATGCCGAAGGGCGTGGTGTGGCGGCAGGAGGACCTGTTCTTCGCCGGGCTCGGCGGCGGCGCGCCCACCGGGACGCCCGTGGCGCGGCCCGAGGAGGTCGCGGAACGCGTCGCGGCGGGCGCGCCGGGACTGACGTTCCTCCCGGCCGCGCCGCTGATGCACGGGACGTCGACGCTGACCGTCTTCGTCGCCTTCCACCTCGGGCAGCGGGTCGTGCTACGACCCCGCTTCTCGGCCGGGGAGACCTGGCGGGCGGTCGAGAGGGAGCGGGTCACCAGCGTCTCCCTGGTGGGCGACGCGATGCTGCGTCCCCTCCTGGACGAACTGGAGGGCGGGTCGCGGGGAGTCGACACCTCGACGCTGCTCGGCGTCTCGTCCTCGGGGGCGATCCTCTCCGAGACCGTGCGGCGGCAGTTCGGGAGGCTGCTCCCCCACGTGTCGCTGCTGAACAACTTCGGGTCGTCCGAATCGGGTTTCAACGGCACGGCGATCGAGGGCACCGGGGCCGACTTCCGGATCCGGGTCAACGCCCGTACCCACGTCCTGGACCCGGTGACCCGACAGCCGGTGGTGCCGGGCGCCGTCGGCCGGATCGCCCAGCGAGGACACGTGCCGGTCGGCTACTACAACGACCCGGCGAAGACCGCGGAGACCTGTTTCGAGCGGGACGGCGAACGGTGGGTCCTGCTGGGCGACCTCGCCACGGTGGACGACGAGGGGGTGGTGACCGTCCTCGGCCGAGGGTCCCAGTGCATCAACACCGGCGGCGAGAAGGTCTTCCCGGAGGAGGTCGAACAGACGCTCAAGGCCCACCCGGACGTGTACGACACACTGGTCGTCGGCGTCCCCGACCCCCGGTGGGGCCATCGCGTGGCGGCGGTCGTGCAACTGCGCGAGGGCGCCGCCCCGCTCTCCCTGGCGGAGGCGCAGCGGCACTGCCGAACCCGACTCGCCGGGTACAAGGTCCCCCGGCTCTTGGTCGTCACCGGTGTCGTCCGACGCTCGCCCAGCGGCAAGGCGGACTACCGGTGGGCACGTGAGACCGCGGTGGCCGCGGAGGAGTGAACGACTCCTCCGTGCCGCCGAGTAGCGCCCCGGCGTGTGGGAGCGGGTGCTCCAGGCGGCCGACCTCCTCTACACGCCGATCCTGGGGATTCTCTTCGCCGTCACGCCCCGCCCTCGTCCGGACGACGACGCCCGCACCCGCCCTGTCGACCACGCGATCGGCGGTACGCCGCTTGCCGGAGCCGTTCTGTTGATCAGCGTTCAGCGGGCCCGGATGGCCGGACCCAGGCCCCCGGACCGGACGCGCGTCTCGTGTTCGCCATCCTGGCGCCTCCGCTCGTCGCCCGCGGCGCGCGGCTGGAACGCCGGCGCGAGAACTCCCCTCCTCGGGATGGATCGCCCGCCGCGACGTGGCGATCGGCCTGCCGGGAAGGAGAGGCGCAACTGCGACGGCCGGCTGCTCGACCGGCGCCGTACCGACATGCCGTTTCCGGCCGGTCGCGGTGGTCCTCGACGAGGATTCTCGACAGGCCGCGTCGACGAACGCCGGCGGCGACGCCGGTCGTGCTTCGGCATGACGTCACGCCCGCGCCCGGGCCCGGATCGCGCGCGCCACCCGGTTCACAGCTTCACCAAGGCGGTTCACAGCGGATCCGCAGCCTGGCTGACTACGTTTCGCGGCCATGGCACGGCATCGAGCACCGGCACGCTCCCACGCGCGCAGTACCCTGGCCGCGACCCTCACCGTGGTTCTGATCATCGTCGCGGCGGCGGTCGTGGCCACGCGCCGGGCGTGGCCGGAGGAGGCACGGGTGGGCACGGAGGAGACGGTCGGCCGCAGCCAACCGGCCTCGGCGACCCCCACGCCCTCCGGCCCCACCCCGGACGAGCGGTTGGCCGAGGCGCTCTCGTCGGTGACCTCGGACGCCCCGGGTCGTGTGGCGGTGTCGGCCGTGGACGTCGAGACGGGTGAGGGCGCCGCTGTCGGCGACGAGGTGGTGTTCGCGACCGCGAGCATCGTCAAGGTGGACATTCTGGCGGCGTTGTTGTTGCGGGCCCAGGACGACGGGCGGTCTCTGACGCCGCAGGAGGAACAGTGGGCCCAGGACATGATCCGCTCCAGCGACAACGCGGCGGCGAGCGCGCTGTGGGACGTGATCGGCGGCGCCGAGGGGCTGACGGCGGCGAACGAGCGGTTCGGGCTCACCCGGACCACGGCCGGTGCCGAGGGGTTGTGGGGACTGACCGAGACCACCGTCGAGGATCGTCTGCTCCTGCTGCGGGTCGTCCTGACCGACTCGTCCGAGCTGAACGCGTCCTCGCGTGCCTACGCGCGGGAGCTGATGGGCACCGTGGTGGACGGGCAGGACTGGGGGGTCTCGGCTGCCTGCGACGAGGCGGGCGAGGCGCTGCTGAAGAACGGCTGGCTGCCTAGGACCGAGACGGGACTCTGGGTCGTCAACAGCTTCGGCCTGGTGGAGCGGGACGGCCGTCGGTTGCTCGTGGCCGTCCTCAGCGACGGACAACCCGACCAGGAGGTCGGCATCGACCTCGTCGAGACCGTCGCCGAGCGGGCGGCTTCCGTGGTCGTGGCGCTCTGAGGCGCAGTGGCCGGCGGTCACCCCGGGCGGAAGCGCTCGCGCAACCGGCGCTTGTACAGCTTGCCGTTGGGGTCGCGGGGCAGCCGCGCCACGAACTCGACCGCTCGGGGCCTCTTGTAGCCGGCGAGGCGGGCGGCGCAGTGCCGGAGGATGTCCTCGGCCAGTGCCGGGTCGGCCGCGTGTCCCTCCTCGGGTTCCACGAAGGCTCGGACCTCCTCTCCCCGATCCTCGTCGGGGGCGCCGACGACGGCGGCGTCGGCGACGGCCGGATGCGCGAGCAACACGGCCTCGATCTCGGCCGGGTAGACGTTGACCCCGCCCGAGATGATCAGATCGATCTTGCGGTCACGCAGGAAGAGGTACCCCTCCTCGTCGAGGTACCCGAGGTCGCCGACCGTGAAGTAGTCGCCGACCCGGCCGTCGCGGGTCTTCTCCGCGTCCTTGTGGTAGGCGAAACCGCCGGTGGTCATCCTCATGTAAACGGTGCCCACGCGTCCCGGGGGGAGCGGCTCGCCCTCGTCGTCGAGGACGGCGATCTCGCTGATCGGCCAGGCCCGCCCCACGGTGCCGGGCTTCCTCAGCCAGTCGCGCGCCGTGGCGAAGGTCCCGCCGCCCTCGCTGGCGGCGTAGTACTCCTCCACACACGGACCCCACCAGTCGATCATAGCCCGTTTCACGTGTTCCGGGCAGGGGGCGGCGCCGTGGACGGCGTGCCGCATGGAGGACAGGTCGTGACGTTCCTTGACCTCGTCGGGCAGAGCCAGGAGGCGGTGGAACTGGGTGGGGACCATGTGGGTGTGGGTGCAGCGGTACCGCTCCACGAGACGGAGCGTCTCCCGCGGGGTCCACTTGTCCATCACCACCACACGGTGCCCCAGGTGCAGCGAGGCCGCGGCGAACTGCAGCACCGCCGTGTGGTAGAGCGGCGAGCAGACGAGGTGGACGTTGTCCTCGTGGGGGCGGATGCCGAAGATGCCGAGGAATCCCCCCAGGTGGGTGTCCTCGGGCACCGCGCCCGGCAGCGGGCGGCGGACGCCTCGGGGACGGCCGGTGGTCCCGGAGGTGTAGTTCATCACCCAACCCAGGGTGCGGTCCGGCGGCGGGGCGTCGGACCGCCCGGCCCCCAGGTCGCCGTAGGGGCGAAACCCCTCGGCCTCGCCGCCGACGAGGTGGCGGCGCGCCGGGGGAAGCCCCGCGGCGTCGGCCGCCTCCCGCGCGGTGTCGGCGTACCGCGCGTGGGCGACGAGGAGCCCGGCTCCGGAGTCGGCCAGGATCCAGGCGACCTCCGCGCCCACGAGGTGGTGGTTGATCGGGACGAGATACAGCCCGGCCTGGGTGGCGGCCAGGTGCGCGGTGAGGAACTCGACCCCGTTGGGCAGGATCACTGCGAAGGCGTCGCCGCGACGCACTCCGGCGGCCCGCAGGCCGCCCACCAGACGGTTGGCCTCCGCGTGCAGGCGACCGGCCGTCACCTCGGTGCCGTCGGGCGCGACGAGTACGACACGCCCCGGGTCCTCGGTCGCCTGAGCCCAGAATCCCACCGTCACGAGGGCTCACCCCTTCCCGCCGCGCGGTCGACGCGTGCCACCGCCCGCTCGAAGCCCCGGGTGAGGTCGTCGAAGACGGCCCGGACGCTCCGCTCCTCGGTCATGCGACCGACGATCTGCCCGACGGGCGTGCCAAGCAGGGCGTCGACCTCGTATCGCTGGACGCGTGAGACGGCGTCGGCGACGAGCAGCCCCTGCAGGGGCATCGGCAGCGTGCCGGGCCCACCCGGGTCGTCCCACGCCTCGGTCCACGCGGTCCGTAGCTGGCGAGCCGGTTTGCCGGTGAGCGCGCGGGAGCGGACGGTGTCCCCGGAGCCCGCCGCGAGGAGCTTGCGAGTGAGTGCGGGCGAACCGAGGGTGGCCTCCGTTGTCGTGAGCCACAGCGAACCGAGCCACACCCCTTGGGCGCCCAGCGCCAGGGCGGCGGCGATCTGTTCGCCCCCGCCGACTCCGCCGGCGGTGAGGACGGGCAGCGGGGCGACCGCCTCGACCACCTCCGGGGTGAGCACCATGGAGGCGATCTCGCCGGTGTGTCCGCCCGCCTCGTAGCCTTGGGCGACCACGATGTCGATGCCCGCGTCGCGGTGCTTGCGGGCGTGCCGGGCGCTCCCGGCGAGTGCCGCGACGCGCACGCCGCGCTCGTGGGCGCGGGAGACGACGTCCGGGGGCGGGGCTCCCAGGGCGTTGGCGAGGAGGCGGACGGGGTAGTCGAAGGCGACGTCCACGTGGCCCCGGGCCACGTGCTCCATCCAGCCGGTGATCCGCCACCCGGGGGCCTGACCCGGGGGTGCCTCGGGCACGTCGTGGCGGGCCAACAGGTCCTCGACGAAGCGCCGATGCCGCTCCGGGATCATGGCTTCCACCTCCGCCTCGGTCACCCCCTCGACGCGGGCGGCCGGCATCACGACGTCCAGTCCGTAGGGGGCACCCCCGGTGTGCGCGTCGATCCAGTCCAGGGCGCGTCGGAGCTCGTCCTGACGGGTGTAGCGGACCGCACCGAGCACTCCGAGGCCACCCGCGCGGCTGATGGCGGCGGCGACGGCCGGGAAGGGCGTGAACCCGAGGACGGCGTGCCGGATTCCGAGTGTGTCGCTCAGTTCCGTCTGCATGGCGGCAGGATGCCGCAGCCCACCGGACGACGGAAGACCGATGCTGACACCTCATCAGATGATCTAGGGTGCGTCCGGTGGACCGAGCCTCCGACACGCGACTCCCCGGGGGCGGTCCCACCGTGAGGGGGCGTTCCGGGCGATACTCACACCCCCGACCTGGAGGCACCTCGATGGCGGACGACGCGGCGCGTGGGCCCAGTCGCCGGAACCTGGGGGCGCTGGCGCTGGGCGGTGCCCTCTGCCTCGCCCCCCTCACGGCTCTCCCGGCCGCGGCCGATCCCGGTCCGCCACGCCGGACGACACTCCGCTACGGCTCGGCCCGCCGCGCCGGTCTGCTCGACACGCGGTTGCGGGAACTGGTCGCCGCGGCGGTCTCGTTCCTGGGCCCCTCCCCCGAACATCCCTGGTACGCCGGGGCCGTCCTGCTCGCCGGCCGCGGCGGCACCGTGGCGTTGCACCGGCCGATCGGGATGGCGGTGCGCTATCGGGCGTACGACGAGAAGACCGACAGCGGGATCGAGTTCCCGCCCGGAGAGCGGATCCCGACCGCCCGGGACACCGTGTTCGACCTGGCGTCGCTCACCAAGCTCTTCACCTCGCTCCTGGCGGTGCAGCAGATCGAACGGGGTCGGCTCCGGCTCACGTCGCCGGTAGCCGCGTACCTCCCGGAGTTCGCCCGGGGGGGCAAGTCGGACGTCACCGTCCTCCATCTGCTGACCCACACCTCCGGGCTGCGCCCCTGGATCCCGCTGTACTCGGCCCCCACTCGCGAGAAGCGGATCGGGATGGTCCTCGACGAGGAGCCGACCGACCCCCCGGGCGCCGTCTACCGGTACTCCGACCTCAATCTCGTCGCGCTCCAACTGGTGCTGGAGCGCACGACCGGGCGAGGACTGGACGTTCTGCTGCGCGAGGGGATCACCGGCCCCCTCGGCATGGGGACGACGCGCTACAATCCGCCGGCCTCCTGGCGGCCGAGGATCGCCGCGACGGAGGACGCCCGCGGCCCCTGGTCCGGACTGGAACGCGGACTGGTCTGGGGCGAGGTCCACGACGAGAACGCCTTCTCCCTGGGCGGAGTGGCGGGCCACGCCGGGATCTTCTCCTGCGCCCGGGACCTGGCCGTGCTCTGTCGGACACTGCTCAACGGCGGATCCTACGGCCGCGCCCGCATCCTCGCTCCCGCCTCGGTGGCACAGCTGTTCACCGACTTCACCACGGAGTTCCCCGGGCACGGCCACGGCCTCGGCTTCGAGCTCTACCAGCACTGGTACATGGGGGCGATGGCCACCCCTCGCACCGCCGGGCACACCGGGTTCACCGGCACCTCGCTGGTCCTGGACCCGACCACCGACACCTTCCTGGTAGTGCTGGGCAACTCGGTCCACCCGGTCCGCTCCTGGCGTTCCGGGTCCGCGCCGCGAGTGGCCGCCGCCGACCGGCTGGCCCGCGCCGTCGCCGTGCGCCCGCCGGGGGGAGGGGCCGCCTGGTTCTCCGGGATGGCCGGCCCGGCGACGCTGGCCCTGCCCCCGCTGGACACCTCCGGGGGCGGGGCCACCCTGCGGTGCGCCCTGTGGTGGGACACCGAACCGGACTTCGACTTCGTCCTGGTGGAGTCGAGCTCCGACGGCGGAACGTCGTGGCGGGCGGTGCCGTTCACGACCGAGCGCCCGGGGTCGGCGCCCCGGGAACACCCCGACGGTACGGCCGGCGGGTACGCCGGCCGGGTGTGGCACCGGCTCGCCGCTCGGCTCCCCTCGGCCTCCGGTCTGGCCCTGAGGTGGAGGTACGTCACCGACCGGCGGCTCCACGGGCGCGGTGTCTACGTGGACGCCGTCCGGGTGGACACCTCCGGGCGCACGCTCTTCGACGAGACCCGGCCGGCGGACGCCGCCCGCGTCACGGCGGCCGGTTGGGTCCGCTCGATCGACTGAAGCCAGGCTTCCGCCCGCGCGGAACCCGGGCGATGCGGCTCTCGCCGCGTCAACTCCCGGTGCGTTCGAGGACGGCCATCGCCGCGTTGTGTCCCGGCACCCCGCTGACCCCGCCGCCGCGGACCGCTCCCGCGCCGCACAACAGCACGTTGGGGTCGTCGGTCTCCACACCCCAGCGTCCCATGCCGGGCTCCGCGTAGGGCCAGGACAGGTCTCGGTGGAAGATGTGACCACCGGGCAACCCCAGATCGCGCTCCAGATCAAGGGGGGTACGGGCCTCGACGCAGGGACGGCCCAGCGCGTCCGTGGCCAGACAGTCCGCCAGCGGTTCGGCCAAGTGGGCGTCGAGTTGGGCGAGGGTCGCCCGCAACAGGTCTTCGCGCACGGCGTCGTTGTCAGAGACGAACAGTCGGGCGGGCGTGTGGAGGCCGAACAGAGTCAGGGTGTGGTGGCCCCGCAGGGCGGGGTCGGGACCGATCACGCTCGGATCGGTGAGCGAGTGACAGTAGAGCTCCGAGGGCGGTCGCGTCGGCGGCTCGCCCGCCGACGCCCGGGCGTGGGCCTCGGCCAGTTGCGCGTATCCCTCGGCGACATGGAGGGTTCCGGCGAAGGCCTCGTGTGGGGCGACGGAGTGGTCGCGCGGCCGAGGGAGCCGGGTGAGGAGCATGTTCACCTTCAGCTGCGCGCCCTCGGCGGGTTCGGGCGCGGGGCGGCCGGTCAGCGCGGCCAGCTCCCGGGGCGAAGCGTTCACCAGGACGTGTTCCGCCGCCACGACCCCGTCGGCGTCCGCCGTGCGGTAGGCCACCTCCGCGGTCCGGCCGTCGGTGTCCACCCGCACCACCTCGTGGCCGGTGGCGATCACGGCCCCCGCGGAGCGGGCCGCCTCGGCCAACGCGTCGGTGAGCGCGCCCATGCCCCCGACCGGCACCTGCCA
The DNA here is from genome assembly GCF_016598575.1 of Streptomyces sp. HSG2. Classification (NCBI taxonomy): domain Bacteria; kingdom Bacillati; phylum Actinomycetota; class Actinomycetes; order Kitasatosporales; family Streptomycetaceae; genus Streptomyces; species Streptomyces sp. HSG2. The sequence goes on from NZ_CP066801.1 coordinate 395,265, forward strand.
GGCGCCGGTGCCGCCGCCGATGACGTGGTAGAGGAAGCACCGGTTCTGCCGGAGCGACGGGTCGTGGGCGTCGGCGAAGGTGCCGATCAACGCGTCGGTGAGGACGACGCCCCGGACGAGGTCGTCGTCGAAGTGCTCCTCGATCGCGGCTCCGAGCGGCTCCTCGAAGAAGGCCCGCCACGCCGTCTCGTCGTCGACGCGCCGCCGAAGCTCCGCCCGGGAGCGAAGCGGCTCGGTCAGGGTCGGGAAGACCCGCTCCGCGAGCCTCCCGGTGCGGGCGTGGAACCCTCGCCAGGCCGCGTACTCGCGGTCGGAGCCGGTCAGGAGGGCGAAGGACTCGCGGGTCCGCGCCTCGCCTCCGCCGACCAGCAGGCCGGTGGGACGGCCCCGCCGCACGACCGGGGTGTAGGAGGAGACGGCTCGCGGCCTCACCCGGAAGTCGAGGGAGAGGTCCCGTACGATCTTGTCCGGCAACAGACTCACCAGGTAGGCGTATCGCGACAGGCGCGCGTCCACACCGGCGAAGGGGCGGGTCGAGACGGCGGCGCCGCCGGTCCGCCCCGAGCGCTCCAGCACCAGCACGGCCCGCCCCGCGCGGGCCAGGTAGGCGGCTGCCACCAGGCCGTTGTGACCGCCACCGACGATCACGACGTCATAGCCACGGGTGCCCGGGTCCTCGGCCATGGCCCTTGATAGCACGCGGCGAGACGACGCCGCCAGAACGCCTTCGCCGCCGGGTCGCCCCTCCCCGGAGCCCGGCGACCGCGACGGCGGACGCCCCCGGCCCCGGGCGGGCGGCGGCCCGCCGGGCCGACGAGACACACCCCGGGTGCGGGATGCGCGACCGGGTCGGCGCCGGGGGCTAGATTCCCGCCATGGACGGAGCCACCTGCGTCGTGGACGCCCTCGCGGCCGAGGGAGTCGATCGTCTCTTCATGGTCCCCGGGGGCTTGAACGATCCGTTCATGCCACCGATGACCGGGACCCGGGGTGTCCGCACCCTCGTCGCCGCCCACGAGGGTGGAGCGGCGTACATGGCCGACGGCTACGCCCGGGCGTCCGGGCGGCTCGGAGTCGCCTTCGGCATCGGTGGGCCGGGGGTCACCAACATGGTCACGGCACTCGCGGCGGCCAAGGCCGACCGATCCCCGCTCCTCGTCGTCAGCGGCGAGGTCGCGACCGGGACCGAGGGGCGTGGCACCTTCCAGGACGCCAGCGGGGCCGCCTTGGACGACATCTCCGTGCTGCGCCCGGTGACGGCGCGCAGCCTGGGTGTGAACGCCCCGGAGAACCTCCGCCCCCACCTTCGGGCCGCGGTGCTCACCGCCTTGCGCGAACGGGCCCCGGTGCACCTGTCGCTTCCGCTGGACGTGCAGCGGAGCCGCCAGTCGGGGGCGTGGACGCCGCTTCCCGAGGCCGCGTACCGGCCGCGGGTGATCGACCGGGCGGCCGCGGACGCCGCTCTCTCGGTGTTCTCGTCGGACACCACCGGTACCCCCGTCGCGAACGTGGTCTTCCTCGCGGGTCCGGGGGTGGGCCACTCGGGCGCGGAGGCGGCGTTGATCGCCGCGGCGGAGCGCTTCGAGATCCCGATCGCGACCACCCTCGGCGGGAAGGGACTGGTTCCGGAAGACCATCCGCTCGCGCTGGGGGTCTTCGGCTACGGCGGCTCTCGCTGGGCGACGGAGGCGATCCTCGATCCCGCGGTCGCGGTCCTGATCGTCGTCGGTTCGGGGCTGACCCAGCGGGACACCCTGAACTGGGACCCGAAGATGCTGCCGTCGTCCGAGCTCATCCACGTCGAGTCCGATCCGGCCCTCATCGGGCGCACCTGGCCGTCGAGTCGTCCGGTGACCGCCGGCCCGGCGGTCTTCCTCGATCGGCTGGCCCGCGTCGATGGGCCGACCGCCGTCGGGCTGGAGGCGGGGCGCGGCGAACGCAGGGCCTTCCTGCGTGAGGTGCGTGCCCGCGGACCCCGGACCTACGGGACCGCGGACACCGGCAGCGACGCCGAGCCGATGCACCCGGCCCGCCTCCTGACGGAGGCCCGCGCCGCCAGCCCCCGGGGCACCGTCCTCGCCGTGGACTCCGGCGCGCACCGCGCCTGGTGCTCGCAGTACTGGCCCAGCCATGGCGGCGGCGACTACGTGTCGCTGACGAACCTGGCCCCGATGGGCGGGGCCATCCCCCTGGGGATCGGCGCGAAGATCGCGCGTCCCGAGCGTCCGCTGGTCGTCGCCACGGGTGACGGCTGCATGTTGATGCACGGGATGGAGTTGCACACGGCGGCCCGCTACGGTGTCCCCCTCGTGGTGCTCGTCTTCGACAACCACGCCTACGGGAACATCTGGTACCGGGCCGAGCGGATGGGTGCCGGTCCGGAGGAGCTGACCGACATCCCGGGCCTGTCGTGGCCGGAGTTCGCCCGCTCGATGGGCGCCTCGGGGGTCGCCGTCACCACGCCCGGGGAGGTGGGCGAAGCGGTGGCCCACGGCCTGACGCTGGACGGCCCGTTCCTGATCTCGGCCCGGATCGACAAGCGGTTCCCCACGCCCGTCGCCCCGTGGCGCGAGGCCGTGGCGGAATGGGAGGACAGCCACTGATGGCCGTGCTCCCCGACCCCGTTCCGCACGCCTCCGCCGAGGTCCGGGCCGAGATGGCACGGATGGCCGGCGTGCGCGGCCACGCGGACGGCCGCACCCGGCTCGCCGAGGTCTACGTGGCGATGTTCAACAATCCCCCGGTCGCCCGGGCCGTCGGCGGGCTCGGGGAGCTGCTGCGGTTCGGCGGCGTACTGCCGGACGACCTCCGCGAGACGGCGATCCTGCGCCTGTCCGCGCGGCGTCGTTCGGACTACGAGTGGGCGCACCATGTGCGCCCCGCCCGCCAGGCGGGTCTGACTCCGGCCCAGATCGAGGCGCTCGCCGACGCGGGCGTGCCGCCGGGGCTGGGTCCGCGACGGCGCCGGGTCGTCGAGACGGTCGACCACGTGGTGGAGGACCGGGAGATCCCGGAGGACCTCCAGTCGGCGCTGGTCGAGGACATCGGGGTCGCGGGGGTCGTGGAGGTCGTCGCCCTCTGCGGGGTCTACGCGCTCATGGGCTACATGACGACCGCCTTCGCCGTGGCGGTCGAGCCCGGTCTCCCGACACCTCCCTGGCGGGCGGGGGAATCGTCCGCCTGATGCCGGGGACGGCCGACGGGTAGGGGGTGCCCCGGCGCGGTCTCGTGGCCTACCCGCCGGCCGCCGCTCACCCGGCGGCGGTCCTGCGGGCCTCGCGTCGGTCCGCGACGAGCAGGGCCAGGGCGGGGATGAGGGTGAATCCGTAGATGGCGAGCAGCCAGCCGAAGGAGTAGGCGAAGGCGTCGGGGGTCAGGCCGTCGAACCGTTGCGCTGCCCGGGTCAGGACCACCGTGCCCACGGCCAGTGCCACGGACCCCCCGATGCGCTGGATGAGGTTGAGTTGCGAGGAGGCGTCGGGGATGGACTCCGCGCGGATGGACTGGAAGGCCCTGGTCATCGCGGGGACGATGGTCAATCCGGTGCCCAGGCCCCGGACCGCGAGACTCACGCAGAGCAGGAGATAGGGCGTGGTCGAGGTCAGGCCGGTGAGCGGCACGGTGGCGACCATGGTGAGCACGACGCCCACGATGACGGTGCCGCCCCCGCCGATCCGCCGCATCAGGACCCGGCACAGCCAGGACGCCGTGACCACGCCGATGCCGCCCGCGGACATCAGGAGTCCGGTCGTCACGGGCGTCTCGCCCCTGGCCGCCTGGAAGTACAGCGGGATGAGCATCATCGGCGAGTACAGGACGAAACCCAGGCAGAAGATGTTGACGGCGGCCGTGCGATAGACGTGGTGGGCGAACAGGCGCACGTCCAGCAGGGGGAAGGGCGCGCGCAGTTCGCGGACGACGAAGACCACGCCGCTGACCGCGGCGAGCGCCAGGGGGACGAGCAGGTTCGGCCGCAGGCTCCACGCGATCCCGGCGAAGGCGTGGACGGCGAGGACCGTGGAGACCGTGAAGGTGGCGGAGGAGAGCAACCCGACGACGTCCAAGGGCTTGGCCCGCCCGGCCCGCCGAGGATCGTCGGCGACTCTCCGCAGGGTCACGATCAGGAGGGCGAGGCAGATCGGGACGCTGACCGCGTAGACCGCGCGCCAGCCTCCCGCCTGGACCAGCAGTCCTCCGATGGTCGGTCCCAGCAGCGGACTGATCAGCATGACGCTGCCGTTGAGACTTTGGACGCGGCCCAGTCGCTCACGGGGAACGCCCCGGGTGAGGAGGATGGTCGACGCGGGGACGAGCACGCCGGCGGCGGCTCCCGACACGGCGCGGGCGGCGATCAGCTCGGGCAGCCCCTGGCTGAGCGCGCAGGCCACCGAGCCCAGCATGAACAGCCCGGTGGCCGCCGCGAAGACGCGTTTGACGCCGAAGCGGGTGGCCAGCCAGCCCGTCGCCGGCATCAACGCGGCGAGCGCGATGAGGTAGGTGGTGACCACCCACTGGACCTGGCTGATGCTGCCCAGGTGGGCGGCTGTGTCGTGGAGGGACACGTTCACGATCGTGGTGTCGAGCAGGGCCAGGAAGTTGCCGGTGATCGCCACGGCGAAGGTCAGGCGGTTGGGGGCGGGCGGCGGCGGGGACGTCTCGGGTTCTCCCGTAGCCGAGGGGGCGCCGTCCTCGTCGGGCGGGGCGGGCCCGGTCGGCGACGGCTCCGGTCGCTCTGCTTCCGCACCCGCCACCGGACCGGCACCGGACTCGGGGGGCGCCGAGGGGGAGCCGGTCTCGGGGTGGGTGGAGGAGCCGGGCGCGAGGGGGGGACCGGGGGTCGCGGGGGACGCGGCCGAGCCGTTGGGCTCGGCGTCGCTCTGTTCGGTCGTCGACATACGGGGACGTCCTTCGGGGTCCGCGGGGGCCTGGGCGGGGTCAGTTCGCACGGCCCAGCTCGTCCTCGACGGCGTCCAGGAGGGCTTGCGCCGCCGTGCGCGCGCCGGGTCGGTCTCGGCACGCCAGGGTGAGTTCGGTCGCTTCGCCCACCTGGCAGGCGCTCAAGAACATCTCGACGTAGGGCACGAGCATGGGCAGGGTGTAGAAGGTGGTGGTCCGGAACGCCTCGGTGCGCAACGCGTCGATGTCGATCGTGCCGTGATCGGAGACGATGGCCGTCCCGGGGAAGCGGGAGCCGTCCGGCGCCCGGGCCTCGCCGATGGTGTTGGCGAAGGGGTTGTTCCTTCGGAAGTCCCGGCTGAGGGAGGCGACCTCGCGTTTGCGGACCAGGGCCCGGAGCAGCTCTCCGTGGAGTCGCCTCCAGTCGTCGTCGCGGTGGAAGTCCACCACCAGTTGGGCGGTGAGGTTGGCGCTGGAGCGCACCGAGGGGTCGTGCCGCCGCAGGTCGACGGGGACGATCAGTCTGCCCCCGTCGCCCGCGACGTGCCGGGAGAGGACGGCCGCCACTCGGGCCGTGACCGCGGGAGGGTGCCCCGCCGTCCGCCGTCGGATCCAGAGGGGGGTCCGCCCCGGCGGGCCGGTGCCGAGCAGGGCGGGCTGTGGTGCCAGCCGTCGTGGCGGGGCGACGGCGGCCACCGGCCCGGCGGCGGTGCGGAAGTGGCCGTCGTCGGTCTCCGAGGGGGCGCCGAGGGGCTCTTGGCCGCGCAGGACGCGGAAGACGTCCTCGATCCACTGACGGAGTCCGCGCCCGTCGGTGACGATGTGGCTGGCACGTACGACGAGGCGGGAAGGGGTTCCCGAAACGATTCCGACCTCGCAGACCGGGCCGGTCACGACGTTCAGGTCCCGATGGAAGAACGGGTCGTCGAGGTCCGTGGACGCGGGGAGTTCCACCACCGGGGGGTAGGGGCCGTCGGCGCGCCAGGCCGCGGCCCGTCGGCGGACGGCCAGTCCCGGGTTGGCCTGTGTGGCGAGGCGCACGGCCGCGCGCAGGGTGTCGAGACCGATGCGGCCCTCTCCCTCCACGACCATCTGGATGAGTTGGGGGCACCCGGCCGCGCCGGCGGTGAGGTAGCCGCGTTCGATCTGGGAGATGCGGCGGGTGTAGGGCCGTCGGGCCGGGGGGGCGGTGGTGGCGTTCATCGTGGGTCCAGGGTGGTCGGGTCTTCGGTGCGGGTGACCGGCGCGGTGGGGGACGGCCGCCACCACCACCGGATCCGCGCGCGCCGGGCGCAGACCAGAGCCAGGTGCGTGCCGGAGGCGAGGGTGGTGGAGCACACCAGGTAGGGGTGGGTGTCGATGGGGCGCCATCCGGGTGTGCGCTTGGGCAGGCGCACCCCCGCGAAGGTCTCCTTGGTGAGCGCGGAGGCCTTGATCAGTGCCTCGCACTCGCCGAAGTCCCGCAGGTCGGCGGGGCCCGGCCGGTCGAGCAGGGCGCCCAGCCACCGCAGTGCGCCGGGCCGGTCGCGTTCGTCCTGGAGGTCCACTCCGACGTGCGGGCCGGTGGACCTGGCCACGACGGCGAGGGCGCCGCAGTGCGACACCGAGAGCCGGGTGCCGAGCGCGGGCACTTCCCAACGCAGATGGCGGTCGCGTACGAGGTCTCGGGGGTTGACGGTCGCGTCGTCGAGCACCTCCAACGCGTCGATGATCAGTGAACGGCCGGAGGGGGTCGTGGGGCGTCCCATCCGGTCGCGTGGCGCGTGGGGGTGACGGGTGATCAGGCAGTCGATCACCGGCTCCGCGCGGCGGGTGCCGGGTCGGGCCGCGCGTGGGGCGGCGCCTTGTCGCGGGCTCACGCCTGCCGGGCGCGCCGGGTGTGCTGTCGAGTGGTGCACGCTGTACCTCCGTGGCCGGTCGCTTCGGCTCCGGCTCGGTGCCCTCGGTGCCGGGCCGAGGGCACCGGTCAGGACGCCGGGTCCAGGACGGCCGCCGCGTAGCTGCCGCCGTAGGCGAAGCTGGAGAGCAGGATCGGTCCGGGCAGGGGGGCGCCTCCCAGGGCGGCCACCAGGCCCAGCGCGGCGGCGCTGCCGTAGGTCTCGCCCAGGAGTGCCTTGGGGGTGGCCACCGGGCGGTCGGCGAGGCCGGCCAGGCGCAGGGCACGCGCCTCGGCCGTGTCGACGAGACCGAAGCCGGAGGCCGCCGAGACGACGGTGCCGATGTCCTCGGCGGCGGCGCCCGCCTCGCGCATCGCCGCGCGGAGCGCGCGCGCCCATGCCTCGCCGTCACGGCCGATCCTGCCGATGCCGACCGGTTCCCCTGCCGCGCCGAACCCTCGCACCCTGGCGAGGGTGTCCGCGCCGCGCGCGGCGGCGGCCTCCGCGCTCTCCAGCAGGATCGCTGCGGCTCCCTCGGTGAGGACGGTGCCGGTACGGCCTCCGGGGACGACCCGCGGGCCGCCGGCGTATCCGGGAAGATGGGCCTGGGCGGCGAGGACCTTGTGGGGGAACTCGTCGGCGACCACCACCATGATCCGCTCCGCGGCCCCCCGGGCGACGACCCGGGCCGCCAGGTGCAGGGCGAGGAGGGAACTCGTCCCGCCGTTGGCGATGGTGGCGGTGTAGCCGCGGTACCGGTGCAGCATCGCCACGTGTCCGGCCGCCGCGTTGACCACGGTGTTGGCGAAGAGCGCGGGGTTGGCTCCGGCGATGCCGTGGCGCAGCACGCCCTCGTGGAACTGGAGCACCGAGGTGTAGGGGCCGTAGCCGGTGGCGAAGACGATGCCGGTCGCCTCCGCCTCGGCCCGGGAGGGTTTGCCGTGCCTGCCGTACAGGTCGGCGACCGCGGCGGCGGCGAGCAGGCTCAGGGGGTCCATCCGACGGGCACGGCTCGGGTTGATCGCGCGAGCCGCGGCCGAGGCGTCGACCCGCCCGATCGGCACGTCGCCGACGCCGTCGACGTGTTCTCGTCCGGTGTAGCAGGGGCGTCGGTCGCCCAGGGTGGCGATCAGGCCCGCGGTGTCGGCGGCGTCGCCGGCCAGTCCCGCCACGCCCGTGACCACGACCTCGTGGCGCGGTTCCCGCCTGGGGGTCCCCGCGCCGACGCGACCGGGACGGTTCAGGACCACCGAGGCGTTGTTCCCGCCGAACGCGAAGGAGTTGGACAGCACGACGTCGGCCGTGCCCTCTCTTCCGGCGTCCGGCACGATGTCGAGGCCGGAAGGGGCATCCAGTCCACGGGTGTTGATGGTCGGCGGCAGGACGCCGCGGTCGATCGCCAGGGTGCTGACGACCGCCTCCACGGCACCGGCGGCGCCGAGGGTGTGTCCGACGATCGACTTGGTGGAGCTGACCGGCGGGATGTCGGGGCCGAACAGCTTCTTGACCGCCTTGGGTTCCGAGGAGTCGTTGGCCGGGGTCCCGGTCCCGTGCAGGTTCAGGTAGTCGACGTCCTCGGGGCCGAGTCCCGCGGTCCGGAGCGCCTGGTCCATGGCGGCGCAGGCGCCCTTGCCGCTCGGGTCGGGCGCGGTCTGGTGGTGGCCGTCGCAGGTCAGCCCGTAGCCGCCCAGTTCGGCCAGGACGCGTGCCCCGCGCCGCGCGGCGCCCTCGGCGGGTTCGAGCAGCACGAAGGCGGCTCCCTCCCCGAGGGTCAGGCCGGTGGAGGCCGACATCGGGGAGCAGGGTTCGGGGTCGAGGGCGCCGAGTGAGCTGAACCCGTAGGCGGACAGGGAGGCGAGCGGGTCCACCCCGCCGCACAGGACGTAGTCGACGTCCTCCCGCCACAGGAGTTCGGCGGCGTAGCCGAGGGCCACGGCGCTGGCCGCGCAGGCGTTGGAGAGCACCACGCGGGGGCCGCGGAGATCGAATTCGGCGGCGATGTGGTCTCCCACGCAGGGCAGCACGGAGGCGGCGGCCCGGGGGGCGTCGACCTCGCCCGCCCGGACGAAGTCGGCGTGGACACCCTCCAGCGTGGGCATCGCGCCCAGGCTGGAGCCGACGACGACGGCGACGCGTTCCCGGTCGACCGTGGACAGGTCGAGGCCGCTGGTCCGCAGGGTCTCGCGGATCGCGGTGGTCGCCAGGGCGTAGCAGCGGTCCAGGTGCTCCGGCTGCTCCCCGGTGATCATGCCCGCCCAGTCGGTGAGCAGTTCGGAGGTGTCGAACAGCGTGTTGGCGCGGATGCCGGGGACCCCGGCCACGATGGAGGACCAGCACTTCTCCAGGTTCTCCCCGGCCCCGGTGATCAGGCCCAGGCCGGTCAGGGCGATGGTGGGGGCGGCCATCACGAGATCCTCGTCGTCAGGGAGCGGGCGACGACGCGCGGGAGGGTCACGGTGGCGAGAGGACGCTCGTCGCCCCGCTCGTCGACGGCGGCCAGGTCCAGGCCGGGAACCCAGAACGGCGCGTCCAGGAGGGCGTACACGAGTTCCTCGTCCCGGTCGGCGGAAGGGGCCTGCCACAGGACGGTGCCCACGGTCTCACCGGCCGCGCGGACGGCGGTGCCGGCCGCGAACCGGCCACCGGCCGGCGAGACCAACGCGGTCAGTCGCGTCCCCTCGGTGGTCGGTCGTTCCAGTCCGTTCGAGCCGCGGAAGTCGCCCAGGCGGCCCCAGTCGACCATCCACGAGAGGTCGGCCCGGTCCACCGTCAGTCCGGGGAATCCCTCGGCGCACTGCGCCATGCCCGCCTCGGCGCGCACCCGGTCGAGCCCGTCGCGGCCGACCTCGTTGCCGCCCTGTTCGGCGACCGCAGCCGAGACCGCCTCGTGGGCGGCCTCGGGAGCGTCCGAGAGCAGCAGGTATCCGTACTCTCCGGTGGATCCCACCCGCGCCATGTGGGCGACGGCGTCGGGCGCGCCCGGCACGGTGGCCTCCGTGACCGCGTGCAGGGGCAGGCCCGAGATGTCGAAGTCGACGAAACCGGCGGCCACCGCCCACGCGGCGGGGCCCTCGAAGGCGACGGCGCCACGCCCCTCGGGCTCGACCTCGACGGTGACGCCAGGCGGCACCTCGGCGCCTTCCAGGTGGGCGCGGATCTCCTCGGCGGTGACGCCGGTTCGCGGTATCAGCCAGGAGTCCTCGCCGACCTCGCAGTGCAGCAGGATCGCGAACGGCGTCCCGTCGTCGCCCAGTGCCAGCGCCTCGCGGACGGTGTCGGGCTCCACGAAGTCCGCGGACTTGGTCAGCAGGGTGTCCAGCAGGGACAGCCTGTCGTCTCCGGTCAGACGCACCAGCGGCGCGTCGATCCGGTAGGCGCCCACGGAATTCCGGACGGTGGCGTAGTCGTCCGCGGCGGTGCGGGGGGTGGCGTCGATGGTGGTCATGGGGTTTCCCTTCGGAACGGGGGTGTGGGGGCGGGTCGGACGACGGGTTCGTCGTGGACGGACAGGTGCCAGGTGCTCTCCCGGCCCACCGGGGACACGCAGCCGATGAGGAGGCCGGAAGGGGTGGAGCGGATGGTGATCTCGCTGCCGTCGGGCAGACCGGGCGAGGGGCGGCAGTCCAACCAGCCGCCGTCGGAGAGACGGACGGCGGCGGTCGTGGCCCACACCTGCCGGAAGTCCGACGAGGGCAATTCCCACCGCGCGCCCGCCGAGTCGAGCACGACGGAGGTGCGGCGGGGGGTGTTGGGGGTGATCCACAGGACGACGTCCGCGTCCTCCTCCCCGTCGCGGTGCCCGGGGGTGCGCACATCGACCCGGAGGGGTTCGGCGGGGTCCTCGGGCGCGTCGATCTCCCAACCCGCGCCCGATCGCGGGCAGCGCAGGCCCAGGGGTCGGGTCTGCTCCCAGGCGGCCCGGGACACTCCCCAGCCGAGCCCGGTGGACCGGTCGAACCGCGGACGCTCGGTGGTCACCCACATGCTCGCGGACCAGTGGGGGTTGCAGGCGAACGCGCGGGCGCGCGGGCCGGGCCCGCGCAGGACCCTCGTCGTGCCCTCCGTCCAACGGGTCACGCCGCCGACGGACGCCGCGACGTCGACCCCGCGGCGCCCGGGCCGGGCGGAGGCGCGGGCGGCGGGTGGCGCGGGGGCGACACGAGTGGCCGGGGCCGGCGTCGCCGGGACCGGGCGAAGGACCGTGCGCAGCCGGGCCACCCCGTCCGCGCCCGGTTCCAGGGACCGCTCCAGCAGGGTGCTGTGGACCAGCCGCACCGGCTCGCTCACCGGAAGCCGGATCTCCGTCCTCGCTCCCCGCCACACCAGTTCGCCGCCCGGCGCGACCTCCTGCGACGCCGCCGGCACCTCGGAGGCGTCGCGGACTCCGACGCCGAGGCCCAAGGGGTGTCGGCGTCCGTCGGGATGGGCGAAGACACCCTGGCGGAGACCGACCGTCTGGAAGAGCCGCCCCGGCGGGGTGGCGAAGTAGAAGTCCTGCCGCAGGACCCCCTCGTCGTCGAGGCCGACCGTGCCGACCAGGCGCTCGTCGCCGGATCCCTCGGTCACGCGGACCCCGCCCGGCACCCGGACGACGTCCAGGTCCCGCGGCGCTCCCTCGCGCCACCCGGCCCGACGACCGGGCCAGGTGGAGACGAACACGGGGCCGCGGTGCCCGTCGTGCCACACCCGGACCGTCGCGTCCTCGGTGTCCACGTCGCAGACCAACTCGCCGGCCGCGAACCGGTACGGAGCGGACCGTCGCGGCGCGCGGACCCGGTACGGGGGTTCCGCCGGGCGCAGGGCCCGGGCGGTGCCGTCGGGACGGACCAACACGGCCTCGCGGACCGCCCCGCGGTCGACGTCCACGCTCGCCTCGATCCGGAACTCCCCGAGCAGGAGGGCGTAACGGACGGTGCGAACTCCGTCGACCGGGCGGACGTCGGAGAGCAGGTCGCCCTCGCCGGACTCCACGAGCGTCGCGAAGCTGGTGACCTGTCGCAGGGCCGCCCGTGCCTCCTCGTCGAGGTCGGGGACCACGCTGCGCAGGACGAGCGGAATGTAGTTGTGCAACTCGACGTTGCCGTCCTCCCCCGGGGTGGTCGGGCCGACGGAGACACATCCGACCCGCCGGTAGAGGCGGAAGGCGACGGCGTTGGCCGGATCGACGGTGAGGCGGAGGACGAGGCAGCCGGAGCGCATCATCCACTCGACCGCCTCGGTGAAGAGTCGGCCGGTGAGGACCCCGTTGCGATAGGCCGGTGCGACGAAGAACATGTCGGCGATCAGCTCGCCGGCGCGGGCGGACCTGCGTCCGGTGTTCCCGAACAGTCCGAAGGTGCCCACCACGCGTCCCTCGTCGACGGCGACGAGGAACGTGCCCGTGTCGCGGTCGGCGAGTTCGCGCGCCAGTTGCTCGCCGGTCACGCCGCCCGCCACGGGGTTGGGGTTGTCGCGGTGGCGGTTGAAGAGGTCGGCGATGCCGGTCGCGTCGCCCTCCTGGTACGGGCGGATCGTCGGGGACATCCCACACCTTCCTGTCGTCGTTCGGATGCGTCCGGGTGGACCTTCCGGGCGGGGCTCTCCCGCGCCCCGGTCCGGCGTCGGAGGGGTCCGGGCGACCGGGGTCCGGTCGCCGGAACGCCCCCCTTCGCGATGGGCGGAGCCCTCGCGGACGGCCCTCAGCCGCGTCCCGTGGTGACCACCAGCGAGCCGGAGGCCGCCGTTTCCCGGTCGACGCTCGCGCGGACGGTGACGCGGCGAAGTCCGCCGAGCCGTTCACCGAGCGTGGCCTCCAGGGTCAGCCGGTCCCCGGGCACGACGAGCCGGGAGAAGCGCATCCGGCTGATCGAACCCAGGTAGCCGACGTTCCGCGAGACGTCGGACGAGTCGGTGTCCGACCCCGCCGACTCGATGATCTCGGCGACGTAGACGACCGCCACCAGTTGGGCCATCGCCTCGACGATCATGACTCCGGGCATCACCGCGTGGTCCGGGTAGTGCCCCGCGAAGTACGGCTCGTTCACCGAGACGCTCTTGACCCCTCGGCCGGACACCCCGGGGACCACGTCGTAGGCGCGGTCGATCATCAACATCGGCCAGCGGTGCGGCAGCATCCGCTTGATGTCGTCGCAGGAGTAGTCGCGCGTCCTCGCTTTCGGCGCCTCGCGCGCGGGTCCGCCCGGCGCGGAGGCGACGACCGTCACGGCCGCGCCTCGCGCGCCTCGACGAAGTCGACCAACGCGTTGACGGAGCCGAACGCCTCGAAGTCGTCGTCACTGATCAGGACGGCGTACTCGCTGTTGACCATGACGACGATCTCCAGGGTGTCCAGCGAGTCCATCTCCAGGCCCCGCCCGAAGAGCGGTTGGTTGTCCGAGACGACGGCCGGCTCCACGTCCAACCCCAGACGATCGATGATCATCGACTTGATCCTCATGTTCTTCTCCAGGCGCGCCTGTGCGCGGGCGCGGACTTCGTCGAAGGTGGCTACGGACACGGGAGGCTCCCTCTGTTCGGATGTGATGGGACGTCAGTGCGGTCTGGGGTGGGCTAGACGGGGATCATTCCGCCGTCGACGGTGAGCACCTTTCCGGTGATGTAGGAGGCGCCGGCACCGGCAAGGAAGGCGGCGGCCTGGGCGACCTCCTCCGGCGTCCCCATGCGCCCCATGGGGATGTCCTGCTGGGCCCGGGCCCGATGGGCGGGCGAGAGCCCCTTCACCATGTCGGTGTCGACGAACCCCGGCGCCACGACGTTCACCCGGATTCCGCGGGCGGCCACCTCGTAGGCCAGGGTCCGGCCGAGGGCGATCACACCCGCCTTGCTGGCGGCGTAGTTGGCCTGCCCCGCGCGACCGGCGATGCCGCTGGTGGAGGAGACGAGGACGATCGCCCCGCCGCCGACGTACATCAGCTTGGTCGCCTCGCGCGCGGTGAGGAACGAGCCGGTGAGGTTGGTGTCGACGACCTGCCGCCACTTGGCGCCGCTCATGGCGGCCAGGTGGCCGTCGGCGGTCACTCCGGAGTTGAGGACGGCCACGTCGAGCGTTCCCCAGGCGGCCCTCAGCTCCTGGTACATCGCGGTGACCTGCGCCTCGTCGGAGACGTCGGCCCGGAGCAGCAGGCAGTCCCGGCCGAGGCCCCGGATCCGGTCCGCCACCTCGCCTGCCTTGTCGGCGTGGGAACGGTAGTTGACGGCCACGTCGCACCCCTGTTCGGCCAGGGTCACGGCGACGGCGGCGCCGATGCCCCGTGATCCGCCGGTCACCAGGGCCTTCGCACCCTCGACGAAGGGGCTCCGCACGGCGCTCACGTCGTCTCCCCCGTCAGCGTCGAGGTGACTCGGTGTGGCCCGGGGGCGAATCCGTCGACCTCGACGCCCAGCCCCTCCCGTACGGCGTGGTCGAGAACCGACCGCGCCACGGCGAGGTCGAGGACGCCCAGGCCGAAGGGGGAGAAGACGATGGTTCCGCCGGTCGGCGGAGTAACGGCCCCCTCCAGGACGGAGGCGATCTCGGTCCGGACGAAGTCCCTTGACCCGCGCAGCTGTTCGGCCCGATGGAGGGAGGTCTGTTCCCGGACTGCGTGGTCGATGTCGTCGACCACGTTGTGGGAGGCGAGCACGGATTCCGCGGCGAGATCCCGCAGCGACAGGTGGAGGATCACCTGACCCTCCGGGCGGTCCGGGTGGGCGGCCAGATCGAGCCAGTAGGTCGAGTCGGTCGTGGCGACGCTCACCGTGGCGGCGCGAAGCGCGGCGGAGACGTCGCCGGTGCGGAAGCGGATGCCCGGGTGCGTTCGGCGCAGCTGAGTGGCGAGCACCTCGGCGCGCTCCGGGACGACGTCCTGCAACAGCACCGTCTCCAGGTCCGGATGGGTCACGGCCAGGAAGGTCATCACGCGCTGGTTGATCGTCCCGCATCCGACGAGCGCCGCGGTACGGGCCTCCCGATCCCCCCGGAGGGCCGCTCCGGCGAGGGCCGCGCTCGCCGCGGTCCGCGAGGCGGAGATCCGGCTCGCCTCCAGCAGCGCGACCGGGTACCCCGTGTCCAGGTCGTTGAGGACCTGGACGGAGGAGGCCCGTTGCAGCCCCCGGTCCACGTTGCCGGGGAAGGACGAGATCCACTTCAGGCCCATCACGGGCTCGGGGCCGCCCAGGTAGGCGGGCAGGGAGATGACGCGGGAGCCGGTCGGCTCGGGCGGGCGCAGGAACCCGGAGAACGGAACTCGCGAACGGCCCTCGCCGTGCAGGAGGTAGGCGGTGCGCACCGCTTCGAGGACGGCGGACTCACGGCCCGTCAGAGCCGCCTCGACGTCGTCGCGGTTGAGAATCCTCATGCCTGGTTCACTTCCTGTTCGGGGTGGAGCGGGCGGCCGTCGGCGGACCGGAGGTGGGTGTCCACCCAGGAGTCGGAGTAGATGGTGTCGAGGTAGCGGTCCCCCCCGTCGGGCAGCACCGCGACGCACCTCGCGCCCGGTTCCATCCAGGACGCGGAGCGCTCCAGGGCGCTCACCACGGCCCCGGAGGAGCCTCCGGCGAGAATGGACTCGCGGGCGAGGAGTCGACGACAGCCGCGCACGCAGTCGTCGTCGCCGACCCGGATCACCCGGTCCGCGAGGTCGGGTCGCAGCAACGGCGGCACGATCGCCGCCCCGTGCCCGGGGATGAGCCGCCGGTGGCGGGGGTCCCCCTGACCGGTCGGACCGAAGATCACGCTTCCCACGGCGTCGACCGCCACCACCTTGGTGGTCAGACCGTTCTCCCGGCAGTAGTCGGCGCAACCCCTGAGCGTGCCGGTGGTGCTGGTGGCGAGGAAGAGGTAGTCGGGTGCGCCGTGCAGCGCCTCGCAGATCTCGCGCATCGTGTGGTGGTGCGCGAGGGCGTTGCACTCGTTGGCGTACTGGTTGGGCCAGTAGGCGTCGGGAAGGTCACGCAGCAGCGCGCGGACCCTGGCGATGCGGGCCGGGAGGAACTGGCCCGTGACGGGGTCGGGGTCGACGACTTCGACCCGTGCGCCGTAGGCCCGCATGATGGCGATGTTCTGCCTGGTGGCGTTCGGGTCCACCACGCAGGTGAAGTCGATCGAGTGGAAGTTGCAGAGTTGTGCGAGCGCGATCCCCAGGTTTCCGGAGGACGACTCGACGACCGTGGAGACCCCGGGTAGGACCTTCGCCGTCCGGATGGCCTCCTCCAGCATGGACTTGGCGGCGCGGTCCTTGATGCTCCCGCCGGGGTTGAACCGCTCGCACTTGCCGTACACCTGGAAGCGGTCGGGTGGGAAGAGTCGGTCGAGGGCGACGAGCGGTGTCCCGCCGATCGTCTCGGTGATGTCGCCGATCGTCGCGGTGACGTCGCCGATCGTCGCGGTGGTCTCAGGCTCCAGGGGGCCGCGCGCGGCGGGGACGGCCGATTCACCTCGGGTTGCCAGGCTCATTCCGACACCTTCCTGCTGATCTGCAGACGCAGTTCGCTGACGTAGCGCTCACCGTGGGAGTCCGCCAACCAGGAGTCGTCCGGGTCCGGCAGAGGTTCGCTCAGGACGACGGTCGCCTCCGGGTCCTGCCGGAGGGCGGCGCGGACGGTCGTCGCGAAGGACCGCACCAACGTCGGGCTGGTGAGGTCGACGAGATAGGGCTTGGTCTCCGCCTGGAACTTCACGAAGAGGCGGTCCGGCAGGGAGGCACGGGCGCGCCAGTCGCGGACGGCCAGGTAGTCGCGCTCGGCGTCCGCCTTCTCCGGCAGGCCGACGTCCGCGAGCCGCGGGCGCCAGGTCTCCCGGAAGAGCACCAGGTCGTCGAGGGTGACCCGGGGAGCGTGCGCCCGGTCGAGTCCGATCTTGAAGGCGTCCGCGGCGATGATCGAGATCGGCACTCCGAGGAGTTCGGCGATGTCGCGCTCGCGGCCGTCGGGCGTGGTCGCGGTGACCGTGCCCTCGCTCTCGCGCAGAGTGATGGACGCGGCGGGGTCCACCCGGGCACGGTCGTCGAACGGGGCCCGGGTGAAGCCGATCAGTCGATCGGTCGTCCCGACGTGCGCGGGCACCACCCGCCCGCTGTTGCGGATCCAGTCCACGGGCAGGAGCGGCACCAGGCGCCCGCCACCAAGGGCGGAGTTGACCTTGTCGCGGAGCGGGGGATCGTCGGTGGTCCAGGCCAGCGAGCTCGGGTCGAGGGTGGCCAGGCAGGCGTGGAGTTCACCCAGAACGGTGATGTAGGAACCCTCGTTGACGGCCGCGACGGACGGCGCCGCGATCTGCAGGTCCGGGCTGTGCAGGGCGAGGTGAGGGGAGCGCACCGGTCCGGTGGCGAAGGCCACCCGGGCCCGCCCCTGGATCTCCGCCACCGAGAACCGCATCCGCGTGGGCAGTTCCGCCGCCGGGTCCACCCCCAGTGTCTCCTGCCACTTGCGGGCCAGCTCGGCGGTGGCGACGCGCACCGGCGTCGGGTGGTCCCCCCAGAACAGGTTGAGCACCCGCGGCCACACGTCGGCGAGTGTCACGACGCCGACGGCGGAGCGGGGCGCGGCGGCACGGACGAGACCCGCCACCTCCGCCTCGACCAGCTCCGCCAGCCGGTTGCCGAACCAGTCGGCCGCGTCGGCCACGAGGGCCAGGGGGCGGGCGATGCCGTCGATGAAGTCGCGCCCCAGGTCCATGCGGCAGTCCCGCAGGGAGTCCTGGTAGCAGAGGGTGCGCCCGGCGTACATCTTGCCCTGCTCCCGGGAGGCGGCCCGCCCCGTGGTCCGGTGGAAGTAGGCGTCGAGTCGGTCGAGGGACTCGGCCAACTCCTCCGCGGTGGAAGAGCCGTCGATGGCCTCGCGCAGCCCGTCGAGCTCGGCCAGGACCTCGCGGAAGCGGGCGAGGAGAGTGGGGTCGCCGACACCCGCCACGCGCCTGCGCAGCACCGCCTCGGCGCGGACGTCGACGGGGATGTTGGCGTCCCAGGTGACCACGCGCTGCCGCACGAGCCTGGCCAGGGCCTTCTCCACCCGTTCCCGCGCCGATGCGGCGTCCCAGCCCGTCTCCTGGGCGATGGCGTCGGCGCTGCGGTCTCCGTCGGCGAGACCCAGGACACGGGCGTCGTCGTCCCGGAGGCGGATCGTCCGCCCGCCCGCCAGGACGAGCCGGTCGCCGTCGAGGTGCACGTCGGCCCGGAGCATCGGGGGGAACCACCAGCGGGCGCCCGGCTGGGCGACCATCCAGTCGCCGAGGGCGGCCACGGCCCAGCGCTCGAAGGACGTGTGGCGCTCCCGCGTCAGCGCGGGACCGTGCTCGACGTCCACGGCGCGCCGGCCCTGTCCGACGGTCATCCACGCGCCGGGGCCGAAGAACCCGATCATGTCGGCCTTGGCGCAGTAGCGGAGCCAGTACATGGCGATGCCGCGTTCTCGCCGGCGCCGCCTGCTCGCGCTGCCGCGTCCCTCGACGACCGAGTCCAACACACGGTAGATCGTGCGGTTCTGCCAGGCGACGGCACGGCGGAAGTCGCCGTCGGCCGCCAGATCGGCCAAGGCCCGCGACTCGGCGTCGCTGTCGGCCCGGTAGGCGGCGTGGAAGGCCTCCGTTCCGTCGGTCCCGACCCGATCGGCCGACCGCGCGGCGCGTGGACCGCCGAGGATTCCCAGGCCGGACACGGGGAAGCCGGCACCGCGCAGCAACCCGACGTCCCAGACCCGCCAGTCGCTGTCGCCCAGCGGATGGGCGGGGGCGAAGTCCACTCGGTCGACCGTGCGGGCCGGGGAGACTCCATCGGTCATGACGCCACCTCCCTCAGGGCGGAGGACAGCCGGGCGACGCCCGTCGCGATCCGCTCCCTGGGCACGTGGCTGAAGCAGAGCCGCAGGCGATCGGAGGGACCGCCGTCGACCTCGAAGTGGGTGCCGGGGACGAAGGAGACGCCCCGCTCCTCGGCCGTCGCGAGGAGGCGGGCGGTGTCCAGGCCGCCGCGGTGACGCAGCCACAGGTAGAAGCCGCCCCGGGGCCGTCGCCACGTCCAGTCCTCGCACGAGCCGAGCTCGCGCTCCAGGGCGTCCGACATCAGCGCGCAGCGCTCGCGGTAGCGGGCACGGTAGCGGTCGATCAGCTCGGTCCAACCGTGTCCGGTGTGGAAGGCGGCGATGGTGGCCTGTGCGAGCGCCGAGGGCGAGAGCGTCATGACCTCCGCGGTGCGCCGCAGCGCGGAGACCCACGCGGTCGGCGCGGCGATCCACCCGCAGCGCAGCCCCGGCGCGAAGACCTTGGAGAAAGTGCCGAGGTAGACGACGCGTTCGGGGGCGATTCCCCGCAGGGCCGGGGTGGTCTCGCCGTCGAAGCCGAGCAGCCCGTACGGATTGTCCTCGATCACCAGCAGGTCGAGTTCCTCGGCGACCGCCAGCAGTTCGCGACGCCGGTCGAGGGGCAGGGTGGCACCCGTCGGGTTCTGGAACGTGGGGTTGCAGTAGACCAGTCGCGCCGTGTGGCCGTCGCGCCGGAGTTGAAGAATCGTTTCTCTAAGGCCGTCCGGCGACAGGCCTCCCGCGTCCTCCGGTATCGCGCGCGGTCGCAGGCCCGCCGTGCGGAAGGCGGCCGATGCCCCGGGGTACACGGGGGCCTGCACCAGCACCGTCTCCCCCGGCGTCCCCAGCGCCAGCCCCGCCGCCATCAGTCCCATCTGCGAACCGCTGGTGGGGATCAGGTCGTCGGCCTCGGCGCCCGCGCCCTCCCGGGCCATCAGGTCGACGATCGCCGGCACCAGCGCCCGGGCCACGTGTGGCGTGCTGTACTGAAGGGCGACCTTGCCGCCGAGCCGCACCAGCCGGGACAGCCGCCCGGAGATCGCGTCCACGGGCAACACGTCCAGATCGGGCAATCCGCCGGCGAAGGGGATCAGGTCCCCTCCGCGCTCGAACAGCCGCGGCATCTCGACCGAGGGGCGCGCTTCGGTCCACATCGCCCTCAGCGCCCCGTCCCCGCGGCCACGCGCTCCTGGACCGCGCGCCACAGACCCTCCGGCGTGGCCTGGGCGGGGTCCGCCAGCACGCGCGGGTCCAGTTCCACCTCGAACTCGTCCTCGACCGCCATCAGGAGGGCGACGGTCCTCAGCGAGTCCACGCCCAGCAGCGCGAGGGGGGTGTCGCGATCGGTCACCGTGACGGAGCAGGTCCGCTCCACGAGGCGGTCAAACTGTGACTGGTTCATGGGAAGTCCCGGTCTGTGCGGAAGGGGCGATGTCGTGTTCTCCGGCCGTCGCGGCACACAGGCGCCGCACGGCCTCGCGATCCGGCTTGCCGTTCGCGGTCAACGGAACGTCCTCGATCAGGACGATCCGATCGGGCATCCGGGCCCGGTCGAGGAAGCGCGCGAGCCTCTCGCGGACCTCCTCCGGTCTCAGGGCGGTCAGCACCGCCAGCCGCAGCGGCGCGTCCTCGTCCTCCGGTCGGAGCGCCACGGCGGCGGTCACCCCGGAGATCCGTTCGGCGGCGTCCTCGATCTCGGTGAGACCGATACGGACACCACGACGCTTGATCATGTCGTCGTCGCGACCCACGAAATAGAGCAGGCCCTCCTCGTCTAGGTAGCCGCGATCGCCGGTGCGCAGTTCGAGCGAGCCGTCGTCGCGGCGCGCGTAGCGGTTCTGGCGTTCCAGGGGCAGTCCCCAGTAACCGTCCATCACCGTGCTCCCCCACACGACGATCTCTCCGACCTCCCCTGGGCCGAGGGCGCTCCCGTCCGCCGCGACGACGCGCACGTGGTCGCCGGGGATGGCCCGGCCGACGGACCCCGGATGGGTGGCGTACTCGGCCGGGTCGAGGATGGAGATGCGCTGGCACTCCGTCATGCCGTACATGGAGGCGAACACCGACCCGGGAAAGAGTTCCAGGAGTTCGGCGACGACCGCCTGCCCGGGGCGCGCCCCCGTGTTGGTGAACAGTCGCACGGCGGTGGGCCGGCGCGACCTGCGGCGCAGCAATGTCAGCATCTGGGCCAGGGACGGCACCAACGGCACCACCGTGACGCCGTGTCGCTCGATCGTGCTCAGCAGTCCCCGGTCGCCCTCCCGGTCCGCGAGCACCAGGGTGGCACCGTTCAGCGCGCACAGGAGCGCCTGGTAGAGCCCGTAGTCGAAGGAGAGCGGCAGCCGGCACAACACCACGTCGTCGGCGCGGTAGCCCAGGCGGGCGTCGACGGCGCGGGTCGCCGCGAGCATCTGCCGGTGAGGGCAGACCACGCCCTTCGGCCGCCCCGTCGTTCCGGAGGTGTAGATCAGCACGGCGATGTCGTCGTCCGTGACGGAGCCGACGTGGTCGTCGGCCGGGAAGCCCCCGATCTCCCGCCGGGCGCGATCGACCTCGACGGTGCGTGTCGCCCGGCTCCCGGCCGCGGAGCCGCAGATCGCGAGCCCGGCCGAGCAGTCGCGGACGACGTGGGCGACCTGGTCGTCGGTCAGTTCCGGATGCACCGGGACGAAGACCGCGCCGAGGCGCAGGGCGGCGTGGAAGACCGAGAGGAAGGTGGCGTCGTTTCCTCCCGCGTACACCACCCGGGCTCCACCGGAGACACCCTGGGCACGCAGCCATCCCACCGCCCGGTCGACCCGCTCTCCCAGGTCGCGGTAGGTCACGACGCCGCCGTCGGGGTCCACCACGGCGGGGTGGTCGGCTCGGTCGATCCTCGCGCGCGCGAACAGGTCACAGACCGGCATGGGTCGCTCCTTCCGTCGGGCGGGCCCCGTTGAGCCGCGCGCGGACCCTCCGCAGGTCGCCGGAGGTGTTGACGGGCACCACGCGCAACTCGGGGAAATGGCGCCGCACGATGTTGCCGAGCGTGCGGGAAGGAGGAAGAGCCACGGTCGTCTCCGGGGCCGTCCGCGCCAGCGCCGACAGGCACAGGTCCCACCGCACCGGACGCACGACCTGGTCCACCAGGCGCCGTCGGATCGTCTCCGGGTCGACGACGGACTCGCCGTCGGCGTTGGACAGGTACACGCCCCGGGGGCGTCGGAACGGCATCGCCGCCGCCGCCTCGGCCACACGCCGTCGGGCGGACTCCATGTGGTGGGTGTGGAAGGCCCCCGCCACCTTCAGTGGCGCGACCGTGCTGCCAGGCGGTGGTTCCGCCGCCAACAGCCGGAGATCCTCGGTCCGTCCGGCGGCCACGATCTGACCGGCCCCGTTGAACGTGGCCGCGGTGAGACCGCGTTCGGAGATCGCCCGGACCACGGCCGCCTCCTCCCCGCCGACCACCGCCGCCATCGACGTCGGGGCCGCGTCACAGGCGTCCGCCATGGCACGCCCGCGGATGGCTGCCAGCCGGACGGCGTCGGTGGGTTCGAGGACGCCCGCGTACACGGCGGCGGTGATCTCGCCGACGGAGTGGCCCACCGAGAGCGTCGCCTCGTCGACGACACCGTCGTGGGCGAGCAGTCCGACGGCCACCAGCAGGGGTTGGGTGTTCTCCGTCCGATCGATCTCCGCGGGCGAGGCCCGGGTCCCCAGGTGCGCCAAGTCGAGGTCGGCGGCCTCGGACCACACGCGGATCCGATCGGCCGACTCCGGGTCACGCAGGCGTCCGGCCAGCATCCCGGGGGTCTGGGAGCCCTGTCCCGGGGCGATGAAGGCAATCACCAGCTCTACACCCTCTCGGTGGG
This sequence comes from Streptomyces sp. HSG2, assembly GCF_016598575.1. Classification (NCBI taxonomy): domain Bacteria; kingdom Bacillati; phylum Actinomycetota; class Actinomycetes; order Kitasatosporales; family Streptomycetaceae; genus Streptomyces; species Streptomyces sp. HSG2. The sequence continues at coordinate 417,661 of NZ_CP066801.1, forward strand.
GGTCTGTGAGGGACCCGTCGCGCGGTCGGCGAACGGTTCCGCGCGGGGCGGCGGTCCTCGTGGCGGTGGGGAAGGGGCTACGCGCGGCTCGTGCTCCGGGCGAAGCGTCGGATGGCGATGAAGGAGAAGGCGGCGAGCCAGGCGAACAGGTTGAACACGGCCCCGGCCAGGCTCATGTGCTCGCCGCTGAAGGCATAGCCGTCGGTGAGGGCGTAGCGGGCGAGCGTCGACACCCCGTACATGGGGGTGTAGCTGGAGATCTGGAGCATCGTCCCGCTCAGCGGGATGAAGAGGTTGCCGAGGAAGGCGAGGGCGGTCATCGTCAGACCCGGTACGTGCGTGACGGTGTCGGGCTTGAGGGCGAGGCCCATGGCGATGCCGAGCGCGGCGAAGACGGCGGAGCCGAGCCAGGCGACGAGCAGCGCCGTCACCCACACACCGGCGTCGGCGCGCGCTCCGGTCAGGAAACCCAGCACACCGATGATCGCCACCGGCACGGCGGCCATCACCACCGAGCAGAACACCTTGACGAAGAGGTACCCGGGTGGGGCGAGCGGGCTCAGGGCGATCGTGCGCATCCAGCCGGTGGACTTCTCGATGGAGATCGTCGCCGAGGAGCTGATGGCGGCCATGGCCGCCCCGTACACGGCCAGCCCTGTCATCATCCAGGCGGCGAAGTTGCCGTGCGCGAGGGTGCCTCCCTCCGGCCCCGTACGGAACAGCGCCAGGTACAGGACGGCGGGCAGCAGGATGGTGAAGATCGTGGTCTGCCGGCTGAACCGCCTGCGGAGCTCGAAGAGGACGAAGGTGAGGTTCACGCCGCCCAGCGGGGAGGCCGGTGCTTCGGGGGCGGATGTGTCGAGGGTGGTCATCGCCGGTCTCCTCGGGCGGTGCGATCGTGTTCGGTGATGGCCAGGAAGGCGTCCTCGAGGCTGCGCGGTACCACCTCGATCTCCCTGGCGGACGTGCGGTGGACGAGCAGCCGCACGACGGCGTCGGAGTCGGCGCAGTCGAAGACGTACCGGTCGCCTCGCACGGTGTGGGAGCGGACCTCGGGGGAACCGGCGACCAGGGCCGCGTCCGGGCCGGTCATCACGGCCGAGACCGTGCGTCCGCTGATGGCCGACCTGATGGTGGCCACGGAGCCGTCGGCCACGACCCGACCTCGGTCGATCATCACGACCCGGTCGGCGAACTGTTCGGCCTCCTCCACGTAGTGGGTGGCGAACATGACGGTCGTGCCGCGCGCGGCGTCCTCCCTGACCGCCTCCCAGAACTCCCGGCGTGCCACGACGTCCATCCCGGCCGTCGGCTCGTCCAACACCAGGAACTCGGGGTCGGAGAGCAGAGCGAGGGCGAAGCGCAGCCGCTGCTGCTCTCCCCCGGAGCACTCGGCGACCCGTCGACGTCGCAGCCGGGCGATGCCCGCCCTGCGGATGGCACGCTCCGGATCGGCGTCGGGGTGGAGCGAGCCCAGCATCCGCACCGTGGCCTCCACGGTGAGGTCGGGCAGGAGCCCACCCGTCTGAAGGACCGCGCCGACCCTTCCCGAGCGCACGGCCTGGCGGGGGGCCTCGCCGAAGAGCCGGGCCTGTCCGGAGTCCGGCGGCACGAGCCCGAGCAGGATGTCGATGCTGGTGCTCTTGCCCGCGCCGTTCGGCCCGAGGAAGGCCACGACCTCGCCTCGTAGAACGCGCAGGTCGAGACCGTCCACGGCGGTGACCTTCGCGCCCTTGGTGTCGATGTAGCGCTTCGCTATCGCGCTCAGGACGGCGACCTCGGACGCGGTCGTCCGCCGCGGTTCGGGGCGAGACTGGGTATGGGCCGTCATCAAAGTCTCCAAAACTGGGTAGAGTTGCCTCGCGGCGATTCGCCATGGACCTTTGCTTCAGCGATCTACCCGGCGCCGGTCCGGCGAAGTTCCTGGATCACGTGCGACACGGCGGGCGGAAGCGACGACTCCTCCCGCGCCCCTCTCGCCCCCGAGGCGGTGGGGATCGAGGATCGGGGGGCTCCCGCCCCTGTCGGCCCCCCGGCGGGACACACCACGCCGTCGGAATGCTGGACTCTCATGGGCACCTCACCTCGCGCTCCGTCTTCCTCGGACGCCGCCCCGCCGTCGCCCGGACCCGCGACCGGCCGGAGCCGAGGACCCCCGAAGACCCTCGCGTCTCGCGACCCGCCGGAGCCGGGCGGGCGCCACAAGGGGACTCACCTCGACGTTGGCGGCTGCGAAGGTCGACCGTCACTCTCTCGGATGACCTCGCGTTGACGAACGTATCCGGGAAATTCGGCCATATCGACAAGGGAAAGGTGCGGAGATGGCAAAGCGCTTGCCTGTTCGCTCCGTGTAGGGACCGGGACGCGACAACGGTCGCCCCGTGGCCGAACCCGCGGGACGGCACGCGGCGCGCCGGGAATCTCCACCGAGGGGCCCAAAGATCCGACCCCGCCGAGGGCACGGCGCTCACCGGCGGCCCCCTCCGGTGAGGTTCACGCCTGGTTCACGGCACTCCCCTCATCGACCTCACGAGGCCGCCCGGACACATGTGACAGACGGGAGCCATGCGCATGATGTCCGTATTCCGCGGGGCGCGGTCGCCTGCCAGGCACGGTGGAAGGGCGTCTCGGGCATGGACGCGTGGCGTCCGTCGCCGCGGATGGCTGTCGCCTCGGGAGAGGGGCGGCTCACGGTGAGTGGGCCGGTCGTGGTCGGTCGATGCGGTGGCCTGCGCCGCGTCGTCGGCTTCGCCGTTCGACCGGGCGCCGAGTCGGGCCGGCCCCGGCCGGGTGCCAGGGGCGGTCCCGAGGCCGGCAGAGCCGGCCGACCCCGCCTGTACGGCTTCGCGGGGCGGGCGGGGTCCAGCCCCCGGCGGCGATCTCGGCGTCCGGCCGCGCCGGGGGGCGGGCCCGCCCGTGTCGGCCTCGCGATCGGCCCGTTGGATCACCCTCGCCGCGTCCGGCCGGCGTCTGCCACCGGAATCGCCGACCCGGGCGCGAGGAGGAACCGCCTCGATGCGCTCACCCCGCCCACGCCCGGATCGGGAGCCTCAGCTGTAGTCGCCGGCCGAGTAGGTGAGTTCGTAGGAGTGGCTGTACAGCTCGATGATGTTGCCGAAGGGGTCCTCGCAGTAGACCATCCGGTAGGGCTTCTCACCCGGGTAGTAGTACCGCACCGGCATGCGCTGCTTGCCTCCCGCCTCCACGATCCTGGCGGCCAGGCCCTCGACGTCCGGGTCTTGTACGCAGAAGTGGAAGACCCCGGTCTTCCAGTACTCGAAGTTGTTCTCCGGGTCCTCGGAGTTGGGGAACTGGAAGAGTTCCACCCCTACCCGGTCGCCGGTCGACAGGTGAGCGATACGGAACGACCCCCATCCGGCACCGAAGACGTCGGTGCACATCACCCCGATGGGAGAGTCGTCCTCCTCGACGAGCGTCGGAGGCATGATGACGTACCAGCCGAGGACTTCGGTGTAGAAGGAGACAGCACGCTCCAGGTCGGGCACGCTGATGCCGATGTGGGAAAAGGTGCGGGGGTAGACGGATCCCTGCAAGGCGACCTCCGTGGTACGTGGTTTCGGTCCCCTCGCCCTCCGCTTCCGGGGAGGGCGCACGGGCGACCGCCTTCACTGTACCCACGGCTAGCGCCGGACGGCCGAGCCACGCCCCCCGTCGGCGTCGGGAGCGCGTCGGCGGCGGGCCACGAGGGTGCGGGGGCGACCGGCGCGGCGGTGAACGGCGTCGACGACGCGACCCACCCGCCCGACGGGGCGGCTTGCCTCCCGACCTCCTACTCGCCGCCGGACGGCCGCCGGCCTCGTCGGACACCCGACCCGGGAGGAGCCCTCCCACGCCGGAACGCGCTCACGCGGGTGGCGAAGTCGGTCACCCGGGCCCCGGACCCCGCGACCCACCGAGGTGGGTCGACCGCCACCGCCCAGGACGGACGAGGTCACCTCCTGGGGGCCGAGCACGGGCCGAGCCGCGTGGGTCACCTTCGCACGCGCGGCATGCCCAGGCCGATCCACGCGATGATCTCCCGCTGGATCTCGTTGTTGCCGCCACCGAAGGTGAAGATGACCGCGGAGCGGTAGCCGCGCTCCAACTCGCCGCCGAGGACCTCCCCGGCGGAGCCCTCCTTGAGAGGACCCGCCGCGGCGAGGATCTCCATGAGCCACGCGTACGCGTCGCGGCGCGCCTCGGAGCCGTACACCTTGACGGCGGACGCGTCCTGCGGGGTCAGGGTGCCGTCCTCGACCGCCCCGACCATACGCCAGTTCAGCAGCCGCAGCGCCTCCAGCCGGGTGTGCGTGCGCGCCAGGAGACGGCGGACCCAGGGCAGGTCGACGACCCGCCGCCCGTCGGAGAGCACGGTCTCCGAGGCCCACCGTCGCACGTCGCGCAGGGCGCGGACGGCCATGGTGCCGTGGGCGGCGAGGGTGACCCGCTCGTGGTTGAGCTGGTTGGTGATCATGCGCCAGCCGGCGTTCTCCTCCCCGACCCGGTTGCCTACGGGGACCCGGACGCGGTCGTAGTAGGTCGCGGCGGTGTCGTGTCCGGCGAGGGTGCGGATGACGGTGTACGAGTAGCCGGGGGCGCTGGTCGGCACCAGGAGCAGGGTGATGCCGCGGTGGGCGGGCGCGGCGGGGTCGGTCCGCACGGCGAGCCACACCCAGTCCGCGGTGTCGCCGTTGGTGGTCCAGACCTTCTGCCCGTCGACCACGTAGGTGGCGCCGTCGCGGACGGCACGAGTGCGCAGCGAGGCCAGGTCCGTGCCGGCGCCGGGTTCGCTGTAGCCGATGGCGAAGTCGATCTCGCCGGAGAGGATTCGTGGCAGGAAGAACGACTTCTGCTCCTCGGTGCCGTATCGCATGAGCGTGGGACCGACCGTGTTGAGCGCCATCAGCGGCAGGGGGACGCCCGCCTGGGCGGCCTCGTCGAAGAAGACGTACTGCTCGCCGGCGCTCAGCCCGCGACCGCCGTACTCCGTCGGCCAGCCCACGCCGAGCCAGCCGTCCGCGCCGAGTCGACGGATCGTCTCGCGGTAGTACCTCTTCCGGCGCGCCGGGTCCGGCGGTAGGTCCGCCGGCTCCGGCGCCAGGTCGGCGAAGTAGGACCGCAGTTCGCCGCGCAGCCTTCGCTGCTCGGGCGTGTGGGAGAGATGCACGGCACAGCCTCCAGGTCCCCGGCACCGGTCACGTCGGGCGCACACGGTAGGGCGCGGCGCGACAAGGGGGAAGGGACGCGCGGTGGTCCGTCGCCGGCGGAACGGGGATCGGTGGCGAACGGGAGGGGCGGGGCGCGTGGGCGGAAGGAGACGGGGAACCGATGCCCACGGGCGCGGCGCGCGGGTGACCGGCGCGGCCCCAGGGCCGATACTGCTGGTGTGGGAGTACCGTCGGCGGCCGGGCGACGGCGCTGCCGGGTTTGATGTCGTCGCGCGTGGGCCCGGGAGGCACCCGTGAAGATGTTGATCAATGTCCCCGAGACCGTCGTGGCGGACGCCCTGCGCGGGATGTCGGCCGCCTATCCGGAGCTGACGGTGGATGTCGCCAACCGGGTGATCGTGCGACGCGACGCCCCGGTCGCCGGCAAGGTCGGGCTGGTGTCCGGTGGGGGGTCGGGGCACGAGCCGTTGCACTGCGGGTTCGTCGGCCCGGGCATGCTCTCGGCGGCCTGTCCCGGGGAGGTGTTCACCTCGCCCGTGCCCGACCAGATGGTGCGCGCGGCGGCGGCCGTCGACAGCGGGGCCGGCGTGTTGTTCGTGGTCAAGAACTACACCGGGGACGTGTTGAACTTCGGCATGGCCGCCGAACTGGCCGAGGACGAGGGCGTCCGGGTCGCGACGGTGCTCGTCGACGACGACGTGGCCGTGGAGGACGGTCTCCACACGGCCGGGCGGCGCGGCACCGGGGCCACGCTCTTCGTGGAGAAGATCGCGGGGGCGGCGGCCGACGAGGGGCAGCCACTGGAACGGGTGGAGGCCACGGCCCGTCGGGTCAACGAGGTCTCGCGCAGCTTCGGGGTCGCGCTGAGCGCGTGCAGCACACCGGCCCGGGGCGGCCCCGCCTTCGACCTGCCCGCCGGATCGCTGGAGATGGGGGTGGGAATCCACGGCGAGCCCGGCCGCGAGCGGCGGCCGATGATGACGTCCGGGGAGATCGCCGAGACCGCCGTCGACGCCGTCCTGGCGGATCTCGACCCCCGCGGCCCGGTGCTGCTCCTGGTCAACGGCATGGGAGGCACGCCACTGCTGGAACTCCACGGCTTCCACGCCGAGGTACGGCGAGTCCTGGAGCAGCGCGGGGTCCCCGTCGCCCGCGTCCTGATCGGGAACTACGTCACCTCGCTGGACATGGCGGGCGCTTCGGTGTCGCTGTGCCGACTCGACGAGGAGCTGCTCCGGCTCTGGGACGCTCCGGTGAGCACCCCCGCCCTCCGCTGGGGCAGATGACCTCCGGCCCCGTGCCGAGCGCCGTGAAGCCCGCCCGCCACGCCGTCCGACCCCTACCGCACAGGAGTCCCCGTTGTTGGACGCAGCCTTCTTCCGCCGTTGGATGACGGCGACCGCCACCGCCGTGGAAAGGGAGGCCGATCGGCTCACGGCGCTCGACGCCCCCATCGGCGACGCCGACCACGGCACCAATCTCCGGCGGGGCTTTCGGTCCGTCGCCGCGACACTCGACGAGCGGGCACCCGACACGCCGGGAGCCGTTCTGGTGCTGTGCGGTGGGCGCCTCCTCGCCACCGTCGGGGGTGCCGCCGGGCCGCTGTACGGGACACTGCTGCGCCGCGCCGGAAGGGCGCTCGGGGACGCGCCCGAGGTGGACTCCGAGGAACTGCGGGTGGCGCTGGGCGCGGGGGTGGAGGCGGTGCGGGCGCTGGGCGGTGCCGCCCCCGGCGACAAGACGATGGTGGACGCGCTCGAACCCGCCTTGGAGGTCATCGGCGAGTCGTTCGCCGAGGCGGGGCGGGCGGCCGAGGCGGGGGCACGGGCCACGATCGGGATGCGCGCCCGCAAGGGCCGGGCGAGCTACCTGGGCGAGCGCAGCGTCGGCCACCAGGATCCGGGGGCCACCTCGGCGGCTCTGCTCGTGGTCGCCCTCCGGGACGCCGTGGAGGCGGGCGATGAGTGAGGCCCCACCGGTCGGGGTGGTCCTGGTGTCGCACAGCGCCGAGGTGGCGCGCTCCGTCGCCGATCTGGCGCGCGCCCTGTCGGGCGGCGGGGCCGACGTCCCGGTGGCGGCGGCGGGCGGTGCGCCCGGTGGCGGCTTCGGCACCAGCGCGGACCTCGTGACGGCCGCCGCGGCGGAGGTGGACCGGGGGGCGGGGGTGGCGGTCCTCGTCGATCTGGGCAGCGCGGTGTTGATCGTGAAGGCGCTTCTGGCCGAGGAAGGCGAGTTGCCCAGGGGAACCCGTCTCGTGGACGCCCCCTTCGTGGAGGGAGCCGTCGCGGCGGTGGTCACGGCGAGCGCCGGCGCCGACATCGACGCGGTGGAGGCGGCGGCACGCGAGGCGCACTCCTACCGGAAGCACTGAGCGGCGGAGGGGAAGCGCACCCGACCGGGCGCGGTGCCGATGCCCCGGGGTCCGTCGGGCGCGGTCGGCCAGGGGTCAGTCCGGGGGCGACGGATCCACCCGAGCGGGACCGGACAGATCCGCGACCTCGCCCAGGGCGTGCCGCAGCCACTCCGTCCAGAAGGTCTCCAGGTCGATGCCCGCGCGCAGCACGAGATGGCGCAACCGGTCCTCGGCGCCGTCCCGACCGGGCGGGAAGTCCCGGTCCTCGATCTCCCGGTACTCGGCCAGGCGGCTCTCGTGCAGTTCCAGATGGCGGCGAAGATCGGACTCGATGCCTCGGGTCCCGACGACGGCGGAGGCCCTCAACCGGAGCAGCATCGGGTCCCGGAGGGGCTTGGGTTCCTGCGCGGCGGCGGTCCAGCGGGCGAGTTCGGCGCGACCGGCGGGCAGGACCTCGTAGGCCTTCTTCTGGCCGCGCGCCGGCTGTTCCGGGGAGAGCGCCCGGATCAGGCCGTCCGCCTCCAGCTTTCCCAGCTCGCGATAGATCTGCTGGTGGGTCGCCGACCAGAAGTAGCCGATCGACCGGTCGAAGCGGCGGGTGAGTTCGAGTCCCGAGGAAGGCCGCTCCAGCAGGGCGGTCAGGATCGCGTGCGGGAGTGACATGGGCTCATCCTAGGGACGGGCGGCTCCGGGGGCGGGCCGGCGAGAAGGGCCGGCCCGCCCCCGGCGGGCGGTGCGGCTACAGCGCCGCGGCCACCTCGGTGCCCTGCTTGATCGCGCGCTTGGCGTCCAGTTCGGCGGCGACGTCGGCACCGCCGATCAGGTGGACCCGGCGGCCGGCGGACCGCAGCTCCTCGTACAGCTCGCGGCGAGGCTCCTGCCCGGTGCACAGCACGATCGTGTCCACCTCCAGCACCCCGCTCTCGCCGTCGACGGTGAGGTGGAGTCCCGCGTCGTCGATCCGGTCGTAGGCGACGCCGGCGACCATGGTGACGCCCCGTTGCCTGAGTTCGGCCCGGTGGATCCAGCCGGTGGTCTTGCCGAGTCCGGCGCCGACCTTGGTCGTCTTGCGTTGCAGCAGATGGACGGAGCGCGGCGACGCCGGCCGCTCGGGCGGGGTGAGCCCGCCCGGGCCGCGGTGTTCCATGTCCACGCCCCAGTTTCTGAAGTACGTCGGCGGGTCCTCGTGGGCCCGGTCGCCGACGTCGGTGAGGTACTCGGCGACGTCGAACCCGATGCCGCCCGCGCCCAGCACGGCCACCCGGTCGCCGACGGGTGCCTCGCCGCGCAGGACGTCCAGGTAGCCGACGACCCGGGGGTGGTCGACCCCCGGGATCTCGGGGACCCGGGGGGTGACGCCGGTGGCGACGACCACCTCGTCGTATCCGTCCAGGTCGGCGGCGGTCACCTCCTGGCCCAGACACAGCCGGACGCCGTGGGCGTCGAGCCGGTCGCGGAAGTAGCGCAACGTCTCGTCGAACTCCTGCTTGCCGGGGACGAGGCGCGCCACGTTGAGCTGGCCGCCGATCTCGCCGGCGGCGTCGAAGAGGGTGACGTCGTGGCCACGCTCGCCCGCTCCGACCGCGCAGGCGAGCCCGGCCGGCCCCGCCCCGACGATCGCGACGCGCTTGCGCGTGCGAGTCGGGGACAGCACCAGCTCGGTCTCGTGGCAGGCGCGGGGATTGACCAGGCAGGAGGTGATCAGGCCGCTGAAGGTGTGGTCCAGGCAGGCCTGGTTGCAGCCGATGCAGGTGTTGATGGCCTCCGGGCGCCCGGCGGCGGCCTTGGCCACGAAGTCGGGGTCGGCGAGCATCGGGCGTGCCATCGAGACCATGTCGGCCGCGCCCTCGGCGAGCAGGCTCTCGGCCAGTTCGGGGGTGTTGATGCGGTTCGTGGTGACCAGCGGCACCGAGACCTGGCCCATCAGCCGCCGGGTGACCCAGGTGTAAGCCCCTCGGGGCACCGAGGTGGCGATGGTGGGGATGCGGGCCTCGTGCCAGCCGATACCGGTGTTGATGATGGTGGCGCCGGCCGCCTCGACGGCCTTCGCCAGCGTGATCACCTCGTCCAGCGTGGAACCGTCCGGCACCAGGTCGAGCATGGAGAGCCGGTAGATCAGGATGAAGTCCTGCCCGACGGCCTCGCGTACCCGCCGGACGATCTCCACGGGGAGGCGCATCCGGTTCTCGTACGGGCCTCCCCAGCGGTCGGTGCGGCGGTTGGTGCGCGCCGCGATGAACTCGTTGATCAGGTAGCCCTCGGAGCCCATGATCTCCACGCCGTCGTATCCGGCGTCGCGGGCGAGGCGGGCGGTTCGCGCGTAGTCGTCGATGGTGCGTTCGATCTCGGCGTCGCTGAGTTCACGCGGGGGGAAGGGGCTGATCGGCGCCTGGAGCGGGCTCGGGGCCACCAGGTCGGGATGGTAGGCGTAGCGGCCGAAGTGCAGGATCTGCATCGCTATGCGACCGCCCTCGGCGTGTACGGCGTCGGTGACGACGCGGTGCCGGGTCGCCTCGGCCTCGTCGGTGAGCTTGGCGCCGCCCTCGTAGGGCCGACCCTCGTCGTTGGGTGCGATGCCACCGGTGACGATCAGTCCCACGCCGCCCCGGGCCCGGGCGGCGTAGAAGGCCGCCATGCGCTCGAACCCGCGCTCGGCCTCCTCCAACCCGACGTGCATGGAGCCCATCAGGACCCGGTTGGGCAGCGTGGTGAAGCCCAGGTCGAGCGGGCTCATCAGGTGGGGGTATCGACTCATCTGGCCCTCCGTGCGCGGTGTCGTTCCTCTGTTGTAGAGGACCGAACCCTGTTTTGCAACTAGTTGCAAAACAGGGTTCGCGCAGATCCGGAGCGGTGCTCAGCGATTCTCCAACCGCACGTGCAGCTCGCGCTCCTGATCCCCGGAGACCGAACCCACGTCACGCACCGTGAACAACCCGTCGAGGGTGCTGCGAAACCTCTCGATGGCCCAGCAGCCCCCCTGGGCGTCGGCCTCCACCGAGGCGGCGAGCGGCGACGGCCGCGCCGCTTCCGGTCGGGCGTCGGTGACGTCGAAGGTGCCGAGCCAGACCGTCGGCCGCACCTCGTGGAACTCCCGAGGCACGTCCTCGGGCCGGCGGTCGCAGGAGTAGCGCGCCCGCAGCGCGTCGAACACGATCCGCGCGTCCTCCTTGCTGCATCCGCTGAGTTCGACGGAGACGGACTCCGGGCGCAGTCGCTCGCCGTCCATGGTGATCGCTCCTCTCCGGGCCGCCAACGCGGCACCGCGGGCACCCCGCGGACCGCCTCCCCCACTCAGAAAAGCACCACGGCGGGCACCTCACTACCGCGCGCGACCCCGGCCACGCGACGCCGCGCCCGACTCAGCCCCGGCGCCACCGCCACCGTGCCCCGCCCGAGCCCCACGCCGGCGGGGACCGGCGGCTCGCCACCCCGGGGCGGCGGGGACGAGGGGCTGCGCGCGGGAGAACGCGGTAGAACGGAAAGGTCGGCATCGACCAGGGTGCCGCGCGGATTGAAGGCGGGCCCCGATGAGCACAGCCGGACCTCCCGGCTCCGAGGACGACGAGCCGTCCCTCGGTCCCGTGCGGCCGAGCGGGCTGCTCGACGTGCTGGGCGTGGCGTCCGTGGTGCTCGACGTCGAGGGACGCGTGGTGCTCTGGAGCCCGCAGGCCGAGGACCTCTTCGGCTACTCCGCCGAGGAGGCACTGGGCCGGCACGCCGCCCGGATCCTGGTCCACGAACGACACCACGGTCTGGTCCTGAAGCTGTTCGAGGACGTGCTCCGCACCGGGGAGGTCTGGGCCGGGGCCTTTCCCGTGCGCCACAAGGACGGAACCACCCGGATGGTGGAATTCCGCAACATGCGGTTGCAGGACGACCGGGGTCGGGTCTACGCACTGGGACTCGCCGCCGACCAGGCCACCGTACGCCGTATGGAGCGCGACATGGCGCTGTCCTCGCGCGTGATCGAGCAGTCCCCGATCGGCCTCGCCATCCTGGACAAGAGTCTGCGCTACGTCTCGGTCAACCCGACCCTGGAACAGATCAACGGGGTTCCGGCCGAGGACCACGTCGGACGCACCGTGCGTCAGGTGCTGCCACAGCTGGATCCCGAGGCCCTGGAGAGGGCGGCGCGCCAGGTCCTGGAGACCGGGTCGCCGATCGTCGACCAACCGACCGTGGGCCGCACCCCGGCCGACCCGGGCGAGGACCACGCGTGGTCGGTCTCGATGTACCGGCTCGAAGACGCCTCCGGAACCGTCCTCGGCGTGGCGGCGTCGATCGTCGACATCACCGAGCAGTACTGGGCGGAGGTGGCCGCGGAGGCCGCCAGACGCCGACTGGCCCTCGTCGCCGACGCGTCGGCGAGGATCGGCACCACCCTGGAGCTTGACCGTACCGCCCGCGAACTGGCGGACGTGGCGGTGCCGGAGGTGGCCGACTTCGCGGCCGTCGACCTGCTGGACGCGGTGGTGGACGGTCGCCGCACCGTCCTGGGGCCGGGCGAGGCCGCCGTGATGCGGTCTCTGGCCGTCCGGGCCGACGACGAGCCCGAGGTGCTCGCCGCGGCCGATCCGGCCGGACGGGTGGCCGCCTACGCCCCCGAACGGTTGATCACCGAGTGCGTGCGCACCGGGCGCCCGGTGCTGGTGCCGCGCGTCGGACGGGAGGACCTGCTCCGCATCGCCCGTTCGCCGCGGGCGGCGGAGTCGCTGCGCCGGGCGGGCGTGCACTCGTACCTGGTCGTTCCCTTGATCGCACGTGGCGAGGTGCTGGGCTCGTTGGACCTGAGACGGACGCGAAACCCGATGCCCTTCGGCGAGGACGACCTGTTGCTGGCCCGGGAACTGGCCGCCCGCGCCGCTCTGCAGATCGACAACGCCCGTTGGTACCAGAACGCTCGCAACAGCGCGCTCATGTTGCAACGCAGCATGCTGCCCAGCCATCCCCGGGTGACCGGCGGCCTGGAGGTGGCCTCCCGGTACCAGCCGGCGGAGGCGACCAGTGAGGTCGGCGGCGACTGGTTCGACGTCATCCCTCTGGAGGAGTCCAGGACCGCGCTCGTGGTGGGGGACGTGATGGGCAGCGGGATCGCGGCGGCGGCGTCGATGGGCCGACTGCGGACCGCCACCAACACCCTGGCCTCCCTGGACCTGGACCCGGCCCGGCTGCTGGAGCATCTGGAGCGCACCACCGCCGGACTCGACCAGGCCATCGCCACGTGCGTCTACGCCGTCCACGACCCGCGCGAGCACCAGGTACTGGTGGCCAACGCGGGTCACCTCCCGCCGATTCGGGTCCGCTCCGGCCGGCCGCCGGAACTGCTCGCCCTGCCCACCGGCGTGCCCCTGGGCGTCGGAGGCATCCCCTTCACGACCACCGCGGTGGACTTGGACCCCGGAGACCTGCTGGTGCTGTACACCGACGGGCTCGTGGAGACCCGCAGGGACCAGCTCGACGAACGCCTGGAGGCGCTGCTGAGCCTCCTGGAGGGGCCGGAGCGCCCGTTGGAGGAGATCTGCGACCTGCTGCTGCGCAGGCTCCACGAGCCCGAGAACGCCGACGACGTGGCCCTGCTCGTCGCGCGCGCCACCCGTGTGGCCGCCTGACCCGGGCCGTCACCCGGCGAGCGACGCGGCCAAGGGCCGGAGACGCCCGAGCGGGCAGGAGCCCGGCGCGGGCCCGGGTCCCGGGAGACCACCGGCGGCGCGTACCGTGGACCACGGCCGCGCCCCTGCCGGGGGCGGCCGTGACCCGAAGCCCGCACGCCCCCGGAAGACCGGCCCATGAACATCACCCGAGGCTTCACCGGCCTGCGGCGCGGCGAGCGCGCCGGACTGCCGCCCGGGCAGTACGACGCACGGGAGGAGTGGCCCGTGCTGTCGGCGGAGGTGACCCCCGAACTGTCGCCGTCCGACTGGTCCTTCCGCCTGGGCGGACTGGTCGCCGAACCACGGGAATGGGACTGGGAGGCGGCCCACCGGCTGCCCTCGGACACCTTCGAGGGCGATATCCACTGTGTCACCGGATGGTCCCGGTCGGGCATGCGATTCGGCGGGGTATGCCTGGACGTCTTCCTGCGGGCCTGCCGGCCGCTGGCGTCGGCCACCCACGCCGTCGCGTACGCCCACACCGGCTATACGGCCGGGCTCCCCCTCGCCGACCTCACCGACGGTCGGGCCTGGATCGTCTGGGAGTGCGACGGGGAGCCGTTGACCCCCGAGCACGGCGGCCCGGCCCGGCTCGTCGTGCCGCACTTGTACTTCTGGAAGAGCGTCAAGTGGGTGGCGGGCCTGGAATTGCTCGACCACGACTCGCCCGGCTTCTGGGAGCGGAACGGGTACCACGCGCGTGGCAATCCGTGGGAGGAGCAGCGGTACTCCGGTGACTGAGCCCACGACGCGCACCTCTCGCCCATTCTCCCCGCCGACGCGGTTCGCCGTGCCCGCGCGCGTGCCGGTGGACACTCCGGAGGCGACGCGCTGGAGGACCGCGACACTGACCGAGATCCGCCGCGAGACCGCCCGCGCCGCCACCTTCCGCCTCGCCGTGCCCGGCTGGCCCGGGCACCTGCCCGGACAGCACCTGCACCTGCGGCTCACGGCCCCGGACGGGTACACCGCCCAGCGGCACTACTCCCTGGCGTCCGCTCCCGACGACCGGGGCCACGTCGAGGTGACCCTGGACCATGTCGAGGGCGGCGAGGTGTCCGGCTGGTTCCACACACGGGCCCGCCCCGGCGACACGGTCGAGGTACGAGGGCCGCTCAGCGGCTTCTTCGCCTGGGCCGGGGACCGACCCGCGTTGCTGCTCGGCGGCGGTTCCGGAGTCGTTCCCCTGATGTCGATGGTCCGCCATCACCGGGCGCGCGACCTGACCGTGCCACTGCGGCTGTTCGTCTCGGCGCGCCGCCCCGAGGAGCTGATCTACGCCGGGGAGTACGGCGCCGAGACGACCGCGGTCTTCACCCGGTCGGCCCCCGCCGGGGTACCGGTGGGACGACTGACCGCGGCGCGGCTGGCGCCGTCGCTGTCCGATCCGCCGGCGGGCGGCTGGGAGGCCTACGTCTGCGGCTCGAACGCGTTCGCCGAGCACGCCTCGCGGCTGCTGGCGGCCGGCGGACAGCCGGTCGAGCGGATCCGCGTGGAGCGTTTCGGCTGACCATGGGAACGCTCCTCGTCCAGGAGGGCATCAAGAGCCCGGGAGGCCGCGGAGGAGCCGCCCGCGTGTCGCGGAGCGGAGCCGGGACCGACGACGGGGGGTCAGAAGACGGACAGGCCGGTCAGCGTGGTGAAGCGGTCCAGGGCGGCGACCCCCGCCACGGAGTTGCCGTGCCCGTCCAGGCCCGGCCCCCACACACAGAGCGTGCAGTGGCCCGGCACGACGGCAATGATGCCGCCCCCCACCCCGCTCTTGCCGGGCAGACCGACCCGGTAGGCGAACTCGCCCGCCGCGTCGTACGTCCCGCACGTCAACATCACCGCGTTGACCTGCTTGGCCTGGCTTCGGGTCAGCAGCCGGGTGCCGTCGGCGCGTATTCCGTGCCGGGCGAGGAACCCGGTGGCCAGGGCCAGGTCGGCGCAGGACGCGCTGAGGGAGCACTGGCGGAAGTACTGGTCGAGCAGGTCCGGTACGGCGTTGTCGATGTTGCCGTAGGAGGCCATGAAGTGCGCCAGAGCGGCGTTTCGGTCGCCGTTCGCGGTCTCCGAGGCGGCGACCTCCTCGTCGAACTCCAGCGAGGGATTGCCGCTCTCGGTCCGGAGGAACTCCAGCAGTTCCCCCGCGGCGTCGCCGGTTCTGGTCAACAGGCGGTCGGTGACGACCAACGCTCCCGCGTTGATGAACGGGTTGCGCGGAATGCCGTTCTCGTATTCGAGTTGGACCAGCGAGTTGAAGGGGTTGCCCGAGGGTTCGCGCCCGACGTGCTCCCACAGTTCGTCGCCCTCGCGGGCCAGGTCTAGCGCGAGCGTGAAGACCTTGGTGATGGACTGCGCCGAGAACGGCCGCCGCCACTCCCCCACCCCGTGGACCGTGCCGTCCGGTTCCGCCACGGCCATGCCGAAGCTGCGCGGATCGAGGGCGGCGAGCGCCGGGATGTAGTCGGCGGACCGGCCTCGGCCGGGGGTACGTTCGATCTCCTCGGCGATGCGTTCCAGCGCCGAGGAGAAGGTGATCGACGGACTCATGATCGTCATTTTGCCTCCGGTCGGCACCGGCCGCTCAGGCGAGGGCGGGGGCCGGGTTCGCCTCGGGTCCCTCTCCGGGGTCCAGAGCGGGAACCGGTCGGACGCTGCCGACCGGACGCCCGCCGCCCAGCAGGGCCTCCCCGGCGAACGGGGCCAGCGCCGCCGGGTCGACCCCGGCGCGGGCGAGGGCGGCGGCGGCCACGGGAACCCGGGCCCGGTCCGCTCCGTCGGCGATCTTCACCGCCACGGCCCTGCCGTCGGGCAGGGCGGCCACCTGAACCCCCTCGAACCCGTCCTTGGTCAGCAGGCCGGGCACCGCCCGCATGAGCGCGGCCACGTCCCGGGTCGACCCGGAGGCGGCCTCGGCGTGGGCACGGACGGCGTCGGCGACGCGTGCTTCCGGGGATCCGGTGGGGGCGGTGGTGAGACGGGCGGCGGCACGGGCAAGACCCCGCAGCGAGACCGCGAAGAGCGGTGCTCCGCAACCGTCCACGGTGACCGCGGCGACGCGCTGCCCGGTGAGGTCCTCCACCGTCTCGGCGACCGCGCGCTGCAACGGGTGGCCGGGGTCGAGATAGTTCTCCAAGGGCCAGTCGTTGAGCACGCAGGTGTGGAGCATGGCCGCGTGCTTGCCGGAGCAGTTCTGGGCGAGCCGGGACGGAGCCCTGCCCTCCCGGATCCACCGCTCGCGCGTCTCCCGGCCGAAGGGCAGGTCGCGCACGTTGCCCAACCGCTCCTCGGTGAGCCCGGCCAGCCGCAGGATGCGTACCGCTGCGCTCAGGTGCCGCTCCTCCCCGGAGTGGCTGGCCGCGGCGAGCGACAGCAGCTCGCCCTCCAGCGGGAGCCCGGCGCGCACCATGGCGACCGCCTGTACCGGCTTGAGCGCGGAGCGAGGGTAGAAGGCCGCGTCGACGTCGCCGAGCCCGAGACGCGTCCGCCCGCCCGCGTCGAGGACGACGACGGAACCGTGGTGGACACCCTCGACGACGCCGCCGCGCACGAGCCGCGCGACGGGGACGTGACGGGGTTCGCGTATGGGTGGCGCGTCCGCGCGCAGAACGGGGTCCATCACTTGCCTCGGTTTCCTGGCGGCGGAGCGGAGGACGCGGCCTCGTCCGCGGTGGCGGTGGTGGTCGGGCGCACGACGCGGGCCAGGGTCTGCTCGACCCGGTCCAGGTGGTGGTTCATGGCGTGCCGGGCGTCGCGGGGGGACCGGTCGGCCAGGGCGAACAGGACGGCCCGGTGCTCCCGATCGGCCTGGGCTCTCCGCCCGTCCAGCCCGTCGAGGAAGGCGGACTGTCGGGCCAGGGCGTCACGGATCTCCTCGACGACCCGACGGAAGACCGGGTTGCGGGCCGCCTCGGCGACCGTGAGGTGGAACCGGGTGTCCAGGGCGGCCCAGGTCACGGTGTCGTACTCCCGTTCCATGCGGTCCAGCAGCCGGGACAGGCCGTCGAGTTGCTCTCCCGTGCGACGCTCGGCCGCGTAGCCGGCCACCGGGACCTCGACGTGGCGGCGGACCTCCATCAGATCGCTCGCCGCGTAGTCGCCGAAGGTCGGGTCGGCGACGGCGTCGGCCACGACGTAGGTGCCGCTTCCGGTGCGGGACACTGTCAGCCCCAGCGTCTGCAGGGCCCGCAGTGCCTCCCGGAGCACCGGACGGGAGACCGCCAGACCGCGGCAGAGCTCCGCCTCGGAGGGCAGCCGGTCACCGACGCCGTACTCGCCTCGCTCGATGGAGCCGCGCAGATGGGCGAGCGCCGACTCCATGGCGCTCGCGCGACGCGGTGGTCCGGGGACACCCGACCGGCTGTCTGACAGGTTCACGGAGCGATGATCGGGCCCCTGAGAAGCGCTGTCAAGCCGCTCTCGCCCGCACCTCGGCGACTCGTTCCCTGCGCGTGCCGACGCCCGGGGCGGTCAGCCCCAGAGCGCACCGGCCAGACCCGCCCCGGCGAACGCCCCGCCGACACCCACGGTGACACTGGTCACGACGTTGGCGGCGGCGAGTCGACCGGCGCCGGTCTCGACCAGCCGGAGCGTTTCGTAGGAGAAGGTCGAGTAGGTGGTCAGAGCCCCGCACAGCCCGGTACCGAGCAGGAGGATCGGGCCCTGTCCCGCCGCGCCGGAGAGGGCGGCGCCGGCGAGCACGCCCATGGCGAGGCAGCCGACGGCGTTCACCACGAGGGTCCCCCAGGGGAAGGCCGAGTCGTGCCGGGCCTGGACGGCACGGTCCACCAGGTAGCGCAGCGGGGCGCCCACAGCGGCCCCGACGACGACCAGCAGCCAGCTCACGACGTTCCCCCCGCACCGCACGTCCGGCGGACGACCTCGCACGCGTCCGGCACGATCGGACTGTCCTCCACCGGATCGTCCGGTCGCGGGAGGAAGGCCCGCACCCTCGCCTCGTCGTCGACCACGACGATCGCCACGGGGAGGTCCTCGCTCGGCGACAGCGGTCGATTCGTGCGGATCAGGGAGGAGGCGGCCAAGCCTTCCACCCCCCCGAACACGCTCGCGCCCGCGAGTCCGGCGGCCCTCGCCCTGTGGACGATCTCCGCGTGGACAGGCCGGTGGTGCCAGGTGTCCCGCTCGCGGACGACGACGGTGAGGCGGAGCGCCGGTTCGGTGCGCGGGGTCACGTCCGCCTCCCGCTCGGCCCGGTGACCCGGCGGGCCGCCCGACCGCCCGACCACACTCCCGCCAACGCCGCCGGCGGGGTCACCGCCAGCAGGGCGAGCGCGGTTCCGATCCGCCCGGAGTCCGCCAATCGCTGCACGTCCACGGCGTAGGCGGAGAAGGTGGTGAAGCCGCCGAGCACACCGGTGCCGAGGAACGGCCGCAGCAGTCGCGGGGAGAGGCCGCGTTCGGAGAGGGTAGCCATGAGCGCGCCGATCAGGGCGCACCCGATCACGTTGATCCAGAAGGCGGTCCAGGGAAAACGGTCGGGCGCCATGGGCCAGGCGACCTCGGCGGCGTGGCGCGCGGTCGCGCCGATCGCCCCGCCCGAGGCGACGGCGGCGAGGATCGGCCCCTGGTTCCCCACACGGGGACGTCGGAGCGAACGGGCGCCGGTGCGTGGGTCGCCCGCGTCTTCGGGGGTCACTGCCGAGCCTCTCCCTCGCCTCCGTCGAAACCCGACGCGACGTGCCCGGCGGGCGTGACCGCGGACCGGGTGCGGCGACGACCTCGCGGGCCTGGCCGGCGTACGACGCGCCCCGGTGCCCCGCCACCCCTCGCGGCAGGGTCCTGGGCATCCTAGCGCCGTGTCACACGACATCACGACGAGCCCGCGCACGACACCGGTCGCCGATCGGGCGCCCGGCCACGCCACAAGGGCGCGCGGGGAAACGCGCCGGGCGCGCCCGGTCGGCGTGGGGGTCGGGGCGCGGGTCGGTCGGCACCCGGCCGGCGCCGACCGGGCGGTGGATTCAGCCGACGGCGTTGACGACCGCGGCGGCGGCGAGAGTGCCGAGTCCGGTCACGAACGCGCCCGCTCCCACTGTGGCGACCACGGCGGAGACGACGGCGAAGGCCACCGGTTCGCTCGCGGCTTCTACGAACCCGGGGTGATCCTCGCGCAACCGCCCCAGGTCGGACGGCATCGCGGCATTGACGTTGGCCTCCAGCATGGTTTTCCCTTCGCGTACTTCGTTGTCGACGCCCGTTCCGGGCGCGCTCGCGGGTGTCTCAGCCGAGGGCGGCGGCCAAGGTGAAGCCGCCCGCGACGCATACGCCCACGCCGACGACGCTGAGCGCGCCCGCGGTCACCAAGGACGACGGGGTGACGGTGGCGACCGGGGCGGGCTTGTCGTCGACGAAGCCCGGGTGCGTCTCGTCGAGTGGCCCCGTCAGCGCCTCGTGTACGAGGGCGGTTCGACTGCCAAGCATGTGCGGACCCTTCTTCGAGTGGACCGGACCGTCGACCCGGACGGCCTTGGACGACCTTCACGGGCTCTCGCGCGCCCCCGGGTTCCCCGCACCCGGTCGCGCGCCTGACGGACTGACGGTGGTATGCCAACGAATCTAGGGGGCCCGCGGGCGCCCGCACCTCCCCCGTTCATGCCGCGGACGGGTCGACACCGCCTCCCCCGTCCGGCCGACACGCGGCGAGGACTGCGGGTCGCGGGCAGCGCCGTCCGTCCGGGCACCGGGGTCGCACCGCCGCGATGTCGCATCGGCCGGTGGCGACGGCAAACCCCGCCGGACGGCCTGGTGGGGCCATCGCGCGACGGAGCACTCCCCGACACGGAGCGGCGACGGAACGCCCCGAAGGCCGCTCGCGTCGGGAAGCGGCCTTCGGGGTGTGCGGCGAGCGGCCCGCGCGGGTCCCGGGCCCGCGCGGGCGGCGCGTCAGGATCGCACCAGGAGAGTGCGGACCCCCTCCGAAGTCAGCGTGAGGCGGTGGTCGGAGCCGGCGTCGATGGACAGCGAGAGGTCACCCGCGGGCCACTGCGCGGCGAGCGCGCCCAGCGGGACCATGCGGTAGCGGGAGACGTACGGGAGCAGGCCCGCCATCTCCACCTCCGAGGTGAACACCGGTACGACCTGTCCGCCGCCCGTCTGTTCCAGCACCGGAAGGGCCAGGGTGGTGGCGTCCGCGGACTCCTCGGCTTCGGTGTCGTCGGGCACCGGCACCAGGACGTCACTGCCCGCCAGTGTGTCAAGCGCCGCGGCGTCCTCGGTGTTGTCGGCCAGGGTGTCCAGCGCCCGCTGGGCGGCCGTGGGGATGGGGTCGTTCGCAGGTGTGTCCATGGCGGTGTCCCAGGTAGGAGCGTCGTTCCGGCCCACCCGGCCGAGGTCGGGCACGGGTGGTCTCGCGTCGCGTACCCCGGCACGCTCCCGGCAATCCTCCTCGCGGGACGGGCTCCCCGCCCTCCGGAGCGCGGGGAGCGCGCGGACGCCAGGGGGGCGGACGCCTTGGGCGTACGGATGTCGACGCCCCGCGCACCCGCGGGTGTCGCGGTCGCCACAGCCCCCTCCCCGCCCGCAGAGGCCCTACCCGCAGAGGCCCCACCCGCATGTGGTTAACATATGAGCGCCTCCTAGCTCGAAAGATGCGGACTGTGACTGTCAACGACGACTCGTTCACCGACTGGAAGAACCGCGAAGAGATCGCGGAATCGATGATCCCGATGATCGGGAAGCTGCACCGGGAGCGGGACGTCACCGTCCTGCTGCACAGCCGTTCCTTGGTGAACAAGTCGGTGGTCAGCATCCTCAAGACGCACAGGTTCGCCCGGCAGATCGCCGGCGCCGAACTGTCCGTCACGGACACCCTGCCCTTCCTCCGGGCGCTGACCGCCCTGGAACTCGGTCCGTCGCAGATCGACCTCGGGATGCTCGCCGCCACCTACCGGGCGGACGACCGGGGACTGTCGGTGGAACGGTTCACCGCCGAGGCGGTGGCGGGCGCCATCGACCGCGACTCCGCCCGCCGGGAACGCCGTGAGCCGCGTGACGTGGTGCTCTACGGATTCGGTCGGATCGGCCGGCTGGTCGCCCGACTGCTGATCGAGAAGGCCGGGTCCGGGAACGGTCTGCGGTTGCGCGCCATCGTGGTGCGAGGCGGAGGCGGAAGGGCCGGCGAGGATCTCGTCAAACGGGCCTCGCTGCTGCGCCGCGACTCCATCCACGGCCAGTTCCACGGCACGATCACCGTCGACGAAACGGAGCGGACGATCATCGCCAACGGCAACGCCGTCAAGGTGATCCACGCCGACGACCCCGCCGAGGTCGACTACACCTCCTACGGGATCAAGAACGCCATCCTCATCGACAACACCGGCAAGTGGCGGGACCGCGAGGGACTCTCCCGGCACCTGCGTCCCGGGATCGACAAGGTGGTGCTGACCGCCCCCGGCAAGGGCGACGTCCCCAACATCGTGCACGGCGTCAACCACGACATGATCAAGCCGGACGAGTCGATCCTGTCCTGCGCGTCGTGCACCACCAACGCGATCGTGCCGCCGCTGAAGGCGATGGACGACGAGTTCGGCGTGGTCCGGGGGCACGTGGAGACCGTGCACTCCTTCACCAACGACCAGAACCTGCTGGACAACTACCACAAGGCCGACCGCCGCGGTCGCTCCGCCCCGCTCAACATGGTGATCACCGAGACCGGCGCCGCCTCCGCCGTCGCGAAGGCCCTGCCGGACCTCCAGGCGAAGATCACCGGCAGTTCCATCCGGGTGCCCGTGCCGGACGTGTCCATCGCCATCCTCAACCTGCAGTTGACCCGGGCCACCACCCGCGAGGAGGTCCTCGACCACCTCCGCGACGTGTCGCTCACCTCCCCGCTCAAGCGACAGATCGACTTCACCAACGCACCCGACGCGGTCTCCAGCGACTTCATCGGATCGCGACACGCCTCGATCGTCGACGCCGGAGCGACGAAGGTCGAGGGTGACAACGCGATCCTGTACCTCTGGTACGACAACGAGTTCGGCTACTCCTGCCAGGTCGTCCGGGTGGTCCAGCACGTGTCCGGGGTGGAGTACCCGACCTACCCCGGCCCGGCGGCCTGACGAGATCGCGCACCTCGGCTGCGCGGGTACGGCCGGAGCCGCCTCAGGGCCCCTGAGGATGGCTATTTACCTGCGCTGATGGGCATCGTCGACATAATCGAGAGGAGGGACGGGTCACCCGTCCCTCCTCTCACACCACCGGACATGCGGGCCACGCATCCGGCGGTTCATCAAGCTGATCTCAACCGTTGCCAGGTCGGCTTGAGCATGCGCAGGCCAAGGTCTTCCCAGTGAGAGTTGGGCAGTGCCCGATGGAGGACGACCGATCCCGCGATCCGCCAGTAGCCCTTGCTACTGGCCGCCCATTCCCGAGCAGCGCGCTCACCGCCCCCGAGCGCGGCACGAGCACCTGCGCGATGGCCTGCTGGATCAAGCGGTCCAGCACCCGCGGCACCCCCAGCATCCGCTCGCCGCCGCCAGGCTTCGGGATGATCACCTGACGGACCGGCGCCGGCCGGTAGATGCCCGCATCGAGTTCGGCCCTCACCTCAGGCCAGCGCACCGCGACCCACGGTCTGAGTTCGGCCGTGGTCATACCGTCCACTCCGGGAGCACCCCGGTTCACCTCGACACGGTTGAGCGCCACGAGCAGGTTCTCCTTCGAGAGCATCAACTCCCAAAGCGAGCAACACTGTTCGCGGTGAACGTCCTCCATGGAGTGCGCCGACCGGCCACTACGCTCCGCCGAGGGCTCCGCCGGATGCACCGGCTCCTCCCCCTGCGGCACAGCCGAAGCAGTGTTCCCGCGGTCCCTGTGACCGGCACGAGCAACCACCACATCATCCGTTCCGGGCCTGGACGGCCTACCGATGGGATGCCCGCCCGGGCCGACGGCCCTGACCTACCCGCGCGAACTCTAAGCGACTTCGAGCAGCTGGTCCCAGGCGAGTCCGTCCGACGACTCGTTACCGAGAACACCTCGCTCAAGCACCGTGTGCGCCAGCTGACCCAAGGACCTCGGTGGTGTCATTCCTCGACGGCATCGGCTTCTCGACCATGACCACTCCCGCCCTCGTGGTCGCGGACGACAAGGACGACCCCGACTACTTCACCGACATGGGTCCCGACTGGCACGTCGACCCCTACACGCTCGCCCCCTCGCCCAAGACCCTGATCACCCTGTTCGATGCCGAACACCTCCTTGGCGGTGTCTCCGGCTACGACGCCGACGAGACGACCGACGAGAACCCCGCACGCGTCGCCGCCCTGGCCGAACTCACCGCGGCCTACCTCCGCACCCGGTTCAGCCCCGGCGACGACGCCTGGTCCACGGCGACCACCGCGCTGACCACCGGCTCCGACGCCGTGGGGCGGGCCGAGGGGAAGTAGGCCCATCCCGGCCGTCACCGAACCGGAAGAGGACGTGTGCTGCACGGCCGGCAGCATACGCCGCTGCGTGTGGCGGAAGTGCAGCTGGCGGGCGGCCGGGGCCGGGCCTCACGGAGGCCCGGCCCCCTCCTCCTGTGTGTCGAAGCCTTGGCGGGCGCGTTCGATGGCGGGCATGTTCTGTGCGGCCCAGGCCAGTAGTACGTCGACGGGGTGCCGGAGGGTCTTACCGAGGGGGGTGATCCGGTACCTGACTGCCACGGGGCGGGTGGAGACGACCTCACGCTCGATGACTCCGTTGCGTTCGAGCCGGCGGAGCGTTGCGGTCAGCGATTTCTGCGTGACCTGTGGGATGGCCCGGCGTAGTTCGTTGAAGCGGCAGGGGTGTTCGCAGAGCTCGTTGAGGACGCCGAGCGACCACTTGTCGAGGATCTGGTCGAGCAGTTCGCGGTGCGGAGGGTCGATGTGGAGTTCGCCGTCGGTAACCATGGTGAAACCTGGTCTCGTTGAAGTGTCTTCCTACGACTAGGTAGCTTACGGATACCTACTTCGGAGGAGAGAGTCCATGACCGTCCAGCACTTCACCCCGGAAGGCATGCTGCAGCCGGCCCCGTACCACCACGTCGCCGTGGGCACCGGGTCAAAGCACGTCCACGTCAGCGGCCAGGTCGCGCGCCAGGCCGACGGCGTCCCCGTCGCACCCGGCGATCTGGCCGGGCAGGTCGCCCAGGCCCTGCGCAACACCGCCATCGGTCTCGCAGGTACGGGGGCGTCGTTCACGGACGTACTGCGTCTGACGTTCTACGTGACCCAGTGGAGCCCCGAGAAGATCAGCGACTTCATGACCGGCGTGGAGGCGGTCGCCGACGAGATCGGCCTCCGGCTTCCCATGCCTCCGGCCTCCCTCATCGGCGTCGAGCACCTCTTCGAGCCGGACGTGCTCGTCGAGGTTGAGGCGACCGCGCTCCTGGACTGATCCCTTCAGGCACATGCCATCCGGACTCGGCTCCTCACGGCCGAGTGAACGGAGCCGAGTGTCTGTTTGATCATCCAGTAGGTGTGTGCCAGGTCGATGCGGCGAAGGAACACCTGCCATCGCAGGTCAACGTCCGCGCCGTTCACGCCGGTCTTCGAGGACCACAGCCAGTCCGGGAGGGGGTCCTGGCCGCCGGGCAGGTGGTCGACGGAGAGACGGATCCGGGTGCCCTCGATGACGGGGAGTTCGCCGGTGTGGTCGATCCAGGCACAGCGGGTGGTCAGCTTGGGGTGGAGGCGGTCCCAGGCCATGGCCGTCGCGGTGCCGTAGCGGTCGGTGACCTGCACCGTCTCCGCGTCGGGCTCGCCCCGGGTCTCGGGCTTGGCGAAGCGGAACTCCTTGCCGTGCTTCGGCGGCCTCCCGCCCTGGGGATAGGTCTGGGCGTACTCCTAGAGGGACGGGGTCGGGCGGCGCATCACCCGGTCCGTGCGCATCCGCCCCAGCACTTCGACCGGCAGGCCGGCCAGGAGGTATGCCATGCGCGGGGCGCCGTAGCTCGCCCGCACCGCCGAGCGGCTGGCGCAGTCGCCCGACACCGAACGGGCCGTCGCGCTCCGGGGAGTACTGCACAGCTGGCATGACGTCAGCAGCCGGCTCGGTACGGACCCCGGCGTGGCGGCCGAGCTGGCGAAGCTGACGGAGGGGGTGCGCGATCAACTGGCGAAACACGCCGGGGACGAGGAGCACGAGCTGTCTGGTCGGCTGGCGCCGGTGCTGGGCAAGCAGGTCTGGAAGGGGTTCGCGACGCACATGCGCAAGACGGCACCGAGCTGGACCCTGAAGTTCATGCCGGCCTGGCTGTCCTCCGTGGCGGGCGCAGGCGAGCGGGGCGGAGTGCCCGCCCCGCCGGTGGCGGCGCTGTTCAAGGGCTGGCTGGAGAAGCGACAGCGGGCCGCGTTCGGCGAGAACTACTGAACGGACCCCCGTGAGGGCATCACCGCTTCCCGTCCGTCTTGACCATCCCCTCGTCTGACTGGGTCCGGTACAACCAGCTCACCTCCTGTACGGCTGGCAGGCCACGTCGCCTGGTGCGCGTACTGTCGGGCGGTCGGCATGTGCTGGGTCTCCCACGGCCGCTGGACCGCGCACGAGGAAGCCACCACCGACGCCGGTCAGCCCGAACTTCTACCGACGGTGCGGGCCGTGCCGCACCTGTGGGAAGGCGAGGCGGCACCATACCCCCCGCCAAGGCGGGAGGAACTCCCCTGCGTCGCCATATGACGCGGAGGGCCTACTGTTTTCGCAGCTCACAGCCCTATCAGGGAGGATGATCCGAGGGAGTTCTCAGGGGGTTCCCGCTGCCACAGGGGGTTCCGAGGGGGTTTAGGCGCGAAAGATCGCGGAACATCGAGAAACACCCCGGTAACGCTAGACGCCAGGTGGCAGCCGCTTTTGGCTCACTCGACGCGGGTCAGGCCCGCTCCGGGGTGGAGTACCCGACCCACCCCGGCCCGGCGGCCTGAGGCCCGCCGCGGACGCACGCCGCCCCCACCTGTGGTCGGGGCGGCGCGGGGTCCCCCGATGGGGTCCGTCCGGTCTACGCTGGAAGTGGGCCGTGAGCGGGCTTCACGTGCCTTCGCCGAGGGCTCCCGACACGCGGCCGGAAACAGAGTATGGCTCTTCCTCGCGTGGCCGTCGTCCACGCACCGCACGGCAGCGCCCACCTCTCCGACATCGAACGGTCCGCCTCCGGCCTCTGCCGGCCGGTGCTCCTGTTCACCGAGGAGGCGGCGGAGGCCCACCCCTGGGTCGTGAACGCCGCCGACCGTCGATTCCCGGTCGCGGTGGCCGGGGCGGGGCGACTCGTGGCGACCGCCGCCGCGCTCGGCCTCGACGGCGTCACCACCTTCCACGACGCCCACGTCGACGACGCGGACACGGTGGCGCGCGCCCTGGGACTTCCCGGAGCACCGGCGACACCGTCTCCCTGGGACAAGCTCCGACAGCGAGCCACCCTGTGGAAGGCCGGTCTCACCGACGTCCGGTGCCGGCGGGTGGACTCACGCCAGGACTTCGACCGCGCCGTCGGGGAGTTGCCGCCGCCCTGCGTTCTCAAGCCCCGCCGTGGGGCGGGCGGCTCCGGCATCGCCTTCCTGCGCGACGCTGAGGACGTACGACACCAGCGAACGACCAGAACGCACTGGACGGGCCTCACTCTGGAGACCGTGCTGCGGCGCGGCGCGCACCCCGTGCGGCCGGACTGGCTGGCCGACTTCGTCTCGGTGGAGACGGTGAGCGGCGAGACCGACCACGAGACGGTGGCCGTGTTCGACAAGCTCCCGGTGGAGGTGTCGCCGCACGCCGGCCCGGACGGGGCGGACGCCGTGGGGGTGACCGGGGACGTGCTGCCCTCACAGCTGCCCCGGGACGGCGAGGAGCAGGTCCGGTCCTACGTCCGGGCGTGCCTGGAGGCCCTCGGCGTCCGGTGGCGCGTCACCCACACCGAGGTCCGCGTCACCCCCGAGGGGCCGGACCTCATCGAGATCAACGGCCGGGTCGGTGGCCACCTCGACCGGCTGCTTCGACTCGTCGGCGGCCCGGACCTCCTGCGATCCGCCTTCCTCGTGGCACTCGGCTCGTGTCCTCCCCACGCCGCCCCCGATTCCCCCCACGACTGCGTCATGGGGTACTTCCCCCCCTTCCCCGAGCGCGCCGGAGCGGTCCGGTCCCGGGTGACCGCGGACGACCTGCTGTCGCTCGACGGAGTCTGCGCGGTCGAGGAGGTGGCCGCCGCAGGCGAGGCCCGGGAGGCGACCGGCTACCGGATGGCGAATCTGATGCTGCGCGCCGACACCCCCGAGGTCCTGCGCAGGCGCTCGACCGAGGCGGCGCGGGCGGTGCGACACCTCTTCGCCGCCGACACCGGGGGCTGAGTGGATCCTGCCGCCGTCGCGGCCCGGGCTCCAGGGCGCCGCGACGGCGGCAGGACGGCGCCCGGGGACCCGCGGGTCGGCCCCCGGGCGGCTACCGTGGGAGGTGGGGATGTCCCGACAGGGCGGTGGTTCGACATGTACTCGTCCACACAGGGCAGCTGGCCCGACTGGCGCATCGACCGGATCCACGCCGTCACTTCCACGCACGGTGCGTTGGCGCTGGTCTCCGCCCAGTGCGTCGACGCTCGCCCGACCTCGATCGAGGCGCTGTCGGGAGCGGCGGCCTGGCACCCCGACGGCGCACCCGGGCTCGTCGTCTCGGCCGACGCCTCGCTGGGGGTCCGCGTGGACGGCCGCCTGGTCGACGGGGAGGAGTTCGTCGACGCGTCGCGCCCGGACGGTGGGCCGGTCATCGAGTGCGGGCCCTACCTGCTCGATGTCTTCTCGCTCGACAGGATCGACTACGAACTGCGCGTCTACCGTTCCGGGGCACCGGGCCTGAGGTCCTTCCGGGGGATCGAGACTTACCCTTACGACGAGTCCTGGGTCACGATCGGCGAGATCTCGCCCTCAGGGGGCGGGGAGGCCGTGCCCTGGTCCTTCACGCGCGCCGCCGACTCCGGCCGCACGAAGATCGTTCCCTTCACGGTGACCGTGGACGTCATGGGCTCGCCGTACGAGTTGCTGCCCTTCGAGGACGGCGACGACGTCGTCCTCGTCGTGGCGGACGCCACCACCGGCGAGGAGTCCTCCCCGCAGGGTCGCTTCCTCCGCCTTGCCCGCCCCGCCGCCGGCGAGCCCTCGGTCTTGGACTTCAACTACCTCTACATCCCCCCGTGCGCCTTCTCCGACGCCTTCAGCTGTCCCCTCCCGCCACTGCGGAACGAGATCGCCGCACCGATCCGCGCCGGGGAGAAGCGCGTCCTGTGGACGACGGAAGCGCCCGGTCCGCTCTCCGGCCGCTGATCCCGCCGCCGGGGCCACCGGTGGGCCACGCCGGCCCCCGAGAGGCCGTGGGACGCCCTCTCGGGGCGGGCTCTACCGTTTCCCCGAACGGCGCCGCGCCGCGGCGGCGAGGGCCCAGCCGATTCCGGCGACGGCGAGCGCGGCGAGCACGGCCTCCGGGAGCGGTCCGAACCGTGTGGCGGGGGTCTGCGAGGAGCGCAGCGGGACCTCCGCCACCAGGGAGTCGGCGACGAACATCCCCGTCCTCCGGGCGACGGTTCCGTCCGGCATGATGATCGCGCTGACTCCGCTGGTCACGGGCACGGCGACGGCACGGCTGTGCTCGACGGCGCGAATCCTGGACATGGCCAGCTGCTGGTGGGTCATCTCGCTCCGGCCGAAGGTGGCGTTGTTGCTCGGCACGGAGATCATCCGGGCTCCGTCCCGCACCTCCGAACGAACGGCCCAGTCGAAGGCCGCCTCGTAGCAGGTGACCAGGCCGACCCGGGTTCCGGCCATGGCGAACACGCCGGACTCGTCGCCCCTGCTGAAGTCCTGGCGGACCATCGCGGTCCACTCGGGGTTCAACGCCCCGATCAGCGAGCGCAGGGGCAGGTACTCCCCGAACGGCTGGATCTGACGCTTGTCGTAGGTGTCCACGGGCCCCTCCGCGGGGTCCCACAGGATCTGCTCGTTGTAGAGCCGGCCGTCGCGCTCGACCACCCCGCCGACGGAGATCGGCACGCCGATCGACCGTGCCGCGCGGTCGATCACCTCACGGGCGTCGGCGTTGCGGAACGGGTCGATGTCGGAGGAGTTCTCCGGCCACAGGACGAAGTCGGGCGGGGCGACGTCGCCCGCCCTCACCAGAGCGGCCAGCCGTTCGGTCTCCCGGGCGTGGTAGTCCAGCACCGCGCGCCGCTGGGCGTTGAAGTCGAGACCGGCGCGGGGGACGTTGCCCTGGACGACCGCCACCGTCGCGGTGCCCTCCTCCGCCGCGTCGGTCACCAGAGGCCGGGCGGCCCACGCGCCGAGCGGAGGCACGACCAGGCAGAGCGACGCAGTGACGGCGGCACCCCGACGCGCCGCCCCGGTCCGACGATCGCGCCCGAACAGGGACACCGCCTGGCAGAGGCCGAACCCGCAGAGCGCCGCGGCGAAGCCGAGCAGGGGCGTGCCGCCCAGCGCGGCGAGGGGGAGGAAGACCCCGTCCGCCTGACCGAAGGCGATCTTGCCCCAGGGGAAGCCGTCGAAGGGCAGTCGGGCGCGGAGCCCTTCCGCCGCGACCCACACCGCCGCCGCCCACACGGGCCACGCGGGCAGGCGCGACACGGCGGCGATGCCCGCGCCGGCGAGGGCGAGGAACAGGGCCTCGACCGTCGCCAGCGCCAGCCAGGGGCCGGGCCCGACCTCCACGCCCGTCCAGCGCAGCAGCGGGAGCAGGAAGCCGAGGCCGAAGAGCCAGCCCAGACCCAGCCCGGCCAGCGGGCCACGTCCGCGCAGCACCGCGCCCAGGATCGCCAGCGCGGGCAACGCCAGCCACCAGACGGTGCGGGGCGGGAAGCTGAGGTAGAGGAGGAGGCCGGCGATCCCGGCCGCGACCGGCGGCACGAGGCCGCGCGAGCGTCGGACGACGCGCGACGGTGCTCCCGTCCGCCGCTGCTTACGGTCCGACCCGCCCTCCGACATGGCGATGAGGGTCATCCGGGGAGTCTACGGCGGGCCCCGCGCACCGGGAGAGCGGGGCCGGACTCGGGGGTCGAGGCCGCCGTCAGGGCGCGGGGTCGGGTTCCCGGGGTCGCAACCGGTCGGTGATGACGTGGGCCGCGGTGGCGGCGTCGTCCACGGTGACGGTCAAGGTGTGACCGTCCCGCATCCTCAGGATCACGCCCTCGCCGCGCCGGACGACGACGGCGGTGCCCATCTCCGGGCGCCAGCGGTAGCCCCAGCCACCCCAGTGGCGGGGGGTGACCATCGGGGTGAACTCCGCCCCGGCCACCTGGGCGAGCGGAATGCGCCGGCGGGGCAGTCCGACGTGGCCGCACCTCACCTCCAAGGACTCCTCGTCGACGCGGAGCGCGACGTGGACGAAGGCGAGGGTCCCGAAGAGGACGAGGAGGCCCACCGCGACACAGCCCACCACGGCCATCACCAAGGCCACGAGCTGGGGACCCCCGGTGGAGCCGACGGCGAGGACGATACCGAGGGCCACGCACGCGGCCCCGGACAGGGCCGGCAGCCACTGCATCCGGTTCGTGGCCCGACCGGTCCACACGGCGGGGCGGGGGGGCTGGGCGCCGGGACGGTCCCTCATGGCTACGAGCGTACCCAGCCTCCCCCCACCCGGGTGGTCGACGAAGACGCGAAAGGGGGCCGGTCGGGTGTCGTCGGGCTCGGCGACCGCGTCACCCCGCGGGCGCGACCTCGGTCAGGTCTCGCCCCTCCGGGTAGGCGAGGGCCGGGAGCGGCAGGACACCCGGCCGCCCGCTGAGCAGCACGGTGACGGCACCGCCGGGCGTCACGCCCGGCGTGGGGGACGCCCCGATCCGGCGCAGTGCCTGGGCGGCGACCGCGCCCGCCGAGCCGTGCAGGACCGGCGGCGGTCGATCCCGTCGGGCGAGCGCCTCCCGGATCCGTCCGGCGACCAGCTCGTAGTGGGTGCAGCCGAGGACCAGGGCGGCGACGTCGTCCGGTGTCCGGGCCGCCGCGGCGGCGACGGCGGTGTCGATCGCCCGCTCGTCGGCACGCTCGACGGCCTCGGCGAGCCCTGGGCAGGGCACCTCCGCGACCACCACGCCGTCGGCGTAGTCCTCGATCAGCCGACGCTGGTACGGGCTGCCGGTGGTGGCGGGCGTGGCCCAGATGGCGATGGGCTCACCGCCCGCGGCGGCGGGTCTGATCGCCGGGACGGTGCCGATCACGGGCAGACGTGGTTCGAGACGGGCCCGCAGCGCGGGCAGGGCGTGCACCGTGGCGGTGTTGCAGGCGACGACGAGGGCGTCGGGCCGGTGGGCGGCGGCGGCCTCCGCGACGGACAGGGCCCGCGACGTCAGCTTCTCGGGCGTCCGCGCGCCCCAGGGCATCCCCTCGGGGTCCAGGGAAAGCACGAGCTCGGCGTCCGGGCGGAGCCGCCGCACCGCGGCGGTGGCGGCCAACAGGCCGATTCCGGAGTCCATGAGCGCGATCTTCACCCGGTCACGATAGACGATGTACGTTCCGCTCCCGCTTCCGTGGTGCAGACTGCGGCCGTGAGCGTCGCCCTGTGGACATCCGCCGTCTCCGTCCTGTCCCTCGCCGTCTGGCTCTGGCTGCTGCTCGGCCGGGGCATGTTCTGGCGCACCGACGTCGGCCTGCCGCCCTCGGCCGCTCCCAGGACCTGGCCTTCCGTCTGCGTCGTGGTGCCCGCCCGCGACGAGGCGGCCGTGCTGCCGCGGAGCCTGCCCTGCCTGCTCGGGCAGGACTACCCGGGGCGGGCGGAGGTCTTCCTCGTCGACGACGGCAGCACGGACGGCACGGGCGAGCTGGCGCGCGGGATCGCCCACAGCCGACACGGCCTGCCCCTGACCGTGACCTCTCCGGGCCCGCCGCCGCCCGGCTGGACGGGCAAGCTGTGGGCGGTGCGGCACGGCATCGAGCTGGCCCAGGACCGGGCACCGGATCACCTGCTCCTGACGGACGCCGACATCGCGCACGCCCCGGACAGTCTGCGCCGGCTGGTCGCCGCGGCCGAGACGGGCGGGTACGACGTCGTGTCGCAGATGGCCCGGCTCAGGACGGCGAGCGCGTGGGAGCGGCTGCTGGTTCCGGCCTTCGTGTACTTCTTCGCGCAGCTCTACCCCTTCCGCCTGATCGGGCGGGAGGGGACCCGGACGGCCGCCGCGGCGGGCGGGTGCGTCCTGCTGAGGTCACGGGCCGCCGAGCGGGCGCGGATCCCGGAGGCCATCCGCTCCTCGGTGATCGACGACGTGGCGCTGGCCCGCGCCGTCAAGAACGCGGGCGGCCGGGTCTGGCTGGGGCTGGCGGACGGCGTGGTCAGCGTGCGCGCCTACCCGCGGTTGGGCGACCTGTGGGACATGGTCGCGCGCAGCGCCTACGCACAGCTGAGGCACCGGCCGACGCTGCTGGCGGGGACCGTGCTCGGGCTGGCGCTGGTCTACCTGGTGCCGCCGACGGCTCTGGTCGTGGGCCTCGTGGCGACCGGGGCCGCGACGGCGCTCCCCGGCGGCCTGGCGTGGCTGGTGATGTCGGCGACGTATCTGCCGATGCTCCGCCACCACGGACGGCCCGCCCTCTCGGCTCCTCTGCTGCCCTTCACCGCCTCGCTGTACCTGCTGATGACGGTGTCCTCGGCGGTGCGACACCGCCGAGGACGGGGAGCGGCCTGGAAGGGCCGCACCTACCCGCGCCCCGAGGCGGTGCCCGAGAAGAGCTGAGGTCGGGGGTCACTTTCTGCCCGGTGTCCAGTTCATGCCCCAGCCGTAGGCGCGGTCGACGGCACGCTGCGGGCTGACGCCCCGATCGGGGACCAGGTAACGGGCCTCCCGACGGACCACCAGGTCCTGGCCGGTGTTGGTGATCAGCGCCAGGGCGCACACGGTGGACGGGACGGTGCACTCGTCGAGCGAGAAGTCGACGGGGGCGCCGTGCTCGGGGCGCAGGGTCACGGTGGCGTGCAGGTCGGCGAAGGACCGGGCGCCCTCGTAGATCGTGACGAAGACCAGGATGCGCCGGAACCGCTGTCGGTGGTCCAGGCTGACCGTGAGGTTCTCGCCGGTGGTGACGGCCCCCGTGCGGTCGTCGCCGTCGAGGCGGATGTAGGGGGGTCGGCCGAGGTCCCCGAAGGCGTTCCCGAGGGCTTGGACGACGCCCTTGCGGCCGTCGGTGAGCTCGTACAGCGCGCACAGGTCGAGGTCGAGGTCGCGCGCCGAGGCGGCGCGCGCCAGTCTGCGGGCCCAGCCGGAGGAGGAGGTCTCCTCGCGCGACCGCCAGTTCAGGTTCACCCGGAGCGCGCCGGCGGAGCCACCCTGTTTGGTCAGCGAGACCGACGGCGCCGCCTTGGTCAACGTCACCTTGGCGGGGCGGGGCGCCGGCGACTCGGGCGAGGGGGTCGGGGGAGGCGGGGCGGCGGGTGCGGGAGTGTTTCCGACGGGCGGGGCGGCGGGAGGGGTCTGCCCGGGGTCATCGACGGAGATGCCGTAGTCGGTGGCGAGCCCCGCGAGCCCGGCCCGGTACCCCTGGCCGACGGCGCGGAACTTCCACGCCCCCTGCCTGCGGTAGAACTCTCCGAGCACGAAGGCCGTCTCGACGGTGGCGCCCGGATCGTCGAAGCGGGCGACGACCTCGCCCCGCGCCGCGTCGCGGACCTCCACCCGGAGGTCGGGCACCTCCCCGAAGGCACCTCCGTCTGCCGAGGCGACCACGATCACGCTCGTGACGGAGGGCTCGACCCGCGCCAGGTCCACGAGGAGAGTGTCGGTGGCGCGACCCGCCTCCACCCGCTTGCCCTCGTGACGGACGGCCCGCGAGGGGTGTTCGGTCTGGTTGTAGAAGACGAGGTCGTCGTCGGAGCGGACCCTGCCCTCCACGAGCAGGAGCGCCGAGGCGTCCGCGTCGGGTACGCCGGGCCCGGTCCGCCAGCCCAACTCCACCCTCAGCGACGCCGTCGGCACGGGGGTGTTGGACCCCTTGGGCATCGACATGTCCCTCCCCCCATCGGCACCCCGTCGCCGGGCGGACCCCGGCGCACGGTCCATTCTGGTTTCCCCACCCTGTCACCCCGGGACGCCTGGCAGAAACCCCGTCGCGGGACCACCGAGGTCGAACGGCCGGCGGCAAGCGGGAGGAAGCGCCCCCGACCGGAAGATCGTCACGCAAGATGCACCTTTTGGCCAACTTCACTCGCATAGGTGATCAGGGGGTGCGACGGGCACGGAAAACCAACCTTCCTGTCAGTCTCCCCAACCGGCACATCGTGGGCTTTACTTGTGTGCCATGACCTCCCCCCGCTCCGCCTACGGCGGCGGCCACTACTCCGCCGTTTTCCCGGAGACCCCGATCTACGACTCGCTCGTGGCCGAGCGAGGCACCCCGCAGATCGCGCCCATCCGGGTTCCCGCCGCCTACGAGGCACCGGTCGGCCACGTGCCGGCGCTGCCCGGCACTGTGCCCGCCCTCCCGGCGCCCCCCGTCCAGCCGTCGTACGGCTACCCGCAGGCTCCCATCCCGCAGCACGCCCCGCCGCAGCAGGCGCCCGCGCCCCACTTCCCCGCACAGGCGCCGCCGCCACGCGGCTACCCCGGCCCGCAGCGGCCGATGGCGCCGAACCCGGCGGGGTTCGAGTCGATGCGCCCGGCGGCGCCCCGCCCGGCCCCGGCGCCCTACCAGCAGCAGTATCCGGACCAGCAGTACCGCGCCTACTGAGCGGGGCACGGGCCCCGAAGGCTCCTGACAGGATGGGTCGATGACGAACGCGCGTCTGGAGTCGATCCACGTCCATCCGGTCAAGTCCCTGCGAGGTCGGTCACCCGACGAGGCCACCGTGGAGCCCTGGGGGCTGGCCGGGGACCGGCGCTGGGCGCTGATCGACGCCACCGGGCGCGTCGTGACGCAGCGCCAGCGCCCGGAGTTGGCCCTGGCCTCGGCCGAGGAGGTCCCCGGTGGGGTGCGGCTCTCGGCGCCCGGGGCGGCGCCCCTCACGGTGGCGACACCGCGGTCGGGGGCGACTGTCGGGGTGACGATCTTCCGGGACGAGGTGAAGGCCCTGCCCGCCGAGGACCCGGCCGCGCACGCCTGGTGCGGCTCGCTCGTGGGGGCCGGGGCGCGCCTGGTCCACCTGGACGAACCGGCCACGCGGCGCCCCGTCGACCCCGAGTACGCGCGGCCGGGCGAGACCGTCTCCCTCGCCGACGGCTTCCCCCTGCTGCTGGCGACGTCCGGTTCGCTCGACGCCCTGAACACGATGATCGGGCAGGGGCGGCACGCGGACCAAGGGCCGCTTCCGATGAACCGCTTCCGGCCCAACGTGGTCGTCTCCGGCACCGAACCCTGGGCCGAGGACGCCTGGAGACGTGTGGCGATCGGCGAGGTGGAGTTCCGTGTGGCCAAGCCGTGCGGCCGGTGTGTGGTCACCACCACGGACCAGTCGACGGCCGCGCGCGGCCGGGAACCGCTGCACACCCTGGGGCGCCATCGCAAGCGCGAGGGCAGGCTGGTGTTCGGACAGAATCTGGTGCCGTTGGGCACGGGAACGGTCAGGGTCGGCGACCCGGTCGTCGTGGTCGCGTAGTCCGCCGCCGGGTCGGCCTTGTCGAGTCCCGCGCGGGCTCCGCACGACGACGGGTCGCGCCGTCGGTTCGCCCCGCCCGGGGTCTTCCCCCGCCCGGCCGGTCCGGGGCGCCCGCGGCGACGGCGTGCGGACCCTCTGAGTCGGTCGAACGGCATTGCGCCTACCGTCAACCCCGTTGGCGCGCGCACGCTACGGTGGAGCCGCCGAGGGCCTCGGTACGGATCCGCGCGGCGAGGACGCCGCGCCGCCGCGCCCCGGGAGCGAACGAACCGTCAGCTACGACGAGGTGGGGGCAGAGCAGCACCATGGCACAGGGCACGGTCCAGGTGACGCACACCGGCACGTCGCGGTGGCGGCGCCGAACGGGGGAATACGCTTCGCTCGCCGCCGCCTTGGAGGCGGCGGCCGACGGCGACGTGCTCACCGTTGCCCCCGGCACCTACCGGGAGAACCTCGTGGTCCACCAGGCCGTCACGTTGCGCGGGCCGGTGGGGACGGGCGGCTCGGTCCGGATCGCCCCGAGCGACGGGGTGCCCCTCGTGCTGCGGGCGTCGGCGATCGTGGAGGACCTGCACGTGGAGGGGCAGGACACCACGGCGCCCGCCCTGCTCGTGGAGGACGGCACGCCCGAGTTGTCCAACATCCGCGTGGTCACCCGCTCCGCGGTGGGCATCGAGGTCCGCGGCGGGGCCCGGCCCACCGTCCGGCGCTGCACGGTCGACAACCCCGCCGGAATCGGCATCGCCGTCGTCGACGGGGCCGGTGGCTCCTTCGAGGACTGCGAGGTCCTGGCGGCGGGGCAGGCGGGGGTGGCGGTGCGATCCGGCGCCCGGCCTCGCCTCGCGCGGTGTCGCGTCCACCACTCCGGGGGCTCGGGGCTGTCCGCCACGGGCGAGGGCACCGGGTTGGAGGCGGTCGGATGCGAGGTGTACGAGGTCCGGGGCAACGGCGTGCAGGTGACGACGCGTGCGACGGCGCATCTGACCGACTGCGAGGTGCGCCGCACCACCTCCGACGGCGTCACCCTGGACACCGACGCCGTGCTGACCCTCGCGGACTGTCGGATCCACGACATCCCGGAGAACGCCGTGGATCTTCGGTCCCGTTCGGTGCTGACGCTGACGCGGACCAGCGTGCGGCAGTTCGGGCGCAACGGCCTGTCGGTGTGGGACCCGGGCACGCGGGTGGACGCCGACCAGTGCGAGATCTCGGACAGCACCGGCGACTATCCCGCGGTCTGGGTGAGCGACGGCGCGACGGCGGTGCTGGACTCGTGCCGGGTGCGGGACGTGCCCGACGCGTTGTTCGTCCTGGACCGGGGATCCCGCGCCGATGTCGTCGACAGCGAGTTCTCCCGCGTGCGCAACACCGCCGTGTCGGTGAGCGACGGTGCCACAGCCCAGTTGGACGATTGCCGGGTCCGCGAGGCCTCTACGGGCGCGTGGTTCCGTGACCACGGCAGCGGGGGCACCCTGAGCAACTGCGCGTTGGACGACACCCGCACCGGCGTGATCGTCACCAAGGGCGCGGACCCGACCGTCGAGCGCTGCACCGTGGGGTCCCCCTCCGAGGCCGGGTTCTACGTCTCGGCGGGCGGACGCGGTAGCTTCGTCGGCTGCCGGGTGACGGACAGCGACGGCTACGGCTTCCATGTCATCGACGGTTGCCGGACCACCCTGCGGGGGTGCCGTACGGAGCGCTGCGCGCGGGGCGGCTACGAGTTCGCGGGAGCGGAGCCCGCCGGTTCCGTCGCGGAGGCGGGCCCACTCGTGGAGGAGTGCACCGGCGACGAGAGCGCGGAGTCGCTTCTCGCGCCCCCGGTGCCGTCCCCGACGGTACGGCCCACGACGGGAACCACGGGACTGCTCGGCATGATCCCGGTGCAGCGCTCCGGCGAACAGGAGCCCGCCGTACGGGTCGCCGAGCCCGAACGCCCCTCGCGCACCGCGCGGACGGTGATGGGCGAACTGGACGCCTTGGTCGGCCTGGACAGCGTCAAGCGGGAGGTCCGGGCGCTCACCGACATGATCGAGGTGGGTCGACGGCGCCAACGAGCCGGGCTGAAGGCGGCCTCCGTCAAGCGCCATCTCGTCTTCACCGGTTCGCCGGGGACCGGAAAGACGACGGTGGCCCGCCTGTACGGCGAGATCCTCGCCTCTCTCGGGGTCCTGGAACGGGGGCACCTCGTCGAGGTCTCCCGCGTGGACCTCGTCGGCGAGCACATCGGCTCCACGGCGATACGCACCCAGGAGGCGTTCGAACGCGCCCACGGCGGTGTGCTCTTCATCGACGAGGCGTACGCTCTGTCTCCGGAGGACGCGGGCCGCGACTTCGGCAAGGAGGCCATCGACACCCTGGTGAAACTCATGGAGGACCACCGGGACTCGGTGGTGGTCATCGTCGCCGGATACACCGCCGAGATGGAACGCTTCCTGTCGGTCAATCCCGGTGTGGCCTCCCGTTTCTCCCGGACGGTCACCTTCGGCGACTACGGTCCCGGGGAGCTGCTGAGGATCGTGGAGCAGCAGGCCGAGGAGCACGAGTACCATCTCGCGCCCGGCACCCGCGAGAACCTGTTGGCGTACTTCGCGGCACTGCCCAAGGGTCCCGCCTTCGGCAACGGCCGGACCGCGCGACAGACGTTCGAGGCCATGGTGGAACGCCACGCCAGTCGGGTCGCCCAGCACGCCGACCCCAGCACCGACGACCTCACCCTTCTGCACGTGGAGGATCTGCCGGTTCTCCCCTGACGGCCCGCGCCCCACCGGTCGGCTCGGCCTCGCGCGGCCCGGGCACCTCGGTGGCCAGGCGGCGGAGAATTTCTCGACGCTCCTCGGCGAACACCGGGTCGGCCTGATAGTCGGAGTGGCCGAGCACCGGCGAGGGCAACGGGTGGCGGTCGGTCCGCCGGAACGACAGGGGGTCCGCGAGAGGCTCGCGGTCGACCTCGACCAGGCCCACCGGCCCCCCGATCGGGTCGGTGAGCCGGTGGAGGTTCCGCCAACAGGCCACCTGGGTCCGCAGGGATCGGAGCGCGGCGGGACCGAAGTGCGCCGGGAACCAGCGCCCGTAGAGGCGCTCCAGGGGTGAGCCGTAGGTGAGCAGCCCGACCCGGCCGCGCGTCACGGGGTCCAGTTGCCAGGCCGCCGCCGCCGCCAGCACACTGCCCTGGGAGTGCCCGGAGAGGACCAGGTTTCCCCCGGTGGCACGCGTCCAGGTCACGATCCGCCAGGTCAGGTCCGGCACGGCACGTTCGGCATAGCAGGGCGGGGCGAACGGATGCGTGGCGCGCGGCCAGAAGGTGCCGACGTCCCAGAGGATGCCGACGGTGCGGCGAGCTCCGGTGTCCCGGTAGGCACGGCGTCCCCAGGCGAGGAACGCCGCCAGCCCGAGGCCCACCAGCCAGGACCCCAACGCCTGGGAGGTCCGCACGGCCCCGCG
Organism: Streptomyces sp. HSG2; assembly: GCF_016598575.1. Lineage (NCBI taxonomy): Bacteria > Bacillati > Actinomycetota > Actinomycetes > Kitasatosporales > Streptomycetaceae > Streptomyces > Streptomyces sp. HSG2. Next base: position 456,801 of record NZ_CP066801.1, read on the forward strand.
CACCAGGTCGGGGGCGGAGTTCGCCGCGTCGGCCGGGGCCCGGTCCGTGGCCAGGGCGCACGCGAGGGCGCAGGCGCCGCAGAGGAAGGCCGCGACGGCGGTGACCGCGACCACCAGGGAGGCGCGGTCGGTCAGCGTCGCCATGGCGCGGATCGTGGCGACCCGGCGGGCGCGAGCGGTGTCCGGTCCCCGGGCTCCGGTGACCGGGCCGCCGTCGGCAGAGCGAGGGGCCGCTCCGGGGAAGCCGGACCGGGCCCGCGCCCAGGCGCCCAGGGCGAGCGCACCGCACAGCCCCGGCACCAGCGTGAGCAGCGGAGGGATCGCGGAGGTCTGCCACGTCGTCAGCGCGGGCGCCTCGGCCCCGTCAAGCCAGTCCGAGACCCGTTGGACGAGGCCCGCGGACATCACCGCGCCGAGGGCGCAGGCCAGCACGGCGACCGCGGGACCTCCGAAGCCGCGCAGGGCGGCACGCGGGTCGTCCCCGGATCGACGGAGCGCGGCCGTCACCCCGACGAGCGAGCAGATCAGAAGGCCCTGGGCCAGCGCGATCCCGCCGAAGACCGGGCCGCCGGGCAACCGCCCGACGCTCTCCCAACCCGGGCGTGCCCAGCAGGCGTAGACGAGGGCCAGGACGAGCAGCGACAGCGCGGCCGTCGGAAGGCGTCGTACCAGGTGACCGTCCAGGGCGCGGTCCAGCCGGATCTCGCTCCGGCCGCGGCGACAGACCACGTACGTCACGACCACGAATCCCCCGGCGAGCGCCGCCATCAACACCCATCCCAGGACGTCGAGAAGGGCGGAGCCCGTCCGCGCCCGGTCGAACGCCGCGGCGGGTGCGCCGACCGCCGCGGCGACGGTGAACAGGCCCGCCGCCGTGTGCGCGGAACGCAGCCGGGCCACGAGGCGGCGCCCGTACCAGAAGCCCGGTCGGCCCAGGGCGGTGAATCCGGAGTCGCCGGGCTCCTTGGACGGCCGGTCCAATGGTTCCTGGGCCTCGTAGTCGCGCCAGGTGCGCAGGGACAGGTACCACAGCAGTGCGGTGAGCCCGGCGGGCACCAGCGCCGCCGCCGCGAGCCTCCGCCCGGGAACGCCCCACCAGCCGGCGTCCCGGCCGGCGAGGGAGGACGAGTCCGTGACCGGCAATCGGGTCGCGCAGGTCGGCGAGCCGGCGCACTGCCAGGCCCCCAGGTCGAGGGCGACCTCGCAGGCGGTGGCGACGAACAGCACCGTCAGCGTGAGCCCGAGGAGCCGTAGCAGCAAGCCGTACAGGCGGGCCGCGCGCTCGCCACCCGTCGCCGGTGGGCGCATCCAGTGGGCCAGGTTGACCACCATGAACGGCAGCAGGAGCAGCCACAGGGCGCGGCCGGCGTCGCCGGAGGTGAGATTGCACCACACGTAGGCCTCGGGGACGGGGCGCCGGCGCTCGGGGTCGGACTCGGCGTCCGCGTCGGCCCTTCGCCGGAAGAGGGCCGCCGTCCCGTCGCCGGAGACGCGGACGGTCCTCGGGTCGTCGAGCATCCGCTGCGGTGTCGCGCCTCCCACACCGTGCACCAGGAGTTCCAGGGCGGCGCGTTCGGTCCCGCCACGTCGGGCGGGGGAGCCGGGGCCCACCGCCAGGTCCCCCGTCCTTGTCGTGTCCACTCGCGCCCCCAGCCGACGCCTCGTCGAATCTCGACACACCGAACGTTGTCGGGGATCCCCGACGGCGGCGTCCTCGGGGGCGCCGCGCTTCCGCTCGGGGGCGCACCCGGCCCGCCACCCGACGGCCGGACGGTCGTCGAGGACATCCGGTCCACGTGCTGGCAGGATCGCCGCCGGAGGGCCCTCGCACACCTTTCGACACGAACTCTCCCCGAGGCCGGCCGGATCGCCGTCGCCGGCGCGGGGCCGACCGCCGGGCCCCGTGGGTGTGGTCGATCGACGGCGGCGACGGGAGGTTCGCCTCCGTGTCGGCCGGGGTCGGGTGGGGGACGGGGTCAGTCGGACCAGACGCCCGAGCGCAGCAGGCTTTCGATCGCCCTCGTGTACGGAGCGATGTCCAGACCCCGCTCGTCCAGCCACGTGTCCGAGTAGTACTTGTCGAGATAGCGCTCCCCCGGGTCGCACAACAGGGTGACCACGCTGCCGCGCTCCCCCGCCGCCACCATCTCGGCGACTATCTTGAGAGCGCTCCACAACCCGGTGCCGGTGGAGCCGCCCGCCTTGCGGCCTATCGCTCGTTCCAGAGCCCGTACGGAGGCGACACTCGCGGCGTCCGGCACCTTCATCATCCGGTCGATGGCACCGGGGACGAAACTGGGCTCCATGCGGGGACGACCGATGCCCTCGATGCGGGAGCCGCTCTCGCAGACCACGTCCTGGTCACCGGTGGTCCAACCCTCGAAGAAGCAGGAGTTGTCCGGGTCCGCGACGCAGACACGCGTGTCGTACTGCATGTAGTGCACGTAGCGGGCGAGGGTCGCGGAGGTGCCGCCGGTGCCTGCGGTCGCCACGATCCAGGCCGGCTCGGGGAACCGCTCCAGCCGCAACTGTCGGAAGATGGACTCGGCGATGTTGTTGTTGCCGCGCCAGTCCGTGGCCCGCTCGGCGTAGGTGAACTGGTCCATGTAGTGGCCGCCCGTCTCGGCCGCCAGACGGGCGGATTCCTCGTACAACCGGCGGGAGTCGTCCACGAAGTGACACCGGCCACCGTGGAACTCGATCAGGCGGATCTTCTCGGCGCTCGTGCCACGCGGCATGACCGCGATGAACGGCACGCCGATCAGGTTGGCGAAGTAGGCCTCGGAGACGGCCGTCGAACCGCTGGAGGCCTCGATCACCGGGCGGTCCGGACGGATCCAGCCATTGCACAGGCCGTAGAGGAAGAGCGAGCGGGCGAGTCGGTGCTTGAGGCTGCCGGTCGGATGGGTCGACTCGTCCTTGAGGTACAGGTCGATCCCCCAGTGCTCGGGGAGCGGGAAGAGCAGGAGGTGGGTGTCGGCCGAACGGTTGCTGTCGGCCTGCACCTTGCGTACGGCGTCTTTCAGCCACGCTCGGTAGTCCGGGTCGCTGCGGTCCACGTCGAGGGTGGCACGGGCGGCTCGGATCGATGCTGGTGTGGTCACGGCGGGGGCTCCTTACACTGCGCCGGGACGACGGGGCGCGCGCCCGACACTCCGATGATAACGCCCTCAACACCCCTCTCACCTGCATAAACACATCTTTGGGGACCTCCAAGCGCGGTTGCGGACGCCGCCGGGTGGTCAGAGCCGGCTCACCGTCGCACATCGGGGGCGCGTGACCCGCGCACGGCCCGGCGCAGACGAGATCTCGCACGAATCCGGGCGGAGCACGTACTGGTGTGCGGCACCGGCGGCGGGCAGACTGCATCAGGCGGGCAGGTCCCGCCGCGGGCAGAGGGGAACACGGTGCGCGCCGGAACCGCCGCACGGGGCCGGTCCGGCGCACCGACGCGCTATGAGGGGCGGCCATGACGGAGCCGGAGTACACGGCCACGGGGGTGCGGATCGACAGGCGACTGCGGTCGCTCACCCGCGCGGGGAAGGTGCGGATCAGCGGCGGCAGGCTGGAGTTGCTGACCAGCTACGACACCGAGATCGACAGCGCCCCGGTGCGGGCCGTGCGGGCCTCGCGCCCCTGGTTCTCCGGTGGCGACCGCGCGCTGGCGGACCTGGGCGGCAACCGCTACCGGCTGACACTGGACAGCGACCCCTCGGGGGGCGGGCCGGAGGCTCCCGCCGCCCGTCGCTTCATCGAGGCCGTGCGGCGGGCCGCCGGGCGGGACGACTGACCCCGACGTGAGTTGCGGCACTCCATCCCTTGCGTCACGCTGTTCTCACGTCACTCTGGGTTCACCGGCGACAACGCTGCGAACCAGCCCGCCGGTCGTGACGGCAGGCGGCGAGGCCCGCAAGGGCGCCTGCCGGATCCATCCGTCGTGTTCTTCCGGACCTCTACGTCGGGGAGTCGCAGCCGTGATCAGTCATCCGAGCAGGCACTGCACGGTGGAGCTCCAGGCCCTGCCGTCGCGGATCGGCCAGGTCCGCAGAATCGTCTCCGCGCAGTTGCGCTACTGGCATCTGGATTCCCTGATCGACCGGGCGGCGCTGGGTGTGACGGAGTTGCTCACCAACGTCCACCTCCACGCCCACCCCGACAAGACGTGCACGGTGGCGATGGAGCTGCTGCTCGACCGGGTCACCGTCTCGGTACACGACCGCGACCCGCGGTTGCCGGTGCCGGGCGAGGCCGACCCGCTGGCCACCCACGGCCGGGGCCTCGCCCTGGTCGCCTCGCTGAGCGAGAGTTGGGGGGCGACCCCGGAGGGAGACGGCGGGAAGGTCGTCTGGTTCGCGCTGCCGCGCCCCGAGGACGCCGCCGCCGTCGCCACGCGACCGGCACGGCACCTGGTCGAGAGCGTGAGCGCGGAGGCGTCGACCGATGGCGCGGTGATCGAGGTCTGTCCGCCTCCCGGCGCCCCCGCGCCGTCCGCCGTGCCGGGCTGACCGGGACGGAGGACGACCTGCCCGCGGCCGGCCGGCACCGATCGACGAGATCGCCGCGACATCACACCCCCTCCTCCCGGCGCAGCAGGCCCCTGCCGCCCGCCAGCACCCCCGCGAACAACAGGGCGGAGGAGATGAGGAAGACCCCACGCTGTCCGAGGGCGTGGGCGACGAGTCCGCCCACGCCGGCTCCCAGGGTCGCCGCGGCGCGCACCAGGGTCTTGTGCGTCATGGTGACGCGCCCCATGTAATCGCCGGGCACGCACGCCTGACGCACCGTGTTGACCGTGGCCGTCCAGAGGGTCATCGCGAGGCCGTAGACGGCGATGAACACCCAGGCCTGCACCGCGGAACCGGCGAGTCCGATCCCCAGGGCGGCGATGCCACCGGCGACCATGGCCCCGTACAACACCCCTCCCCTGCCCAGGAAACCGACCAGCCGACCCTCCAGCAGGGAGCCGAGCAGGCTGCCCACCCCGAAGGCGGCCACCAGCACCCCGAACCCCGTGCTGCTCAGCCCGAGGTCGTCCCGGGCGAACAGCACACCGATGGCGATCTGAGCGGCGCCGACGAAGTTGCAGAGCGCGGCGAGCACCACGATGCGGCGCAGCAGCGGGTGATGCCACAACATGCCGAATCCGGCGGCGGCCTGCCGGTAGAGCGTGGTCCGGGCGCCGGGACCGGGCTCCGAGCGCTGCCGGAACCGCCCACGCAGCAGAGCCACCAGGAGGGCCGAGATCAGGAACGACGCGGCGTCGAACGCGAACGGCAACGCCTGGTCGATGTCGAACAGAACCGCGCCCACCGGGTTTCCCACCGTCAGCGTCGCCGCCACCGAGCCACCCTGGAGCGCGGCGTTGCCCCGGTCCCGCGCGGCCGGCGGCACGATCACGGGAACGGTTCCCGCCCAGGCCCCGAGGTAGAAGCGTTGGCCGAGATCGAGTACGGCGGCCGCCGCCATGAGAAGCAGCAGGGTTCCGTCCCCCATCGCGATGGCGACGGCCAGCAGACCGGCCACCGCGGCCCGCGCCAGGTTCACGGAGTACATCAGGCGGCGCCGATCGAAGCGGTCGGCCACCACTCCGGCGGTCACCATGACAAGCGGCCACGGCAGTTGTCCGGCGAGGAACACCAGGGAGACCTTGCGCGGGTCGGAGGTCAACTCCGCGGCGAGCAGCGGAAGGGCGACGTAGCGCATCCCGCTCCCCAACCCGGAGACGACCACGGACGCCCAGAGCAGGCCGAAGCCACGTCCGTACCGAAGAGACGGTCGCCCGAGCACGGATCGGTGCCCCCTCTCTTCGGTGCTGACAGGGGACGGTACTGCGTCGACCGGAGGGGGTCGTCGTGGCGCGCCGAGAAGTCCGGGCCCGCCGGCGTCGCTCGGCACGAGACTCGACCGGACCGAGGGGGTCGGCCGCGCCCGTCGCGACGATCGACGCGACGGACTGGAGGGGCGTCGCGAGGGGGATCGGTGATCCCGGCACGTCCCCCGGTGGCCCCAGGGGTGCGGGTCCGGGTCAGCGCGACCGGGCCTGATCTGCGGTTCCGCTAGCCTGGACGCACGATGAGCGACCTCAGCGACCCTATGAAGACCCCGTGGGGCGAGTTCCGACCGACCCGCTACCCGGAGGACCCCCGGGACCGGCTGCGTGCCTGGGACGCCGCGGACACCTACCTTCTTCGGCATCTCGCGGAGCGGGAGGTCCCGCCGTCCGGGCCTCTGGTCGTCGTCGGCGACCGCTGGGGCGCGCTGGTGACGGCGCTGGCGGAGTTCGAGCCGACGCAGATCACCGAGTCCCATCTCACTCGGGAGGCGACCCGCGCCAACCTCGCGCGGGCGGGCGTCGCGCCCGGGACGGTGCGGCTGTCGACCACCAGGGACACGCCCCCCGCCAGGATCGACACGCTCCTGGTGCGGGTGCCCAAGAGCCTGGCGCTGTTGGAGGACCAGCTGCTGCGGCTGGCACCGGCGGTGCACGCCGACACGGTGATCGTCGGCACCGGCATGGTGAAGGAGATACACACCTCGACGTTGGCGCTCTTCGAGCGGATCCTCGGCCCGACCCGCACCTCGCCGGCCGAACGAAAGGCCCGGTTGATCTTCTGTGCGCCCGATCCCACGCTGAGGCGCCCCGCCAACCGATGGCCGTCGAGCTACTCGCTTCCCGACGACGTCGGCGCGGTGTCGGGACGGACCGTGGTGAACCACGCGGGCGTCTTCTGCGCCGACCGACTCGACGTCGGGACCCGGCTGCTGCTGCGGCACCTCCCGCCGACGCGCGCGGGTCGCGTCGTGGACCTGGGATGCGGCAACGGTGTGGTGGGAACCGCCGTGGCCCTGGCCGACCCGGGCGCGGAGGTGCTCTTCACCGACGAGTCCTTCCAGGCCGTCGCCTCCGCCGAGGAGACCTACAAGGCGAACGGGGTGCCCGGGCACGCGGAGTTCCGGGTCGGTGACGGCCTCTCCGGGGTCCCGGACGCCAGCGTGGACCTCGTCCTGAACAACCCGCCGTTCCACTCCCACCAGGCGACGACCGACGCGACGGCCCGCCGGATGTTCGCCGACGCGCGCCGGGCGCTGCGCCCCGGGGGCGAGTTGTGGGTCGTGGGCAACCGGCACCTCGGCTACCACGTCCGGCTGCGTCGGCTGTTCGGCGACAGCCGGGTGGTGGCGAGCGACCCCAGGTTCGTGGTCCTGCGAGCCGTCCGGCGACGGTAGGGCCGCCGCCCGCCCTTCCCGGCACCGCCCCTCCCGGCACCGCCGGGGCCGTCTCGGCACCGGGCGCCGCCGAGACCGCCGCCCTCGGGCGCGCGAACGCGGCGCCGGGCGGTGGCCTCGCGCTGCCTCATGGCGTGACCGGGACGGCGCGGCTCCCCTCCGCGGCTCCGGCGCGTCCGCGAACGCGGCCCGCGGAGCGCTTGTCGGTTCCGCGGCGCCGAGCGCACCGTCACAGCAGCTCAACATACCCCCTACCGGTATGTGCTCCCTGATCGATCCAGGCTTGCCTTTCATACGGGGTGGGGGTATACATGAGCGAAAGCCGATGGATACCCCCCACCGGTATAAGACCCCAGGTGGTCCGGGCAGTCCGAACGAAGAGACACGCGGCCGGCCACGAATGTCTTCACCACCACCCCCCATCCCATCCGCCCCGGGAGCCAACCTTGACTTCCTCCCCCGCCTAAAGGCGGGGGATTCCAGCGGTCGCCCGCTGGGGTTCCTGCTTCATCGACGACCGCCCCGTCCGGGAGGACTCCCGTTGAGGTCTTACACCGTCTCCACAGGCAGACGCCGCCAGCCCGGCGGCCAGGATGTTGCGTGCCGCGTTCACATCGCGGTCATGCACCGTGCCGCAGTCGCACGTCCACTCGCGGACGTTCAGCGGCATTTTCGCCGCGACCGTGCCGCAGGCCCCGCACAGCTTGGAGCTGGGGAACCAGCGGTCGATCACGACGAGTTCGCGCCCGTACCAGGCGCATTTGTACTCCAGCATCGACCGGAGTTCCGTCCACGACGCGTCGGAGATGGCGCGCGCGAGCTTGCCGTTCTTCAGCAGGTTGCGGACGGTGAGGTCCTCGATCACGACCGTTTGGTTCTCACGGACGAGCCGAGTCGACAGCTTGTGCAGGAAGTCCCGGCGCCGGTCGGCGATCCGCGCGTGGACCTTGGCGACCCGCTTCCGGGCTTTCTCCCGGTTCGCGGAGCCCTTCGCCTTCCGCGACAGCTCACGCTGCGCCTTGGCGAGACGGGTACGGTCACGGCGTTCGTGCCGAGGGTTGGCGATCTTCTCCCCGGTGGACAGGGTCACGAGGGAGGTGATCCCGGCGTCGATGCCGACCGCGTTCGTTGTGGCCGGGGCCGAAGTGATGCGGTCGTCACACAGCAGGGACACGAACCAGCGCCCGGCGCTGTCGCGGGACACGGTCGCCGTCGTCGGTACCGTGCCCTCCGGCAGGGGGCGCGACCAGCGGATGTCCAACGGCTCGGCCATCTTGGCCAGGGTCAGTTGCCCTTCGCGCCACTTGAAAGCGGAGCGGGTGTACTCAGCCGAGGCGCGGGACTTCTTCCGGCTCTTGTACCGGGGGTACTTGGCGCGCTTGGCGAAGAAGTTCCCGAACGCCGTCTGAAGGTGGCGCAGGGCCTGTTGGAGCGGGACGGAGGACACCTCTGCCAGGAAGGCGAGTTCCTCGGTCTTCTTCCACTGAGTCAGCGCGGCCGACGACTGCACGTAGGAGACACGGCGCTGCTCGCCGTACCAAGCCCGAGTTCGTTCCTCCAGCGCCTTGTTGTACACGAGGCGGACGCAGCCGAACGTGCGCGACAGCTCAGCCGCCTGCTCGCCCGTGGGGTAAAAGCGGTACTTGAAAGCCCGCTTGACCTGCTGCGTCATGCCTCACATTGTATCAGATTTGGTGTGAGAGGCGGCGGTTGGCCGGTGGTCGGTGGACGCCGGTCCGCCCTGGCGGCGAACCGGCTTTCCCTGCCCTGCTCCGCAGGAGCTTCGTTTCCTCCCCGGCTGAAGCCGGGGGTATCCACGAAGGAGAACCCCGATGACCACCAGTCCAGAGACGGCCGCCGAGGCCGAGGTGCGACTCGCCGTCGGCGGGATGACCTGCGCCTCGTGCGCCGCCCGGATCGAGCGGAAGCTGAACCGGCTGGACGGCGTGTCCGCCACGGTCAACTACGCCACGGAGAGGGCCACGGTCCGCTTCGCCTCCGACCGGGTCACCGTCGCCGACCTGATCGCCACCATCGAGGCCACCGGGTACTCGGCCGAGGCGCCCGAGGTCCGCGAGACCGCGCCGTCCACGACCGACCCCCGGGCGGACACCGACGCGGAGAGCGATCAGTCGACGGCACTGCGACAACGGCTGATCACCGCGGTCGCCCTGGCCGTTCCGGTGATCGCGATTGCGATGATCCCGCCCCTCCAGTTCACGTACTGGCAGTGGCTTTCCCTGACCCTCGCGGCCCCGGTGGTGGTCTACGCCGGATGGCCGTTCCATCGTGCCGCCCTGGTCAACGCCCGGCACGGCACCGCCACCATGGACACCCTGATCTCGCTCGGCACGTCCGCCGCCTTCCTCTGGTCCGTGTGGGCACTGTTCTTCGGCACCGCGGGCATGCCGGGCATGTCGCATCCGTTCGAGCTGACCATCGCCCGGTCGGACGGCTCCGGGAACATCTACCTGGAGGCCGCCGCGGGGGTGACCGCGTTCGTCCTCGCCGGGCGCTACTTCGAGAACCGGTCCAAGCGCAGGGCGGGCGCCGCGCTCCGGGCACTGCTGGAACTGGGTGCCAAGGACGTGACCGTCGTCGGGCCGGACCACGGCGAGCGTTCCGTACCCGTCGAACGACTGGCGGTGGGCGACCGCTTCCTGGTACGACCGGGAGAGAAGGTGGCCACGGACGGGACCGTGGTCCAGGGCCACTCGGCCGTGGACGTCTCGATGCTCACCGGGGAGTCGCTGCCGGTCGAGGTCTCGGTGGGCGACGCGGTGACCGGCGCCAGCGTCAACACGGGCGGGCGGCTGGTGGTCGAGGCCACCCGGGTGGGCGCCGACACCCAGCTGGCACGGATGGCGAAGTCGGTCGAGGAGGCCCAGAGCGGCAAGGCGGCGGCACAACGTCTGGCCGACCGGATATCCGGGGTCTTCGTCCCGGTGGTGATCCTGCTGGCCCTGGCCACGCTGTCGCTCTGGCTCGGCCGGGGGGCGGGTCCGACGGCGGCCTTCACCGCCGCCGTCGCCGTACTGATCATCGCCTGCCCGTGCGCCCTCGGGCTGGCCACCCCGATGGCCCTGCTGGTGGGCACCGGTCGCGGCGCCCAACTCGGCGTCCTGATCAAGGGGCCGGAGGCGCTGGAGGCGACGCGTGGACTCGACACCGTGGTGCTGGACAAGACCGGCACCGTGACCACGGGGCGCACCACTCTGCTGGCCGTCCACCCCGGCGAGGGCGTTTCCGAGGACGAGGTCCTGCGACTGGCCGGCTCCGCGGAGCACGCCTCCGAACACCCGCTTGCGCGGGCTGTCGCCGACGCGGCCTCGGAACGGGTGGGCCCGCTCGCGACCCCGGAGGACTTCACCGGCTTCCCCGGTCTCGGTGTGCGGGCGGTGGTGGAGGGCCGGACGGTGTTGATCGGAAACGAACGGCTCCTGCGCGAGAGGCGCGTGAAGGTGCCCGCCGAACTGGAGCGGGTCCGTGCGGCGGCGGAGGCCGAGGGCCGTACGGCGGTGCTCGTCGCCTGGGACGACTCCGCCCGCGCCGTCCTGGAGGTCGCCGACGCGGTGAAGGAGTCCAGCGCCGAGGCGATCTCGCGCCTGCGGCGAATGGGGCTCCGACCCGTCCTGCTCACCGGTGACAACAGCGCGGTGGCGCGGTCGGTCGCCCGACAGGTCGGCATCGACGAGGAGGACGTCGTCGCCGAGGTCCTGCCGCAGGACAAGGTAGACGTGGTCCGAGAGTTGCAGGAGCGGGGGCACACGGTCGCCATGGTGGGCGACGGTGTCAACGACGCCGCCGCCCTGGCCCGCGCGGACCTCGGTCTGGCGATGGGCACCGGCACCGACTCCGCGATCGAGGCCGCCGACCTGACCCTGGTCCGGAGCGACCTGCTCGCGGCGGTGGACGCGATCCGGCTCTCACGGCGCACCCTCACGATCATCCGGTCGAACCTTTTCTGGGCGTTCGCCTACAACACCGCCGCGCTGCCACTGGCCGCCGCCGGCCTGCTCGACCCGATGATCGCGGGCGGCGCCATGGCGCTCTCCTCCGTGTTCGTCGTCGGCAACTCCATGCGGCTGCGTGCCTTTCGCGCCACGACCTGAGCCCCACCCGGCCGAACCACCCCCGGCCCGCGCCCGACCGCCGGTGCGGGCCGGGGCGCCACGCTATCCGACCACCTCGGTGGCGTCGTCCCCACCGAGGTAGAACGCGATGGCCCGGTCCGCCGCGCTCCGCGCCACCACCGGCTCCGTGCCGCCCGCCACGTCCGCGGCACACCACCGCTCGCCGCTCTCCCGCACGAAGCGTCGCCCCTCCTCCGACACCGACCAGGCCGACGCCGCCTCCGTGTCCACCGGTGCGCCCCCGCCACCCAGATACAGCGTCAGGCCGACGAGCAGGAGGTCGTATCCGACGCCGAGCGCCCCCGGCCCGTACCGGCCCCAGGTATCGGTGTCGACCCGGGCGACGTGCCGCAGGTCGAGGCGGGCCCCGCGGTCCTCGCCGGCCAGGTCTACTTCGATCCGACTGGTGTCACCGTCGTATTCCCAGGTCGCGGAGAAGCCCTTGGGCGGGTCACAGGTCTCGATCGTGCCCTCCGCGTGGCCCTCCAAGCGGTACCGTCCGCCGGGACGCAACTCGCCGCTGATCGGGAGGAACCAGTGGGGGATGCGCTCGGCCCGGGTGCACGCCGCCCAGACGTCGGTGGGAGGGACGCCGAAGGAACGCCGCACCTCGACCACGCGGGCCTCGCCCGCGCTCGTGGTCCGCGCGGCGACCCGACGCCAGACGGAGGTGATCTGCCGGGGCACGTCGATCATGCGGCTGCTCCTCGTGGTCTGGTTTCGGCGGGGTGCCGCCCGGTGGGCTCCACCCCGCACCGCACGTCCGGCGTACACCGCCGCGGCCTCGGAGCGGGCGGGACGCGCCGGGCCGCCGGCCGGAAACCATGGGAACGGCGGGGCGGGCCGCCCTCGGCCGCGCCCGGGCCGGGGGGGCGACGCCTCGAACGCCGCGTCAGCGGGGCAGCATCCGGGTGAGGACCGCCCGCTGCACCGGCAGCGTCCGCCCGTGCACGGCGCGGCCCTTGGCCGTGAGCGCGACCCGGACGCCACGTCGATCCTCCACGCACATGGCGCGCCGCACGAGACCGTCCTTCTCCAGTCTGGCGATCAGCCGGGACAGGGCGCTCTGGCTCAGATGCACGCGCTCGGAGATCTCCTGCACGCGAAAGGCCCGACGGTGGCCGACCCCACGTCCGGCGGCGAGCACGTCGAGCACCTCGAAGTCGCTGGCACACAGGCCGTGTCGGTGCAGCGCGCGGTCCAACTCGCACTGGGTGCGGGCGTGCACCGCGAGGATGCCGCGCCATTGCCGCACGAGTTCCAGATCCGTCTCGGTACCGGCCATGCGCGGCACCGTAGCAGAGCGGTGACGGTGCGTGTGAGTCGGATCGCGCCGGGTGCGCGGGACGCTGGGGCGGGCGCCCGGCGGGCCCGGGACGGGCGGACGGCGCGGCGCGGGTGAGTCGCCGCGCGGGGCCCCGGGTGGCACGGGTCTCCGGCGACGGCGCGGGACGTGGGCGCGGGACGGCCGAGTTCACGTGGGCTGCGAACAGAGTTCACCCGGTCGATCCGCGCAGGACACCGGCCCCCCGAGGCCGCCGGCTAGCCTGTTTCGATCCCGAACCTCGAACGTGAGAGGCCCGTGTGCCGAAACTGTCCGTCGTCGTCCCCCTGCACAACGTGGAAGCGTTCGCCGAGAACACGTTGCGGAGTCTCGCTCGCAACGCGGACCCGGACTTCGAGTTCGTCCTGGTTGACGACCATTCGACCGACTCGACGGCGACCGTGCTCGACCGCTGGTCCGGGAGACTTCCCGGGGCCCGGGTGATCCGACACGAGAGGAACTCCGGGATCGCGCGGGCACGCAACACCGGAATCGACGCGGCACGGGGCGAGTTCCTGACCTTCCTCGACGGCGACGACTGGTACGGGCCCGGGCACCTGGCACGGTTGGTCGAGGCCGTCGAGGAGTTGGGCTGCGACTTCGCGCGGACCGACCACGTGCGGGTGAACGGGGTGCAACGGGTGATCCGGCGGCCGGCCGCCCGGCTGAGGAACGCGGTGATGGATCCACGGGACGGCATCGCGCCGGCCGACCGGGAGACGATGGTCGACTACCCCTTCGTCTGGGCCGGAATCTACCGGCGGCGGCTCTTCGACGACGGTGGCATGCGCTTCGACGGGGAGCTGCGCACGGCGGAGGACAGGCTGTGGACGTGGCGCCTGCACCTGCGGGCGAGGACGTACGCCTCGCTGGGGCTGCACGGGGTGTTCTACCGACGGGGCGTGACCACGTCCCTCACCCAGATCAGGGACGACCGCCAACTCGACTTCATCCCGGCGTACGACGCGGTGTTGCGGGACGTGCTCGCGGACACGGAGGCCGAGCGCTTCCTCCCGAAGGCGGTGCGGACCTACTGCGCCATGATCGCCTTCCACCTCGGCAAGATGGGCGAGTACGAGACCTCGGCCGCCCGCCGGCTCCGCCGTGAGGCCGCCGCCGCGCTTCACCGGATGCCCGCGGCGGCCCTCGACGAGACGCTCGACACCATCGACCGGACCCGAAGCAGGCTGCTGCGCCGCCTGCGCGACGGGCGGAAGGCTGCCTGAACCATGCCCCACAAGACCCAGATCTTCCAGGTCTCGACCCTGTACGGAGCGGCCACGGTCGCCGCCGCGCTCGACGCGGGCCTGTTCGGGCCCGCGTCGGACACCCGACGGATCCTTCTGGTCTCCGACAACGCGTCGGTGCCGGAGACCGCCCCGCGGCTGAACGAGATGCGCGGCTACCCCGAGATCGCCCGCCGGTTCGACTCGGCGATCGACTGGAACGAGGCCATCAGCCCGCACCACCCGAGTTCGTGGGGCCCCCGGGCCCAGGACACCACGCTGTGGCAGAGGGCGCTCCGCCTCGCCTGGGGCATCGACGCCCGTGAGCCGGTCGAGTTGGCGGTCGAGTCGATCCAGGCCGACCCCGCGCGGGCGCTGGCCGCGATCTTCTCCGAGAGCGCCCTCCACGTGTACGCGGACGGCCTGATGAGCTACGGGCCGACCCGGGTGAGGCTGCCGCTCACCATCGGCTGCCGCATCCGGCGGTTGCTCCACCTCGACCTGCTGCCGGGCCTGCGGCCCCTCCTTCTGTCCGAGTTCGGGGTCGAGCCCGAGATCGTCCCCGACGCCTCCTTCCTCGCGGTGCTCGACGAGATCTCACGGGGCGCCGACGCCGAGCCGGCGCTGGCCCCGGTGCTCCGGGAGCGGCCCACGGCCGTCCTCCTGGGCCAGTACCTCGCCGCGATCGACGTCCTCACCGTCGACGAGGAGGAGGACCTGCACGTGCGGATGCTCACCGGAGCCGCTCGGGCCGGCCACCGGTCGGTGGTCTTCAAGCCCCATCCGACGGCCCCGGCGAGCTACTCCGCGGCGCTGGCCAAGTCGGCCGCGGAGGAGGGGGTCCGCCTGACGGTGCTCGACGCTCCCCTGCTCGCGGAGACGCTCTACCGGCACTGCCGTCCCGAACTGGTCGTGGGCTGCTTCTCCACCGCGCTGATCACCGCTTCCGTCTACTACGACGTGCCGGTGGCCCGGGTCGGCACCGCTTCGGTGATGGGACGCCTCAAGCCGTATCCGAACAGCAACCGGGTCCCGCTCACGGTGGTCGACCATCTCCTCCCCGACCTGGAGAGGGGGCAGGCACCGGCGCGGGTCGGCGACGTTCCCGCGACCCTGACCCCTCTGGTGCGTGCCGTCGGCTTCTGTATGCAGCCCAAGCTCCACCCCATGCTGCGCCGACCCACGATCGAGTGGCTGGAAGGGCATCCCGAGTCGGCCCCCGGCGCCTGCTTCCCGGAGTCCCGGCTGGCCGAACTGGGGCTTCCGGGCAGCGGCCGACAGGCTCGGGCCAAGCTCCGGGCCCGACGCGCGCGACGCGCGGTGGGGCGGGCCGTGCGGCGTCGCACGGGACACTGACGCCTTTCGCCGACGGCGAGTTCCCCGGTGCGCCGGGACGCGTGGACGGGGTCCCCTCCCCCGCGGTGGAGGGTCCCGGTCGCCCCGATCCGGCCTTCCCGGGCCCGCCACGCCAGGGCCGCGGGACCTCGTACCCTGGGCGATCCGGACGCCGCCGCCCCTTTCCGGCCAGATCCCGACGCACGCCCACGCGCCCGGCCTTCTCCCCTCATGATGGGAGAAGCACCGAGCACAGCACCGAGCACCAAGCGACACGCATCGGGTGCACGACGCGCCGTCCCCGCGGGCCGCGTCTCTCCCGTACGTGTCGTGCCCCCACGCCCACCGGACCCCGGCCGGCACACCGCTCGTGCCCCGGGGCAGTGAGTGGAGGACCGCTCCCTTGACGGCTGCATGTCGCCGCGCACCATTCGGCCGGGAAGTCGGCGTGATCCGCCGGCGGCCGGCGCCGCCCGCTCCCCGTCCCCGAGGCGCGCCCGTCGACGGCTCGCACGCCGGGCTCGGCATACCTTTCCCCTCCACTCCCCGCCCAGGGGCCGGGTGTTCGTGTCGCGTCCGAGAGCCGCTGCCTCCGGGCCGACCTTCGGTGCGTCGTTCCCTCGACGGGACACGTCCGGGACGACACTCGTCGGCGCACCTCGCCCTCTTCCCGGGCGATCCCCGTCCCCGGCGGGAGCGGATCGGCCGCCGTCGAGGTCGGACCACCACGACGGGCGGAGTCGTGCGGGACCGGACGCCTGGGCCAGGCGACCGCTACCCGGAGCCCGTCGGGGGGCGGCGATGAGCCCCGACGCGGGGCGCCCCCTTCGGCTGCGGGGCAGGGAGCGGCAACTGGCACAGGTGCGGGCGGGACTGCGCGAGGTGTGCGCCGCCAGGTCCGGCAGGGTCCTGATCATGGAGGCCCCGGCGGGCGCCGGGAAGACCCGCCTGCTGTTGGAAGCGGTCCGGATCGCGGAGGCGTCGGGGCCGCGGGTGATCGACGCAGGGGCGGCGGCCGGTGTCGAGGGACTCGGCGAACCCGCCGCGGAGGCGGCGATCGACGCCGCCCGCAGGAGGATGCGCGGCGCCCCGGAGGACATGCGCGCCCTGGTGGTGCTCGACGACCTGCACCTGGCCGGACCGGCCGCCCTGACGGCGCTGTGCGACACGGTGGTGGCCCTTCGGTCCCGACCGATCCTGTGGCTGCTCTCCTGCACCCCGGTGGGCGATCCGGCGGGCACCCGGCCGGCGCCGACCTGGCCGGCGCGTCTGCGAGGGCGGCTGCCCGTGGAGGCGGTAGGGGAGTTGGAACCGCTCACCGGGGACGCCTTGCACGATCTGGTGGCCGACTGCGCCGGCGCCCCGCCCGGTCGGGACCTCCTCGACCTGGCGGAGAGCGTGGACGCCACGCCGCGCGCGGTCATCGAGACAGTGCGCGGACTGGTGGACGACGGTGTGGTCCGGGTCGTCGACGGACGCGCGCGGGTGTTCCCCGATCCGGCGGGCGGCCCGGTCCAGGCGGGCGAGGCGGATGTGCCCGCACGGGTGCCGGACCGCTTCGCCAGGGTCGTCCTGCGGGACCTGCGGTCCTTGTCCGGGCCCACCCTGAAGGGTCTGAGGCTGGCGGCCGTGCTCGGTTCGCCGTTCGCCCCGGAGGAGTTGTCGGCGATGCTCGGCGAGGGGCCGGGCGGGCTGCTCGCCGCGGTGGACGAGGCGGTCGAGCGGAGACTGCTGGTCTGCGAGGAACGCCACCTGGCGTTCCGCACGCAGCCCATCTGGCGGGTCCTGCTCGATTCCGTGCCGCCCCCGGTCTGCGCGATGCTGCGCCGGCAGGCGGCGGAGGCCCTCCTGTCCCGCCCCGACGGCGTGGCGCGGGCGGCGCTGCAACTCGTGCGCGTCGCCCGGCCCGGCGACACGGAGGATCTGCGGGTCATCGCCGAGGGGTCCCGAAGGCTGCTCTCGGGCGACCCGTCCACCGCCGCGGCCCTGGCCTCGCGGTGCCTGGAGCTCGCCACGGAGTCGGCCGAGCGAGTACGGCTCGCCCGGACGGCGGTCGACGCCTTCACGCGGGCCGGCGAACTCACCCGTGCCATCGCGGTGGCCCGCGACACGCTGGACGAGGTGGTCCGGGCACGCGACGCGGGGGCCGGGGCGTCGGCGCGGGACGTCGCCGCGCTCCAGGCGTCGTTGTCGACGGCCTCGCTGTTGCTGGGCGACGCGCAGCAGGCCCGCAGGGCGGCACGCGGCGCCCTGGCCGCGGGGGAGGCGGGGCCCCCGGACCACACGGCCGTGGTCGCCCAGTTGGCCACGGCCTATCTGACCGGCGACCGCCCCTCCGCCGAGCGGGCCCGGCGGATCCTCGCGGCTCCGGACCGTCACGCACGGGCCGTTCGGGCCGGGGCGTTGACATTCCGGGCGTTCGGCCAGTGGCGCGAGGGACACGTCGGAGCGGCCCTGGGCACCCTTCGGGAGGCCGCCGCGCTCGGCAGCGGCGAGGAGCGGGCGGGCTTTCTCGATCCCCGCTGGTTCCTCGCCTTCGCGCTCACCCGGACGGGCGAGTTCGAGGAAGCGGGAGAGGTCGTGGAGCGCGTCGGTGGGCGCGGCGCGGAGGCGGGCACGCTGTCGTCCGCCGTCGGTGCCGTGCTGCGCGGACCGCTCCACCTCGCCGAGGGCAGGCTCGACGAAGCCGAGGCCTCGGCGGGGATCGGCGCCGGGGCGGGCGGCCCGTCCGTGCCCATGCTCGCGCCGCAGGCATGGCTGGTGTCGGCCCATGTGGCGCTGCGACGAGGGGCGTTGACCCGGGCGAGGGAGCATGTGCGGGTCCTGGAGAGCGATTTCCCTCAGCCGGTGTCGAGCCCGTGGTGGGCCGCCCGGATGCTGTTGAGCGCGCAACTGTCGGAGGCCCTGGAGGACGTGCGCGGGGCCTCGGACGTGTTGGCCCGGGTCGCCGCGCGGCCCGGGGCCCTGCGCCTTCTGCTCCTGGAGGACCCGGCCGCCGCTGCCTGGTGTGTCCGGTGTGCGCGCGCGGCCCGACTGGAGGATCTCGTCCGTGAGGTCGTGGCCACCGCCGAGCTACTCCGCCACCACAACCGCCGGGTACCCGCCGTCGTTGCCGCGGCCACGCATGCCCGGGGTCTCGCCGACGGCGACCCGGACGCCTTGGCCCGAGCCGACCTGCTGCACCGCAACCCCTGGGCCGGAGCCGCCGCCGCCGAGGACCGCGCCGCCGTCCTGCTCGACCTGGGCGAGCGCGACGCCGCCGTCGCGGAGCTGGACCGCGCGCTGAGCGCCTACGGCGGTCTGGGCGGCGACCGCGACTCCGCCAGGGTACGGGCCCGGCTGCGGGAGCTCGGGGTGCGGCGTCGGCACTGGAACCACGCCAAGCGCCCGGACTCGGGCTGGGACAGCCTCACCGACACCGAGCGCAGGGTCGCGGAGCTGGTGGCCGACGGTCTCACCAACCAGCAGACCGCACGCCGTCTGTTCGTCTCCCCGCACACCGTCGGCTTCCACCTGCGACAGATCTACCGCAAGCTCGGCATCCGGTCCCGGACGGCGCTGATCCGCACCAGGCCCTGACCGAGGGGCGCGCGGAGCGCCGGTGCCGGCCGGGGTCACGAGCGCCGTCGCAGCGGTTCCCACCAGGAGCGGTTGGCGCGGTACCACCGGACGGTCTCGGCCAACCCGCGCTCGAAGTCGACCCGGGGGACGTGACCGAGGTCCCGGATTCTGCCGTCGTCCAACGAGTACCGCCGATCGTGACCCTTGCGGTCCGCCACGTGGTCGACGCGGCGCCAGTCGGCGTCCACCGACGCCAAAAGCCGGGCGGTCAGCTCGCGGTTGGTCAGCTCGGCGGTTCCCGCGACGTGGTAGACCTCGCCGGCCGCTCCGCGTTCGGCGACCAGTCGTACCGCGCGGCAGTGGTCGTCGACGTGGATCCAGTCGCGGGTCTGCCCCCCGTCGCCGTAGAGGGGGACGTTCAGCCCGTCCAGGAGGTTGGTGACGAACAGCGGGACGATCTTCTCCGGGTACTGGTGGGGCCCGTAGTTGTTGCCGCACCGTGTGACGCTGACCGACAACCCGTGAGTGCGCGCGTAGGCGAGCGCGATCAGGTCGCCGCCCGCCTTGGTCGCGGCGTAGGGGGAGTTCGGCGCGAGGGGCGCCGACTCGTCCCAGGAGCCCTTCTCGATACTGCCGTAGACCTCGTCGGTGGAGACGTGGACCACCCTGGGGGTGCCCGCGCGCAGACACGCCGCCATGAGGGTGTCCACTCCCAGGACGTTGCTGCGCGCGAACGCCTCCGCGTCGGCGATCGACCGGTCGACGTGGGTCTCGGCGGCGAAGTTGACGACGACGTCGTGGCCCGGCACCAC
The DNA here is from genome assembly GCF_016598575.1 of Streptomyces sp. HSG2. Classification (NCBI taxonomy): domain Bacteria; kingdom Bacillati; phylum Actinomycetota; class Actinomycetes; order Kitasatosporales; family Streptomycetaceae; genus Streptomyces; species Streptomyces sp. HSG2. The sequence continues at coordinate 476,419 of NZ_CP066801.1, forward strand.
CTCCGCCAGCAACCGCGCGTCGCAGATGTCCCCGCGCACGAAGCGGAACCGTCCCGCGACGGGCTCCAGATTGGCCGGGTTTCCGGCGTACGTCAGCTTGTCGAGGACGGTGAGCCGGTCCCGGGCGGCGTACGAACGCACGAAGTGCGAGCCGATGAAGCCCGCGCCACCGGTGACGAGGATCCTCACGATGTCACCCGCACCCGGCTGTGGTCCCCCAGGACGAGACTGTGGGCCCTCAGGATCCGGGGGGACGAACTGACCTCCACCTCGCGTCCGATCAGGGACCGCTCCACGCGGCGCACCCCGACGATCGAGGCACCGCGCAGCACGATGGAGTACTCGACCTCGCTGTCGACGACGGTGCAGTCACTGTCGATGGACGTGAAGGGACCGATGTAGGAGTCGCGGACACGGGTGCCGGCCGCCACCACCGCCGGCCCGACGATGCGGGAACCGACGACGGTGGCACCCTCCTCGACGACCACCCGACCGATCAGCTCGCTGGAGCGGACCTCGCCGGAGCAGTCCGCCTCGATCCCGTCGAGGACGAGTCGGTTGACCTCCAGCATGTCGGCGACGTTGCCGGTGTCCTTCCAGTACCCGGACACCGGCGTTGCCTCCACGCGACAGCCGTCGTCGATCAGGGCCTGGATGGCGTCGGTGATCTCCAGCTCGCCCCGCCAGGAGGGCTTGAGCCGGCCGACCACATCGTGCACGCGCGCGCCGAACAGGTAGACGCCGACCAGCGCCAGGTCGCTCCTGGGATGCTCGGGCTTCTCCTCCAGACCGGTCACGCGACCCTCCGCGTCCAACTCCACCACGCCGAAGGCGCGAGGGTCCGACACTCGCGTCAGCAGGATCTGGGCATCGGGACGGTGCCGCTCGAACCTCCGGACCAGCGCGCTGATTCCGCCGACGATGAAGTTGTCGCCGAGGTACATGACGAAGTCGTCGTCTCCCAGGTAGTCCCGCGCGACGCCCACGGCGTGGGCCAGGCCGAGGGGAGCTTCCTGTGGCAGGTAGGTGACGTCCAGGCCGAAACGCGAACCGTCGCCGACCGCCGCCTCGATCTCCGCCGCGGTGTCGCCCACGACGATACCCACCTCGTGGATCCCGGCCTCGGCGATCGATTCCAGACCGTAGAAGAGCACCGGCTTGTTGGCGACGGGCACGAGCTGCTTGGCCGACGTGTGCGTGATCGGCCGTAGCCGGGACCCCGACCCCCCGGCGAGCACCAGGGCCTTCACCGGGCGACCCTCGCCGGCCGGGAGCGGGGCCCCACCGGATCGGGAACCGGGCCGGTGGGGCCCTCTCGGCGGGGTCGCGTCGTCCGAGGAGTCCGGTCTGCGGCCGGGGTGTCGAGGGGATGTGCAGCCATCGTCGTCTCCGCAACGTCGGTCTGGCGGGTGGGGGCGGGCTCGGTCCCGCCGCTCCGGGCGCGACCGTGTGGGGCGGCGCCCGGGCCACGCCGAACGGCGGTCTCGGGACGGCGCGGGGGCCTCAGGACAGCACCGCGGGCAGGACGCTGAGCCTGCGGATCATCCACTCCGACTCCCAGGAGACGGGCGTGTCGGTGCCGAGCCGCGCCCGGGGGAAGCGACTCAGGAAGCCGCGCACCGCGAGTCGCGCCTCCAGCCGGACCAGGGTGGCGCCGATGCAGTAGTGGGCCCCCAGCCCGAAGGAGAGGTGACCACGACCCGGCTCCCCCGCGGCGAAGCAGTCGGCGTCCTCCCCCGGCCCCCGGTTCGCGGCCGCGATGCTGACCTGCACCGGGGCGCCCTCGGGGATCAGGTAGCCGCCCAGGTCGATGTCCTCCGTGGCGAACCGCCAGGTCGGGTGCGGGAACGGAGGGTGGACGCGGAGGGCCTCCTCGACCCACCGATTGATCTCCTCGTCGGTGCGGGGGCGCTCCTCGGGCGGCCGTCGCAGGGCCTCGAAGAGCGAGGCGGAGATCAGGCTGCCGGTCGTCTCGTACCCGGTGATGATCATGCCGACGGTCCAGACGACGACCTCGCCCTCGCTGACCGCCGCGTCGGGACCCTCCGCCGAGCCGAGCAGCCCGGTGATCACCCCCTCGGCGAGCGGCGCGGGGTCGCGGACCCAGTCCCGGACGGCGCCGAAGAGCGCGCCGACCGCCTCGGTGCGCGCCGGGTAGTCGGAGGAGTAGAGCATCACGTCGGTGATCGCGCGCAGTCGGCGCTCCGCCGCCGGGGGCAGGCCCAGCATCTCGGAGATGAAGGCCAACGGGATCCGGTGCGTGTAGTCCGTCACCACGTTGATCTCGCCGGGCCGTTCCGACGCCGCCTTCTCCAGTTCGTCGAGGAAGCCCTCGACCTTGACGGCGACGCGGGCGCCCCACCGCTCGGTGTTGCGGGGACTGAGCACCGGCGTGTGCAGCCGGCGGATCCGCGCGTGGTCGTCACCGTCGCTCATGATCATCGCACGGGCGTACTTCGGGTCCGGCTGGGACCCCACCATCAGGCCCGGGCGGCGCATCCAGTCGGGCACTCTGCCGATGTCCTTGGCCAACTTGGGGTGGGTGAGCGCGGCCCGGACCAGGTCGGGGTCGCAGACAACCCAGGCGTGCCGGCCCAGGTAGGGGATCCGGACGACGGGCGCCACCCGGGCGGCGGCCAGCAGGTCGGGCATGCAGTCGAACAACCCCGGGTCCGTCGGCATGCTCGCCTCGGGGGGCAGGGTGGGTCCGGGGTGCGTTCTGGCGTTCACGGAGTGACACCTCCACTGGGGATCCGGCCGTGGGACTCGGCCGTGGCTTCGATGAGATCGGCCGCTCGCCGCGCGGCGTCGCGACCCTCGTGCTCCCGGGCCAACGCGCGCGCCCGCAGCCGGTAGCGCTCCTCGCGCAGCACCGACCGCACCGCCTGACGCAGAGCGGACTCCGACACGGCGCGCCGCTTGAGGACGATGCCCGTGCCACTCCACGCGATCCGGGCGGCGACGTCGGGGTTCTCCTCCGATCCGGGCGCCGCCACCAGCGGAACGCCGCGGGCGAGAGCCGCGTTGACCCCGTTGTACCCGCCGTTGGTGACCATCACGTCGACTCGGGGCAACAGATGGTGATACGGCACGAAGCGTTCCACCCGGACGTTGTCGGGCAGCGGGCGAAGAAGGTCGACGTCCGGGGTGCTGCCGGTGGTGACGACGACGAGGACGTCCTCGCCGGCCAACGCGCGGACGGCGGGGACGAGCAGCCGTCCCACGTCGTTGGCGGTCGTCCCCTGGGTGACCAGGACCACGGGGAGCCCGGCGTCCAACTCTCCCCACCAGTCCGGTGGTTCGAAACCCTCCGGCGGCGCCCCGAACAGCCCGCCCACGAAATGGGTGCCCGGCAGGAGGTCGCCGCGGGGGAACTCGAAGGAGGGGACGGTGGCCATGAGGTAGAGGACCGGCGGGCGGGCGATGTTCTCCATGGCCGGCGTCGAGAGCCGATCCAACCCCGCGCGGACTCGCGCCCGGTCGGCCTCCCGCCGCAGCTCCCGCATCAGCAGGTGGTCCGCCGCCCATCTGAGCATCGCGTCGCGGACCCGTCCCGGCCACGAGGTGCCCGGCGGCAGCCCGCCACCGAGTGGCGCGGTGTCCCGACTCCCCAAAATGTAGACCGAGTTGTTCAACCAGGCCAGGGGGGTGCCGGAGCGTTCGGCCGCGAAGCAGGCCCCGTAGCACATGTCGTCGGCGAGAAGACAGTCGGCCGGGAAGCGCGCGAGGATCGCCGTCAGGTCCCGCGCCTGACCCGGGGCGGTCCGGTAGAAGATGTCGCGCACTCCGACCCGGAAGCTCTCGATCCCGGTGAGGCCGGCATGGTCGGGGAACGCCTCCTCGCGGCTCAGCCCGCCGAAGTCCAGCCCGGCGGTCATGGGTTCGAAGACGGCGCCGGTCCGCTCCACGCGGTCCCGGAAGGCGCGCCCGGTGTACCAGCGCACCTCGTGCCCGCGCCGGGTCAGTTCCCGGGAGACCTCGACCATGCTCACGATGTGTCCGGGCGCCGGTGTGGTGGCGATCAGCACTCGCGTCAACGTTGCCTCCGTCGGGTCGCGCGTCGGGTCCCCGGGCGGAGGGGGCACCCGACGGGCGCGCCCGTCCGGGCACACAGGCCAGCATGTCCGCCGCGGCGGTCGACGTGGGGGGACCGGACGGAAGCCCACGCGTCCGCGTGGGGTGACGGCGCCGCTCCGCCCGGGCCCGGCGCTTCCGCGGGGGTCGAACCACCCGAGTCGGGGCTCGGCGAGGGATACGGGCGGGTGACCGGTCCCCGGAGAATGGCCGCCAGGCGCTCACCGGCGCCGTCCCGGCCTGGTCGGGCGAGTCGCCGGTGTTCTTCCAGGACCCGCCCCCGGCCTTGGACATCGCGTACTGGAGGAGATCCGTGACCGCACCCCCGCAGGAGTTCGACGGACCAGGCGGCGTCAACGGTGGTCCGAAGAGGATCACCGTCGTCGGCGCGGGCGTCGCCGGCTTGGTGACGGCGTACGAGCTGGAGCGTCTCGGGCACCAGGTCGAGGTCGTCGAAGGCAGCCACGAGATCGGCGGACGCGTCCGCACCCACCGCTTCGCCGCGGGCGGCCGGGCCGGGCCGTACGCCGAGTTGGGGGCGATGCGGATACCCGCGGGACATCGGCTGACCATGCACTACATCGCCGAACTCGGCTTGCAGGAAAGGGTCCGCGAATTCCGGACGCTCTTCTCCGACGACGCCACCTACCTGCCCGACTCCGCCTCGGGTCACCTGCGGGTGCGGGAGGCCCGCGAGGATCTCGTCACCTCGTTCGCCGCGGGTCTGCCCGACCACCGCTACCGGGACGACACCCTCTTGTTCGGGGCCTGGTTGGACGCGAGCATACGGGCCATCGCCCCGCGTCGGTTCTACGAGGAGCTACGCCACGACACGGTCGTGGAACTCCTCGACCGTGTCGACCCCATCGACCTGGCGCCGTACCGGCGCGGTGGCGCTCGGACCCGGGTCGACCTGCACGCCTTCTTCTCCGACCACCCCCAGGTCCGGTCCTCGTGCCCACCCGACCTGGAGCGCTTCCTCGACGACGTGCTGGATGAGACCAGTTCCAACATCGTGCGGCTGCGGGGCGGGATGGACGCCCTGCCCCGGAAACTCGCGAGGCGGATCCGCGGGAGGATCTCCACCGGCATGGAGGTCGTGGGGATCGACGTCCGGGACGACACCGTGGTATTGAGGGTGCGGCAGGGCGCGCGGACCCTCACGCTGCGACGCGACTACGTGGTCTGCACCATCCCCTTCACGGTGCTCCGGCGCATGCCGCTGACCGGGTTCGACCAGGACAAGTTGGACATCGTCCATCACACGAAGTACTGGTCGGCCACCAAGGTGGCCTTCCACTGCCGCGAGGCGTTCTGGGAGAAGGACGGCATCAACGGGGGCGCGTCCTTCACCGGTGGCCACGTACGGCAGACCTACTATCCCCCGGTGGAGGGCGATCCGACGCTGGGAGCGGTCCTCCTCGCCAGCTACAGCATCGGCCCGGACGCCGACGCCCTGGGGAGGCTGGGCGAGCGCGAGCGCGACGCGGTCATCGTGGAGGAGTTGAGCGCCGTGCACGAGGAGTTGCGCGAGCCCTCGATGATCCTGGACACGGTGGGGCTCGCCTGGGGCTCGCGCAGATGGTCGAGGGGGGCGGCGACGGTGCGCTGGGGCCAGGAGTCGGCCGTCCGCGAGGCGGAGCGGCGGGCGGCGGCCCGACCGCAGCGGGGGCTGTTCTTCGCCGGCGAACACTGTTCGTCCAAACCCGCGTGGATCGAGGGCGCCATCGAATCGGGCATCGACGCGGCGCATGAGATCGAGTGGTACGAGCCGCGCGCCAGCAGGGTGTTCGCCGTCGCCCGGCCGATTCGCGCGGACGGGCCGGCATGAGCGTCTTCGACCTGCCGCGACTGCACTTCGCCGGCGTCGCCACGACCCACCTGCCGACCGGTCCGCGCGGCGGTCTGGTCGACCTGGCGGCGAACACCGCGCTCACGGCAGACGGGCGCGCCTTCCCCGCGGACCGCCCGGCGCAGGAGTACCGCGACCATCTGGACCGTCTGGGGCCGCGGTGCGACGGCCACGGCCGCCCGACCCCCGACGGCCGCTTCAGCGCGGCCACCGGTACGCACTTCTCGGGCAACGGGCACTTCTCGGTCGACGCGCGCGTCCTCGGCGTCGAGGTGCGCGCCGGTGAGGTCGACACCGCTGATCCGGTGGTGGGCCGGTCCGTGGACCTGTGGGGCCACTACAACGACTACCTGGCGACCACGGTCAATCGGGCCCGGGTCTTCGACGTCGACCCGACCTGCGATCGGACCACGACCCTGATGGTCGGGCGTTTCTGCTTCGGCCGGCGGGGGCGGTCGCACGACGTCGGGTACATGGCCACCGGGGGTGTTCGGGGCTTCCATCCCCCCCGGTGGCACCGGTTCGACACCGTCGGGGGGAACGGGGGCGGTCGGGCGGCGCGGCGCCTCCCGCGCTCCGTGGTCCACCAGTTCGTCGTGGCCGAGGAGGACGGACCGGACTGGTTCGAGGAGGCCGGCCTGTCTCCCGTCGTGTCGCGACTGCGGGAGGTGACGCGGTCCGCCGGGGTGGGCGGCCTGGTGGTCCAGTTCGCGCTCGTCGCCCCGGACCCGCCGCGTGAACCCGACGGTCCGACGCGGTGGCGGTTGCGGGGGACGGTCGCGCCCTGGCGGGGCGACGAGGCACGCACCTGTCCGGCCGGCCGGCTCATGCTGCCCGCCCGGGACGGCGACCCCGGCGGGCTGCACCACCTCACCGTGGCGCTCACGGACGAGCACGTCACCCTGAACATGATCACCGCGTGGCCGGTGGACGACGCGGGGGCGGGCCTGGGCGACCTGGAGCTGCGGACGGCGCGCGGGGGGCGGCTGATGGCCCGGGTGCCCCGGGAGGCGTACGCGAGCGCCGCGGACGACTCGACGGGTGGGCTGGTCACCGTGGCGGCCCGGTCCCCGGCCGCCGCCGCGGCCGGGGAGGGGCTTCGTCTGGTGAGCGTGGGGGCGCAGGGTCCGGTGGTGCGCATGCGGGAGCGCGAGGTCGACGTCCAGGCCGACGAGGCGTGTCCGGTCCTGGAACACCCCCGGGCTCCGGGTGACGCGGAGCACGACGTCGTCGTCCTGGTGCGGTCCTTCGTGCGGGGGCGCCCCGAGCGCGTCGAGGGGATCGCCGTCCGGCAGTTCTTCAATCCGCGCTCGCTGCCCCGCCACCCCGTGGCCACCGACCCCGGTGCGCGGTGCTCGGACCTGGAGACGGTCAGGATCCGTCCCGGTGGGCAGGACGGTCGGGGGCGGTGGTCGGGCGACTGCGCCTTGGACACCGACGAGCACGGCCGGGGCCGGTTCACCCTGCGCGGGGCGACGGCGGGAACCACCCGGATCCTGCTCGCCACCGGGGAGGACGACCTGCCCTGCGAGCGGGACCGTCCGGGCTCCGCGCACCGGGCTCTCGACCACGCCGAGGCGTCCGGCCACTGGTCCGGTGTCGGGTATCTGTCGGTGCGGGTCCTGCCCGACGACTGGCGACTGGAGTCCGTCCCGGCGGAGGAGGTGACGTTCGACCTCGTACACCGGGAGGTGCTGGCCTACTACGAGCACCTGTACGCGTTCATGCGGGCGGAGGTCTTCAGCCTGGCGGACCGGTGCAAGGTCGAGACGTACGCGAAGCTGATCTGGCAGATGTGCGACCCCCGGAACAAGGCGAAGACCTACTACATGCCGCCGACGCGTGAGCTGTCCGAGCCGAAGGCCCGATTGCTGCTGAGGTTCCTGCGGGCCCGGCAGGCGCCGGACGCGGTGCTGACGACGGTTCCGCCGTCCGGTCGCCGGCACCGGGAGATCACCACCCGGGACGAGCTGGTCCGGTTGCTGCGCGAGGCGGTGAGCCTCGAACTGGCCGTCATGCTCCAGTACTTGTACGCGGCCTACTCCGTCCCCACCCACGGTGTCGGCCTGGAGTACCTGCGCCGGGGTCTGTGGACACCGTCCCAGCTCCGCCTGGCCTGCGGCGACGGCGGCGAGACCCGTGAGGAGGGCCTCAGGGGGACGTTGCTCGGCATCGCCCGCGAGGAGATGATCCACTTCCTGCTCGTCAACAACATCCTCATGGCGGTGGGCGAGCCCTTCCACGTGCCCCGGATCGACTTCGCCACCGTCAACCACGAGATCCCGGTGCCGTTGGACTTCGCGCTGGAGCGGCTGGGGCCCGGCAGTCTGGAGCGGTTCACCCTGATCGAACGGCCGTCGAGCCTCGTCGAGGACGTCCGGCGGGGCGAGCCGACCACGGGCCCGCCCATTCTCCACGAACGCGCCTACGGGTCGCTGAGCGAGCTGTACGCCGCGATCCGGGAGGGCCTGCGGCGGATACCGGACCTCTTCCTGGTCGAGCGGGGCAGAGGAGGCGGGGAGCACCACCTCTTCCTGCGCGGATCGTTGGAGCGTCGCCACCCGGACTACCAGTTGGAGGTCGACGACCTGGCCGGGGCTCTCTTCGCGGTCGACGTGATCACCGAGCAGGGAGAGGGCGGAGTGCGCGACCCCGGCGACGGTGAGGAGTCGCACTACACGGCGTTCCTGCGGATGCGCGAGTTCCTCGGGGGGGCCGGGGGCACCGCGCGGGGCCGGGAACCGTGGAATCCGTCCTATCCCGTCCTGCGCAATCCCGTGCTGGAGAGTCGGGACGCGGCGACGCGGCGGGTCACCGACCCGGACGCCCGCGAGGTCATGCGGCTTTTCAACCGCGCCTACCACCTGTCGCTGCGTCTCATGGCCCAGCACTTCGGCGAAGGGCCGGACCGGAGCCTGCGGCGGTCGGACCTGATGAACGCGGCGATCGACATGATGACCGGGCTGATGCGACCGCTGGCGGAGTCGCTCGTGACCATGCCCTCGGGTCTCGCCGGAGCCACCGCCGGGCCCTCCTTCGAACTGCCCGCTTACCCCGCCCCGGTGGCCCGCCCGGACGTGGCCCGGCGAGGTCTGGCGCGAGACCTCGACGAGCTGGCGACGTCCTGCGCCAAGCATCCGCTGGTCCCCGACCACGTCGGGGCGATGAGCGCCTCCTGGGCCGACCGCTTCCGACCGGATCGCCGATAGGGGGCGACGGCCGCGTCGAGACAGGGTCACGCTCGGACCGAAGGAGTCCTCATGCCCTCCGCGACACTGCCCCGGTTCGCCCTCACCGGCTGGGCCGAGCAGGACATCGCCGACCCTTACCCGGTGTACCGGCGCTACCGGGAGACGGCCCCGGTGCACCGGGGGGCGTCCCTCCCGGGCGAGCCGGATACGTTCTACGTCTTCTCCCACGACGAGGTGGTACGGGTCCTCACCGACCGGAGGTTCGGCAGAGGCGCTCCGGCGGAAACGGCCGGCTCGCGCGAGTCGGCGAGTCCGGTGCCCGCCGAGTACGGCGCGACGCGCCGCGTCGTCGACGACTGGCTGGTCTTCATGGACCCGCCCCGGCACACACGACTGCGCTCCCTGCTCGCCCGGGAGTTCTCCCCTTCCGTCGTCGCCGGACTCCGTCCGCGCGTCGAACGCATCGCCCACACCCTCCTGCTGCGGCTCGCCGGCCGCCGGAAGGTCGATCTGGTGGCGGAGTTCGCGGCTCCGCTCCCGATCCTGGTGATCTGCGAGCTCCTCGGCGTCCCGGGTGAGGACCACCGCATGCTCCGCGCCAACGCCCTGGCCCTGCAAGGCGCGGGCACCGGCCGCTCGGGCGGCCGCGCCGACCGTCACGCCCGCGCGGAGGCCGCCGCCGAGGAGTTCACCGCCTACTTCCGGCGGGAGGCGGAGCGGCGACGGGATCCCGAGTGGGACGACCGCGACGACCTCCTCACCCTCCTGGTGCGCGCCCGGGACGGAGAGGCGGCGTTGAGCACGGAACTCATCGTGGCCACCTGCGTGCACCTGCTCACCGCCGGACACGAGACCACGACCAACCTCCTGGCCAAGGCGGTGCTGGCATTGCGCGCGCACCCCTCGGCGCTGCGGGAGCTGCGGAAGAGCCCCGCCCTGATCCCGGGAGCGATCGAGGAGTTGCTGCGCTACGACCCGCCCGTGCAGGCGATCACCCGCAGGGCTTCCGACGAAGCGGTCCTCGGCGGCCTCCGGGTGGCGCGGGGCAGTCGGGTGGTGGCGCTGCTGGGCTCGGCGAACCGGGATCCGGACCGCTTCGCCGACCCGGACGTGCTGGACGTGCGTCGGCCGGCCGACCGTCATCTGGGTTTCGGCCTCGGCATCCACTACTGCCTCGGCGCCGCCCTGGCCCGGGCCGAGGGCGAGTTGGGTCTCCGCGCGCTCCTGGACGCGCTGCCGGGGCTGGAGAGGGCGCGACACCGTGTGGCGTACGCGGACGACATGGTCTTCCACGGCCCGGCCCGGCTCCGCCTCGACCTGCCGTCCCCCCTGTCCCCGACCCCTTCGAACGCGACGCTTCGATCCCGCCCGACGGACGAGAGGTGAGAAGGACGATGACACCGCAGCCCGACACCACGGAATCGGTGGGCCGGACCTACGAGCGCTTCGCGGAGGCCGGCGCCTCCGACGCGCTGGGCGGGAACATCCACGCCGGGTACTGGGACGACGACCCCGACGTCCCCGTGGCCGAGGCGACGGACCGTCTCACGGACGTGGTCGCCGCCCGCCTCGCGCCCGGACCGGACGCGCGTCTGCTGGACGTGGGGTGCGGCACCGGGGTGCCGGCGGTGCGGATCGCGACGACCCACCGATCGCGGGTCACGGGGATCGACGCGAGCGAACGGCAGGTGGCCGAGGCGTCCGCACGGGCGCGCCGGTCCGGTGTCGGCGATCGGATCTCCTTCCGGCTCGCGGACGCCGGGGAACGGCTCCCCTTCGACGACGGCCACTTCGACGGGGCGTGGGCGATCGAGTCGCTGCTCCATCTGACCGACCCGGGAGCGGCCCTGGCGGAGATCCATCGGGTGGTGCGTCCCGACGGACGCCTGGTCGTCGCCGATCTGTGTCGGCGGGAGCGGTCCGCCGACGACGAGGCGGTCTGGGACGGCATGCTGCGGATGTACGAGATCGCCACCATCGCCACCCCCGAGGAACACCGGGAGCGCCTCGCCGCGTCCGGCTGGCGGGTGTCGGACCTGTCCGAGGTCGGCGAGCGGGTCCGCCCCAGCTACGGGCACGCGGCGGCGGCCTTCCGCGAGCTGGCGGACGGCCTCGCTCCGGCCGCGCGCCAGGAGATCAGCGCCGCGGCCCGGCTGATGGAGTCCTTCGGCCGGCATCCCCACGCCGGCTATGTGCTGATCACCGCGGTTCGCGACTGAGCCGTCCCGGCTGCCCGCTCGGCCGAGGCGAACCACCGGCCGCCCAGGGCGTGTCACGAGAGCCCCGCCCGCCCCCGGACAGACGGCCCGCGTCCCCACCGCGGCAAGTCCGTGCCACCGCGGATCAAGGAGAGCCCATGCCCACCCGCCCGGATCCACCAGCAGCCGCCCTGTGCCCGCGCGAGGATCTCGAACTGGCCGAGCGACTCGCCCTGTCGGCGGCCACCTCGCGGGGAGCTCACCTCGCCACCGAGGACGTGACGGACTGGCTCGACGAGCGTCACGCGGCCGGGGCCTTCCACGCCCGGCGCATTCCGCTGACCGAGTTGGTCGAGCGCGGCGAATGGAGGTTCGAGCCGGGCACCGGCAACCTGGCCCACCGCAGCGGCGGATTCTTCACCGTCGAGGGCATGCGCGTCGCCGAGGGGACCGGCGAGGGCGTACCGCGCCGGGAGTGGGAGCAGCCGGTCATCAGCCAGCCCGAGGTGGGCGTTCTGGGGTTGCTGGCCAAGGAGTTCGGCGGGGTGCTGCACTTTCTCATGCAGGCCAAGGCCGAACCGGGCAACCCTCGGCCCACGCAGCTCTCCCCCACCGTGCAGGCGACCCGAAGCAACTACACCCGGGCGCACCGGGGCGCGGACGTGCGGCTCCTCGATCACTTCGTCGGGCCGGGCGCCGGCCGGGTCCTCGTCGACGTGCTGCAGTCGGAGCAGGGCTCGTGGTTCTTCCGCAAGTCGAACCGGAACGTGATCGTCGAGACCGACGACGAGGTCGACGCGCCGGAGGACTTCCGCTGGCTCACCCTCGGTCAGATAGCCGAGCTGCTGCACCGGGACGAGGTGGTCAACATGGACGCGCGGAGCGTCCTGTCCTGTGTTCCCCACGGGGACCCCACGCCCAGCGCGCTCCTGTCAGACGCGGCTCTGTTGTCATGGTTCACCGGCGAGCGCGGTGGTCGCGCCGTGCGCGCCCGGCGCATACCGCTCTCGACGGTGCGTGGCTGGAAGCACGGCGTGGAGGCGATCGAGCACGAGGACGGCCGGTACTTCCGGGTGGTCGCCGTCTCGGTACGGGCCGGGAACCGCGAGGTGAGCGGCTGGACCCAGCCCCTGATCGAACCGGTGGGGACCGGGGTGGCGGCGTTCCTGCTGCGGGAGATCGACTCGATCCCCCACGTCCTGGTGCACGCCCGGACCGAGGGCGGCTTCCTGGACACCGTCGAGCTGGGCCCGACGGTCCAGTGCACCCCCGGCAACCACGCGCACCTGCCGCTCGCCGAGCGACCGCGCTACCTGGAGGAGGTGTTGACGGCGCCACCCTCCCGCGTGCGCTACGGGGCCGTCCACTCCGAGGAAGGAGGACGCTTCCTGAACGCCCGCTGCCGCTACCTGGTGATCGACGCGGACCCGCGCTCCGCGCGGCTCGACCCGCCGCCCGGTTTCGCCTGGGCCACGCCCGCCCAGCTCACGGCGCTCACTCGGCACGGCCACTACCTCAACGTCGAGGCCAGGACCCTCCTGGCGTGTCTGCACGCCATGGCCGCTCGCTCGTGAAAGGACGCGCGAATTGAACCGCTCCGGGGAACGGACCCCCCTGATCACCGTGCTGGGCGCCTCCGGCTTCGTCGGATCGACGGTCGTACGGGCACTGGCGACCCACCCCGTCGGGCTGCGCCTGGTGGCGCGCCGGGCCGCAGTCGCTCCCCCCGGCGCGGCCGAGATCGACGTCGTGCGGGCCGACCTCACCGACCGGTCGGCGCTGGCCGAGGCGGTCGCCGGCTCCGATGCCGTGGTGCACCTGCTGCTCGGGGACGGCGGCTGGCGGGCCGCCGAAAAGGATCCCGAGGCGGAACGGGTGAACGTCGGCGTGATGCGGGACCTGGTGGCCGTGGCGCGGCCGAGAAGCGCGGGCGACGCCGGGCCGGTGGTGGTGTACGCGGGGGCGGCCTCCCAGGTCGGCCCGGTCCCGAGGGAACCCGTCGACGGCAGCGAGCCCGACCGGCCGGGGACGGCCTACGACCGTCAGAAACTGGAGGCGGAGCGGGTCCTGAAACGCGCGACGGCCGAGGGGAGGATCCGCGGCGTCAGTCTGCGGCTGCCGACGGTGTTCGGTGAGAGCGCGGCGGCGGGGGCCGAGGATCGCGGGGTGGTTTCCGCCATGGTCCGGCGTGCTCTGGACGGCCGGCCGATCACGATGTGGCACGACGGCACCGTGCGGCGCGACCTGGTCCACGTGGAGGACGTCGCGGGGGCGTTCGCGAAGGCCCTTCGGCGTCCCGGGCCGCTGGTCGGCCGGCACTGGACGATCGGCGCCGGGAGGGGCGACGCGCTGGGCGACGTGTTCCGGCTCGTCGCCGAGACCGCCGCCGAGCTGACCGGACGCCCTCGGGTCCCGGTGTTGACCGTCCCGCCGCCCGACCACGCACCGGACACCGACTTCCTCAGCGTGACCATCGACTCCGGCGCCTTCCGCCGTGCCGTCGGCTGGCGCCCTCTGATCCCCCTGCCGGAGGGCGTGCGGCGCACCGTCGCCGCGCTCGCCGCCCGGCGCCAGGCGGCTCGTCCGTGAGCCGGGACCGCCCGGAGCGACGCTCCCCGCGGCACCGGGCGCACCGCCGGGGTTTCCGGCGGCCCGTTCCCGGGCGGGCGTCGCCCCGTTCTCACCCCGGCGCGCGGGCCGGGGCCGTCACGAAGGAGCCACGATGACCACACGAGTATGGGACTACCTGGCCGAGTACGACACGGAACGCGCGGACATCCTGGACGCCGTGGAGACGGTGTTCTCCTCGGGCCGGCTCGTGCTGGGCTCCGGGGTGCGGGGTTTCGAGGAGGAGTTCGCCGCCTATCACGGCGTCGACCACTGTGTCGGCGTCGACAACGGGACCAACGCCGTCAAGCTCGGTCTCCAGGCGCTCGGCGTGGGGCCCGGCGACGAGGTGATCACGGTGTCCAACACGGCCGCGCCGACGGTGGTGGCCATCGACTCGACCGGGGCCAGGCCCGTCTTCGTCGACGTCCGCGAGGAGGACTTCCTCATGGACACCGAGCAGGTGGCCGGCGCGATCACCGACCGCACCCGATGCCTGCTCCCGGTGCACCTGTACGGCCAATGCGTGGACATGACACCGCTCGGGGGGCTCGCCGAACGACACGGCCTCGCCGTCCTGGAGGACTGCGCCCAGGCCCACGGCGCGCGACGGGACGGCGTCGTCGCCGGCACCCGGGGGGACGTCGCGGCCTTCTCCTTCTACCCGACCAAGGTCCTCGGGGCCTACGGCGACGCCGGAGCGGTCCTCACCTCGGACCCCGACCTCGCGCGCGAACTGCGCCGCTCGCGCTACTACGGCATGGAGGACCGCTACTACACCGTGCGGACCCCGGCCCACAACAGCCGACTCGACGAAGTCCAGGCGGAGATCCTGCGCCGCAAGCTCCGCAGGCTGGACGGCTACATCGCGGGTCGCCGCGCCGTGGCCCGCCGCTATGCCGAGGGGTTGTCCGGCACCGGACTCGTCCTGCCGCGGACCACGGCGGGCAACGAGCACGTGTACTACGTCTACGTGGTACGCCACCCGCGGCGCGACGACATCCTGAAGCGACTCCGGGAGTACGACATCCACCTGAACGTCAGCTACCCCTGGCCGGTGCACACCATGAGCGGCTTCGCCCATCTCGGTTACGCCTCAGGGTCGCTGCCGGTCACCGAGGCGGCGGCGTCCGAGATCTTCTCCCTGCCGATGTACCCGTCGCTGTCCGAGGACCTCCAGGACAAGGTCATCGAGGCCCTGCGCGACGTGGTCTCGACGCTGTGAACCCGCCCGTGCCGACCCACGACCGAACGAGTGCCCCGATCGAACAGAAGGAGCGACGTTGAAGGCACGCAGACTCGCCGTCCGGGGAGCGATCGAGTTCGCCCCGCGGGTCCACCCCGACGAACGGGGCCGATTCCTGTCCCCCTTCCAGGAGAAGGCGTTCACCGAGGCCCACGGGGCGCCGCTCTTCGCCGTGGCGCAGACCAACCACAGCGTCTCCCGGCGCGGCGTGGTCCGGGGGATCCACTACACGGCCACGCCCCCGGGCACCGCCAAGTACGTGTACTGCGCGCGAGGGGCGGCGGTGGACTTCGTGGTGGACATCCGGGTGGGGTCGCCCACCTTCGGCCGGTGGGACTCGGTGGTGATGGACCAGCGCGACCACCGCGCCACCTACGTCCCGGTGGGCGTGGGACACGCCTTCGTGGCCCTCCAGGACGACACCGTGATGTCCTACATGCTCTCCGGGAGCTACGTCCCGGAACACGAACTCGCGCTGTCCTTCCTCGACCCCGCGCTCGCCCTGCCCCTGCCCTCCGACATGGAGCCGATCCTGTCCGAACGCGACCGCGCCGCCGTCACGCTGGCGGTGGCACGGGACAAGGGCCTGCTGCCGGAGTACGACCACTGCGTGCGCGTCGAGGGGGGCCGGCGGCCCCCGAACGCCCAGGCGGGAGCGGACGCCTGAGATCCCGACCGTCCCCCGGGCCCCGGGGGACAAGACCCACGCGCGGGACAGCGCCGCGCGACCGACGACCGAAAGGCCCTGCCGTGACCGAAACCGTCTCCCAGACCCCGCCGGTGCCCCGAGCCGTCGGCGAACTGTACGACCGGCTGACGCTCAACGCCATGCGCGACGGCTCCTTCAACCCCAACGTGCACATCGGCTACTGGGACGAACCCGACACCCCGGCCTCCATCGACGAGGCGATGGACCGTCTGACCGACGTGTTCATCGAGTCGATGGCCGTGGACGCCGGGAGCCACGTCCTGGACCTCGGTTGCGGGGTGGGCGGCCCCGCGCTGCGCCTCGTCGCGCGGACCGGGGCCCGGGTCACCGGTGTCAGTGTCAGCGAGGAACAGGTCAAGACCGCCAACCGGTTGGCGGCCGAAGCGGGGGTCGCGGACCGGGCCGTCTTCGCACACGGCGACGCCATGGACCTGCCCTTCTCCGACGCGTCGTTCGACGCGGTCATGGCCCTGGAGTCGATCTGTCACATGCCCGACCGGCAACGAGCGCTCACCGAGGCCTCCCGGGTGTTGGCGCCCGGGGGCAGGATCGTCCTGACCGACGTGTTCGAGCGGGCTCCCCGCAAGGCGGAGCGCCATCCGGGCATCGACAAGTTCTGCCGCAGCCTGATGGCGACCACCGCGGACATCGACGACTACGTGGCGCTGCTCCACCGCTCGGGCCTGCGGCTTCGCGCGCTCACGGACGTCACGGAACAGACGACGCTGCGCCTGGCCGACGAGTTGGCGCGGCTCGCGGCCCGGGAGGATCGCCCCGTCGCGATGGAGGAGGGCAACTTCGGCTTCGACGAGGATGCCTTCCGCCCCTCCGACCTGGCGGGCGCCGACGACTTCGGCTGCCTGCTCGCCGTCGCCGTGCGCCCCTGAGACGCCGGGGTCCCGGAAGGACACCCCACACCGGGCCCGGGACCCCACTCGGCTCTCGGCGCGGACGAGGAGGGCCGAGGAGCCCGTACCCCTCTCGGCGGGGACGGGAGGAGTCGCCTTCCTCGCCTCCGGCGTTCCCCGCCCCGTTTCCCGGGGTCTTGGCACCCTCCCCCGGCCCGAGGCCGGAGTGATCACGAAGGAGAGACACCATGGCGCGTTCAGGCGAGTGCACCGACGTCCTGATCGTCGGCGGCGGGCCGGTCGGCATGGCGCTGGCCCTCGATCTCGCCTACCGGGGGATCAGCTGCGTGGTCGCGGACGCGGGCGACGGACGGGTCCGACATCCCAAGGTGAGCACCATCGGTCCCCGCTCGATGGAATTGTTCCGCCGCTGGGGGGTGGCGCGGGCCATCCGAGACGCCGGGTGGCCCGCGGACCACACGCTGGACATCGCCTGGGTCACCCGGGTCGGCGGCCACGAACTCCACCGTTGTCACCGAGGGACCGCTCGCGAGCGGGGGCCGTTCGCCCACACCCCGGAACCCGACCAGATCTGCCCGGCCCACTGGCTGAACCCGGTCCTGACGCGGGCGGTCGGCGTCCACCCGGATGGACCGCTGCGGCTGGGAACGACGGTCGACCGGGTACGGCAGAGGGACGACCACGTCGAGGCCCGGCTCCGCGACCACCGCACCGGGTCGTCCGGCACCGTCCGCGCGCGCTTCCTGGTCGCCTGCGACGGAGCCGCCTCCCCCGTGCGCCGGGCCTGCGGGATCGAGGCTCCGGCCCGCCGGCCACCCCGCACCTTCCGCAACGTACTCTTCCGCGCGCCGGACTTGAGGGAGCGCTTGGGCGACCGGGCGGCGATGGTGTACTTCCTGATGGCGTCTCCCACGCTGCGCTTCCCGCTGCGTTCCCTGAACGGCACGGACCTGTACAACCTGGTGGTCGGCGCCGACGACGTGGGACGGGTCGACGGCCTGGCCCTCATCCGGGAAGCCCTCGCCTTCGACACCCCGGTGGAGTTGCTGAGCGACGGCGAGTGGCACCTGACGCATCGTGTCGCCGACCGCTACCGGGCCGGGCGCGTCCTCCTCGCCGGGGACGCCGCCCACACCCTCTCTCCCTCGGGTGGCTTCGGGCTGGCCACCGGCATCGGCGACGCCGCCGACCTGGGGTGGAAACTCGACGCCGTCCTGCGCGGGTGGGCCGGAAGGCACTTGCTCGACACCTACGAGAGCGAGCGCAGGCCGGTCGCGGTGGACAGCCTGGAAGAGGCCGACAGAAACCTGCGGCGCACCACACGCCGGCCCCTGCCCCACGAGATCCACCAGGACGGTCCGGCCGGCGAACGGGCCCGCGCGGAGACGTCCCGGCTGCTGAAGGAGAGCGACGCGCACCGGGAGTTCGACGCTCCGGAGATCCACTTCGGGTTGCGCTACCGCTCGCACGCCATCGTCGAGGACCCCCACGTGCCGGTCAGGCACGGCAGGCCACCGGGCGACTGGCGACCGGGCAGCGAGCCCGGCTACCGGGCCGCACACGCCTGGTGGGACGCCACGACCTCGACGCTCGACCTGTTCGGGCACGGGTTCGTCCTGCTGTGCTTCGCCGAGCACCCGGGGGTGGACGGGGTGCGACGTGCCTTCGCCGACCGAGGCGTCCCCCTGACGCCGCACCGTCGCGCCGGCGGCGAGGTGGCCGCCCTGTACGAGCGGGCCTTCGTCCTGGTCCGTCCGGACGGCCACGTGGCGTGGCGGGGCGACGCACCGCCACACGATCCCGTCGCGCTGGTGGACACGGTGCGCGGCGAGCGGGGCGAGCACCCGTCGAAGGGGCGCGACGGGACGGGCTGACCCTCCGCGCCGTGCCCGCCGAACCGGTGGGCACGCCGAGGTCAGGACTCGGCGTCGCGGCGGGCGCCGGCCCCGGTGCGGCCGTCGAGCAGGGCCAGTCCGCGCCGCGCCATCGGGTGACCCCGCAGCAACGCGGCGAGTGTGGTGGCCCCCTGGGTGATGTCCTTGAAGGCCCTCCAGGCAGGCCGAAGGCCGGTCAGGAGGGCGTGGAACACGGCCGGCCGTCGCTCGAAGGCCGCGAGCATCGTGGTACCGGCGGCCATCTCGGCGCCGAGCCCGGTCTCGACGGCCCGCGTGTAGTCGAGCGTATGTCGGCGGGTCTCGGCGACATCGGCGGCCCCGGCGACGCGCACCGCCGCCTCGCCCGCCAGCCGACCCGAGCGGAGTGCGAAGGAGATGCCCTCGCGCGTCCATGGCTCCAGGAGTCCGGCGGCGTCGCCGCACACCAGGACCCGGCCGCGGGACAGGGGGGAGTCAGCGGACCGGCAGCGGGTCAGGTGACCCGAGGAGAGGCTCGGTTCGAAGCCGGCGAGCCCCAGTCGTCCCACGAAGTCCTCCAGGTAGCGCTTGGTCGCCGCGCCCTCGCCACGCCGGGCGATCACGCCGACGGTGAGCGTGTCGCCCTTGGGGAAGACCCAGCCGTAACTGCCCGGAATCGGACCCCAGTCGATGAGGACACGCCCCTTCCAGTCCTCGGCGACCGTGGGGGGAACCGGGATCTCCGACTCCAACCCGAGGTCGACCCGGTCGAGTCCGACCCCGACGTGCGCTCCCGTCCTACCGGCGCTCCCGTCCGCGCCGACCACCGCCCGGGCCAGCACGGTCTCGCCGTCCTGGAGGACGACGGCGACGCTGCGACGGTCGGGCACGCCCGGACCGTGCTGCTCGATCCGGGTCACCGACGCCCGCGTGCGCAGTTCGGCGCCCGCCTTCTGCGCGTGCTCGACGAGCCGCCGGTCGAACTCGGGCCGGTCGACCAGGCCGAACAGCATGTGCCGGGAACGACGGGTGCGGGCGAGACGCCCGTTGTGGGAGAAGGTCACCGCGTGCACCCGGTCCTGGAGCGGGAGGTCGAATCCGGGCGGCAGGCAGTCGCGAGAGGGGCCGATGATGCCGCCACCACACGTCTTGTAGCGCGGCAGTTCGGCCTTCTCCAGCAGCAGTACGCGACGGCCGGCCACGGCCGCCGCGTAGGCGGCGGACGCGCCCGCCGGCCCCGCGCCGACCACCACCACGTCCCATACCCGAGCCGTGTCGTCCGCCGAGGAGTTCTCGCTGCTCACGATGGTGTACCGCTCCGATCCCGCCGCCGTCTCCGCTGTCCCCCCGCATCCTACGGTGATCGCGCTCGGCAGCCCTGTGCGAGGATCGCTCACCGTAGGACGCCTGGAACCCAAGGAGCGTGCCCCATGCCCTCGCAGCCGATCGCCGAGACCGTCGCCTCGCTGATGCCCCGGGCACGGGAGGAACTCGCCGAACTGGTGGCGTTCCGGTCGGTGGCGGACTTCGACCGGTATCCCCGCTCCGAGAGCGAGGGCGCTGCGCGTTGGGCCGCGGACGCCCTGCGCGCCGAGGGGTTCGAGGACGTCGCGGTACTGGACACCCCGGACGGCACCCAGTCGGTCTACGGTCGACTGGCCGGACCGGAGGGCGCCAGGACCGTCCTGCTGTACGCGCACTACGACGTCCAGCCGCCGTTGGACGAGGCCGGTTGGGACAGCCCTCCGTTCGAACTGACCGAGCGCGACGGCCGCTGGTACGGGCGGGGCGCCGCCGACTGCAAGGGCGGGCTGGTGATGCACCTGCTGGCGTTGCGCGCGCTGCGCGCGGCGGGAGGCGTGCCCGTCACCGTCAAGGTGATCGTCGAGGGCTCGGAGGAACAGGGCACGGGGGGGCTGGAGCGGTACGCGGAGGCACACCCCGAACTGTTGGAGGCCGACGCGATCGTCATCGGCGACACCGGCAACTTCCGTGTGGGGCTCCCGACCGTCACCACCGTGCTGAGGGGCATGACCATGCTCCGCGTCCGGGTCGACACCCTGGAGGGGAACCTGCACTCCGGGCAGTTCGGAGGCGCCGCCCCGGACGCGCTGGCCGCGCTGATCCGGGTCCTGGACTCGCTGCGCGCCGAGGACGGCTCGACGACGGTGGACGGGTTGGCCGCCGACGGCGGTTGGGAGGGTGTCGACTACGCGGAGGACCGGTTCCGGCAGGACGCGAGGGTTCTGGACGGGGTCGACCTGACCGGCTCGGGCACGGTCGGCGACCGCCTGTGGGCGCGGCCGGCCGTCACGGTCGTCGGCATCGACTGCCCCTCGGTGTCCGAGGCGACGCCGTCGGTGCAGGCGAGCGCCCAGGCCCTGGTGAGCCTCCGGGTGCCGCCGGGGGTGGACGCCGGCGAGGCCACCCGCCTGCTCCGCGCGCACTTGGAGTCCCGTACGCCGTGGGGCGCCCGCGTCCGGATCGAGCAGGTCGGTCAGGGCCGGGCCTTCCGGGCCGACACGACGAGTCCCGCCTATCGGGCGATGGCCGAGGCGATGGCCGTCGCCTACCCCGGTGAGGAGATGCGCTACGCGGGCCAGGGCGGCTCCATCCCGTTGTGCGGCACCCTGGCGGCACTGTATCCGCGAGCGGAGATCCTGCTGATCGGCCTCAGCGAGCCCGAGGCGAGGATCCACGCGGTGAACGAGAGCGTCTCGCCGGAGGAGTTGGAGCGGCTGTCCGTGGCGGAGGCGCTCTTCCTGCGGGGGTACGCCGCCGGGTGAGAACGCGGGGCGGCGTCCGGGAGGCGCCGCCGTCAGTCGACGGGGACTCCGGCCTCCAGGTAGTGCGCGGCCCCGCGCTCCCTGGCCCGGAGGGCCCAGCGCAGTCTGTTGTGGCGGACGGGCGGGAGGAGGGCGGCGGCCTGTTCCTCCGTCACGAAGCGCCAGTCGCGCAGTTCGTCGCGTGGCAGCAGGAGTCCGTCCTCCGTCGTGGGTGACACACGGCCTCCGTCGAAGAGGAGTCGGAGTCCGCCGAAGCGAGGCGGCGCGGGACGCTCCCAGTCGACGAGCAGGAGGGCGGGTACGCGGTCCAGACGGATACCGGTCTCCTCGGCGACCTCGCGGATGCCGGCGCGGGCGGGCGACTCGCCCGGCTCGACGATGCCGCCGGGGAACTCCCAACCGGGCTTGTAGGTGGGGTCGACGAGGAGCACCCGGTCCCGTTCGTCGAAGAGCAGCACCCCCGCCGCGAGTGTCTCGGCGGTCGGGTGCGGGGTCTGCACGATGCCGCAGGGGGCCGCCTCGCCACCCACGACCGCCTCGGCGACCCGCGACGCGGTCTCGTGAGGGGTGAGATCCGTGGTGTCGACGAGATGGGCGTCGGCGGCCAGCCAGGCGTCGAATGCCACCCGGTAGGGGGCGACGCGGTCGTGGGACCACCGCCGAGGTCGGGACTCGGCGTCGCCCGCCGCGGGGAGCCTCCCGCCGGCGATCCGCTCCCGCAGGATCGTTTCCCCGGATGTGAGGAGGACATGCCTGACGGGGATCCGGCGAGCGGCGAGCCCACCGAAGATCTCGTCCCGATGCTCCTGTCGGAGCAAGGTCATGGGGACGACGAGCGTGCCCCCGAGCTCGGCGAGCATCGCCGCCACCGTGTCGATCACCACACGACGCCAGATCGGAAGCTCCTGGAGGTCCTCGACCTCGGCGAGACGCTTGGGCGGCAGCATCCGGGCGAGCGCGGCCCCGACGGTCTCGGGTTCGAAGAGCGTGCTGTTCGGGAGCAGTTCGATCAGCTCCCGTGCCGCGGTGGTCTTGCCCACGCCGAACGCGCCGTTGATCCAGACGACGGTCACAGGTCCCCCTCTTCTGTCGGCCCCCTGGGGCTTGCCCGCTCCACCCTGTCACGAAAACGCCTCACGGGAGAGGGCGGCGCCGGAGGGTCGACGAGGGGCAAGCGGGCCCCGACCGACCGCGGTCGCACGACCGAGGCGCCGACGCCCGCGTGGGGGCATCGGCGCCTCGGAGAGCCGGGAGAGGCCGTCAGTCCTCCTGCGCGGGCGCGTCGTGCGGCATCAGGCTGTCGGAGGCGATGTCGACGGAGCTGAGGGTGTCCTCCACATCGAGACCGAGCGGAAGGGCGCCGACGGCGTGGGACGGGGTGACGGCGGCCACGACGAAGCCGGTGGCGAGGGAGGCGATGGCGAGCATGCTGCGCTTCTTCATACCCGTTCAACTCCGCGGCCGGCGGGAGGTTACTGCCGGAGTCCGCGCCCGCGCCCCCCTACGCCCGTCACCGTACGTCGGACTCGCTCGGTGAGACGAGCGCTCCCGGCGCCCTCGAGGACCGGCGATCACGGCCGGCGCGGGGGCGAGGCGGCGCGGTCCTCCGGGGCCGGAGGCGGGGTGGCGGGGCGGACGTCGGGCGGCAGGTGGGCCAGAGCCGCCGCCGCGGCCCCCACCAGCCCGGCGTCGGTGCCCATCCGGGCCGGGGTCACGGACAGCCCCCGGACGAAGGACAGAGCGGCGTACGCGTCGAGTGCCTCGCGCAACGGCGCGAAGAGCACCTCGCCCGCCTTGCCCACACCGCCCCCCACCACCGCGACGTCGATCTCGACGAGCGTGGCGGTCGCGGCGATCCCGGCGGCCAGCGCCCGGGCCGCCCGGTCGAAGGAGGCGCGGGCCACCGGGTCCCCTCGGCGGGCGGCCTCGGCGACGGCGACGGCGGAGGCGTCCCCGTCCGCCCCGGGCCGCCACCCTCGCTCCAACGCGCGTCGCGCGATGTTGGGGCCGCTCGCGATGCGCTCGACGCAGCCCCGGGAGCCGCAAGGACAGGGATCTCCGTCCAGATCGACGCTGATGTGGCCGATGTGACCCGCGTTGCCGGTGGGCCCCGTGTGCAGCCGACCGTTCAGCACCAGCCCGCCCCCCACCCCCGTGGAGACGACCATGCACAGGGCGTTGTCGTGGCCTCGGGCGGCGCCCTGCCAGTGCTCCGCCGCCGCGATGGCCACGCCGTCCCCGATCAGCTCGGCGGGGAGCCCACCGGTCGCCTCCCGGACCCGCCGGACCAGAGGGTAGTCCCGCCACGCCGGGACGTTGACCGGGCTGACGGTACCGGCGCCGGCGTCCACCGGACCGGCACTGCCGATGCCGACGGCCGCGACACGCCCCCACCGCGGCGAGGCCCTCAGCTCGCCGAGGACCTCCTCCACGGCTCCCATCACGGTCTCGCCGTCCCGCCGGGCAGGGGTCGGCCGTTGCGCCCGGGAGCCGATTCGGCCCGCCCGGTCCACCAGGGCGCCGGCGATCTTGGTGCCGCCGATGTCGAGGGCGGCCACGAGGTCGGTGTGCATCGGAATGGATTCTCCCCGTCGGACCGCGGACCACGACTGTCGGACACCCGTGCGCGTCCACGCACGGGCGCGGCGATGCCTGGCCCGCGGCGGGAGCGCGGACCGAGGATCGCCGGCCATCAGTCTCTCCCGCCCCTGACAACGTTGTCCAGCGCCTATGCTCGACGCCACGTGCTCATACAAGCGCATGACCGACCTCGCCCGCCCCGGCCGACAGGAGCAAGAGCAGTTCGTGGACGACAGGACAGGACACCACGCCGTGCCCGCACCACCCTCGGCACGGGACCGCCGGGCCGCACCGGTGCGGCGCTACGGCAACCGTCCGACCATGAAGGACGTGGCCGCTCGGGCGGGGGTCGGCCTGAAGACCGTCTCCCGGGTGGTCAATCAGGAGGCGGGCGTCACCCCCGAGACCGAGCGCCGTGTGCGGGAGTCGATCGAGGCGCTGGGGTTCCGCCGCAACGACAGCGCGCGGGTGCTGCGCAAGGGCCGCACCTCCACGATCGGCCTGGTACTGGAGGACCTGGCCGACCCGTTCTACGGCCCGCTCAGTCGGTCCGTCGAGGAGGTGGCCCGCGCCCACGGCGCCCTGCTGATCAACGGCTCCAGCGCGGAGGATCCCGACCGCGAGCGGGAACTCGTGCTCGCGCTGTGCGCCCGACGGGTGGACGGCCTGGTGGTCGTCCCCGCCGGTGACGACCACCGCTACCTGGAGCCGGAGCTCAAGGCGGGGGTGGCCGTGGTGTTCGTGGACCGCCCGGCGGGCCTCATCGACGCCGACGTGGTGCTCTGCGACAACTTCGGCGGTGCCCGGGACGGCGTGGCCCGACTGATCGCCCACGGACACCGGCGGATCGGCTTCATCGGCGACATGCCGCGCATCCACACGGCCGCGGAGCGACTGCGGGGGTACCGGGCGGCGATGGAGGACGCCGGCCTGTCTCCCGAGGACGCCTGGATGTCCCTCGGCGCCACCGACCCCGATCGGGTGGGTCGCGCGGCCCGGCGGATGCTGTCCGGCCCCCGCCCGGTCACCGCCATCTTCGGCGCCAACAACCGCGTGACGGTCACCGTCGTCCGTGTCCTGGCCGGCCACGAGCGGCGGGTCGCCCTGGTCGGATTCGACGACATCGAACTCGGCGATCTACTGCGGCCGGGGATCACGGTGGTGGCACAGGACGCCGCCGCCTTGGGCCGAACCGCCGCCGAACGTCTCTTCCGGCAGTTGGACGGAACGCCTCCCCCGCCGGAACGGGTCGAGCTGCCGACCCGGTTGATCCCCCGAGGGTCGGGGGAACTGGCCCCCGAGGACTGACGGCGAGCGCGCGACGCTCTTCTCCGCGGAGCCTCCCGGCGCGGGGCCACCCGACAGGCGTGAGGCCCCGGTCCGAGGGAGCGGACCGGGGCCTCGACGGCTCCGCGCGAGGACGGTTGCGCGGGCTCAGCCCTTGCGGGCCACGATCTCCTCGGTGAGCTGCGGTACGACGTCGAAGAGGTCGCCGACGACGCCGTAGTCGACCAGCTCGAAGATCGGCGCCTCGGCGTCCTTGTTGATCGCCACGATCGTCTTGGACGTCTGCATGCCGGCCCGGTGCTGGATCGCGCCGGAGATGCCGGCGGCGACGTACAACTGCGGCGAGACCGACTTGCCGGTCTGGCCGACCTGGTTGGTGTGCGGGTACCAACCGGCGTCGACGGCGGCGCGCGAGGCGCCCACGGCCGCGCCGAGCGAGTCGGCGAGCGCCTCGATGACGGCGAAGTTCTCGGCGCCGTTGACGCCGCGACCGCCGGAGACCACGATCGCGGCCTCCGTCAGCTCCGGACGACCGGTCGACTCGCGCGGCGTGCGCGCGGTGACCTTGGTACCGGTGGCCTGCTCGGAGAAGGTCACGTCGAGGGCCTCGACCGCGCCGGCGGCGGGGGCGGGCTCGACGGCGGCGCTGTTCGGCTTGACGGTGATGACCGGGGTGCCCTTGGAGACCCTGGACTTCGTCGTGTAGGCGGCGGCGAAGACCGACTGGGTGGCGACCGGGCCTTGGTCGCCCGCTTCGAGGTCGATGGCGTCGGTGATGACGCCCGACCCGATGCGGAGCGCCAGACGGGCGGCGATCTCCTTGCCCTCCGCCGAGGACGGCACGAGCACGGCGGCCGGGGAGACGATGTCGTGGGCCGCCCGAAGCGCGTCGACCTTCGGGACCACGAGGTAGTCGGCGTACTCGGCGGCCTCGTGGGTCAGCACCCTGACGGCGCCGTGCTCGGCCAGTGTGGCGGCGGTGTCGCCGGCTCCCGCGCCGAGGGCGACGGCCACCGGGTCGCCGATGCGGCGGGCCAACGTCAGCAGTTCCAGGGTGGGCTTGCGGACGGCGCCGTCCGCGTGGTCGACGTAGACGAGAACTTCAGCCATGGGACTTCTTCACTCCTGCTCGCGAAAGGTGAGGGACGGACAGCGGGGCGGGCTCAGACGAACTTCTGGCCCGCGAGGAACTCGGCGAGTTGCCTGCCGCCCTCGCCCTCGTCCTTGACGATCGTGCCCGCCGTGCGCGCCGGGCGCTCCGTGGCACCGTCCACGGTCGTCCAGGCGTTCTCCAGACCGACCTCGTCCGCGTCGACGTCCAGGTCGGACAGGTCCCAGGACTCCACGGGCTTCTTCTTCGCCGCCATGATGCCCTTGAAGGACGGGTAGCGGGCCTCGCCCGACTGGTCGGTGACGGACACGACGGCCGGCAGCGCGGCCTCCAGTCGCTCCGTCGCGGCGTCTCCGTCGCGGCGGCCCTTGACGGTGCCGTCCTCGACCGAGACCTCCGACAGCAGGGTCACCTGGGGGACCCCCAGGCGCTCGGCCAGCAGCGCGGGGACGACGCCCATGGTGCCGTCGGTGGAGGCCATGCCGGAGATCACCAGGTCGTATCCGGCCTTCTCGACGGCCTTGGCCAGGACCAGGGAGGTGCCGATGGCGTCGGTGCCGTGCAGGTCGTCGTCCTCGACGTGGATCGCCTTGTCGGCACCCATGGACAGCGCCTTGCGCAGCGCGTCCTTGGCGTCCTCGGGGCCCACCGTCAGGACGGTGATCTCCACGTCGTCGTCGGAGTTCTCCGAGATCCGCAGCGCCTGCTCCACCGCGTACTCGTCCAACTCGGAGAGCAGGCCGTCCACATCGTCGCGGTCGACGGTCAGGTCATCGGCGAAATGCCGGTCGCCGGTGGCGTCGGGCACGTACTTCACGGTGACAACGATCCTCAAGCTCACGCCGGCTCTCCTACTGCATCGTCATTTCAGTGCTGCCTGCTTGCAGGCAGCATAGGCGCCTCAAGCGGCGGTTCCGGGGCGGAGCGGGCTCCCGCGCCGTCCGAGATATTACTCGTCAGTACATCCAGCTCATGCCCACTGAGCAAGCGCCCCGAACTGTGACCTTCGCAACGCAGCGTAACCGGAACCCGACGAGGTCATCGAGCCGTTCGCTCGGGCCGGTCGCGCAGACCGGTGAACCGTCCCTGGTGGTAGACCAGCGGACCGGCGAGCCCGTCGGTGTCGCCCGCCACCGGCTCGGCCGACACCAGCTCGGCCACCACGATGCGGTGATCACCGGCCGGCACCCGGCCCACGACACGGCAGACCACGGCGGCCAGGACTCCCTCCAGTACCGGCACGCCCTCGGCCCCTACGTGCCACGCCGTCGGGGGAGCGAAGCGGTCGACCCCGCCGCGGGCGAAGGTCGCGGCCAGCTCGCGCTGCCCCTCCGCCAGGAGGTGCACCCCCACGTGATCGGCCTCCGCGAGGGCGGGCCACGTGGACGAGGCGACGCCGACACCGAAGGAGAGCAGGGCGGGCTCGGCCGACACCGAGGTGAGGGAGGTCGCGGTGAAGCCCCTCGGACCACCCTTGCCCGGCACGGTGATCACGGCGACCCCGGCGGCATGCCGACGAAAGACCGCGCGCAGCAGGGCCGAGCCTGCGAGGCGGGGAGAACCGACCAGGTCGGATGGGGCCGTCATGCGGGAAGTCCTTCTGCGGTTCGCCCGGGCCGGAGGGTGCGGGCACGGCCGGCGGGCACGGTTTCCAGGCTGACGATCACCGGTTCGCCCCGTCAAGCGGGTGCCGGAATTGTGGAGGAGGTCTCATGGCCGCGGTGACGACGGTCACAGGGCGGCCCCCAGGGCGGCGATCACGTCGGCCTTGCGCGGAGCGCCCGTCGCCCGCCGCACGATGCGACCGCCGGCGTCCAGGACCAACACCGTGGGCGTACGCGCGATGCCCAGTTCGCGTACCAGATCGAGGCGCGCCTCGGCGTCGATCTCGATGTGGACGACCCCTTCGACCATGGCCGCCACCTCGCCCAGCACCCGTCGGGTCGCGCGGCAGGGGGCGCAGAAAGCGCTGGAGAACTGCGCGAGCGTCGCGCGCGCGCCCAGCGGTGCCCCGAGTTGTGCGTCACCGAGCCGCCTGCCCTCGTCCGCCGCGCCCACTGTGTTCCTCCGATCCCGCCGGTCCGGCGGTGTACGGTCCTCGCTGTCCGACCGTCCACCCGGGCGGTCCCGGCCGGGCCCGGGAACCCGCCCGCCGGTACAGCGTGTCGCCCCGCGTGTCGATTCCCCGACCTCCCCCGACGGGCGGGGACGTGACGAGAATCTCGCGCCCCGCGACCCCCGGGGCTGGTCCCCGGGCCCTTCATACGGCACGATCTGCGACAAGCCGCAAACCTACGGCCGCGTAACTTCGGCTGGGATACCCCTTCCCAGGCAGAGCAGGAGGGCCCTCCCGCCCATGGCAGAACTCGTCTACCGCCCGGTCATCGGACTCGCCCGCACGCTGTTCAAGGTGTGGGACCTCAGGATCGACTGCCAGGGATCGCACAACATCCCCCGCTCGGGCGGTGCCGTTCTGGTCAGCAACCACATCAGCTACCTGGACTTCGTCTTCAACGGGCTGGCGGCGCTGCCGCAGAAGCGACTGGTGCGCTTCATGGCGAAGGAGTCCGTCTTCCGGCACCGGATCTCCGGTCCACTCATGCGCGGGATGAAGCACATCCCGGTCGACCGCGCGCAGGGCGACGCCGCGTACGCGCACGCGCTGGACTCGCTCCGCTCCGGGGAGATCATCGGCGTCTTCCCCGAGGCGACCATCTCGCAGTCGTTCACCCTGAAGACCTTCAAGTCCGGTGCCGCGCGGCTGGCCCAGGAAGCCGGGGTACCGCTGGTACCGATGGCCGTCTGGGGGACGCAGCGCCTGTGGACCAAGGGACACCCGCGCAACTTCGGGCGAAGCCACCTGCCGATCACCATGCGGGTCGGCGAGGCGCTGGAGGCTCCCCGCGACAAGTACGCCGGCGCCGTCACCCGTCAGCTGCGCCAGCGGGTCCAGGAGATGCTGGAGGCGGCCCAGCGGGCCTACCCGGTGCGCCCCAAGGCATCCGAGGAAACCTGGTGGATGCCCGCCCATCTGGGCGGCACGGCTCCGACGGCGGAGCAGATCCGGGCAGCGGAGACCGGCTGACCCGGCCCTTCGCTCCGCGGCGCGGGGGCAGGAGGTCGGGCGCCCCGGAGAGGTCCCGCGATCGCCTCGCGGGACCTCTCCGGGGCGCCGGTCAGCGCCCGGCCATCTCCTCCTTGAGCGCGGCCAGGAAGGCGTCCACGTCGTCCTCCGCGGTGTCGAAGGAGCACATCCAGCGGACGTCCCCGGTGGACTCGTCCCAGAAGTAGAAGCGGAACCGCCGCTGAAGCCGCTCGGTGACCTCTCGGGGGAGCCGGGCGAAGACCGCGTTCGCCTGCACGGGGTACAGGATCTCCACGCCGTCGACGGCGCGCACTCCCTCGGCCAGCCGTCGGGCCATCTCGTTGGCGTGGCGTGCGTTGCGCAGCCAGAGGTCCTTGGCGAGCAGGGCCTCCATCTGCACGGAGACGAAGCGCATCTTGGACGCCAGCTGCATGGACAGTTTCCGCAGGTGCCTCATGTGGCGCACGGCGTCGGGATCGATCACGACGACCGCCTCCCCGAACACGGCGCCGTTCTTGGTCCCGCCGAGCGAGAGCAGGTCGACCCCGACGGCGTTGGTGAAGGCTCGCATGGGCACGTTCAGCGAGGCCGCGGCGTTGGCCAGCCGGGAGCCGTCCAGGTGCACCCGCATCCCGCGGGCGTGGGCGTGCTCGCAGATCGCCCGGATCTCGTCCGGCGTGTAGAGCGTGCCCAGCTCGGTGCTCTGGGTGATCGAGACGACCTGCGGCATGGCGCGGTGTTCGTCGTCCCAGCCGTACGCCTGCCGGTCGATCAGC
The DNA here is from genome assembly GCF_016598575.1 of Streptomyces sp. HSG2. NCBI lineage: Bacteria > Bacillati > Actinomycetota > Actinomycetes > Kitasatosporales > Streptomycetaceae > Streptomyces > Streptomyces sp. HSG2. The sequence continues at coordinate 506,643 of NZ_CP066801.1, forward strand.
TCGGGGGTGAGCTTCCCGTCCGGGGTGGGCACCGTCAGCAGCTTCAGCCCGCCGACTCGTTCCGGGGCACCGCACTCGTCGACGTTGATGTGCGCGCTCTCGGCGCAGATCACCGCTCCCCAGCGGTCGGTGACCGCCTGGAGGGCGACGACGTTGGCACCCGTGCCGTTGAAGACCGGGAACGCCTCGGCGGTGGGCCCGAAGTGCCCGCGGATCACCCGCTGGAGGTTGCCGGTGTACACGTCCTCGCCATAGGCCACCTGGTGCCCGCCGTTGGCGAGGGACATCGCGGCGAGCACCTCGGGGTGCGCGCCCGCGTAGTTGTCGCTGGCGAAACCCCGGGTCTCGGGGTCGTGCCGCCGGCGGGCGTCGGTCTTGGGAGGGTTCACGGCTTGTCGGTCAGCCACAGACGGTTTCCGTTCACTTCCGCGGCGGGCTTCCCCCAGACGCCGACCACGGCGTCCGCCAGGTCCGCGACGTCCGTGAAGCCCGCGAACTTCGCATGGGGCCGCTCGGCGCGCATCGCCTCGTGCACCAGTGCCTTGACGACCAGGATCGCAGCCGCGGAACTCGGCCCTCCGTCGCCCCCCGCCTTGCGGAAGTAGTCGGCCATCGCCAGGGTCCAGGCCTCCGCGGCGGCCTTGGCGGCGCCGTAGGCCGCGTTGCCCGCCGTGGGCCGGGTCGCGCCGGAAGCGCTGATCAGGAGGTACCGTCCTCGGTCGCTGCGCTGGAGAGCCTCGTGGAAGGCGAGGGAGGTGTGCTGGACGGTGCGGATCAGCAGCTTCTCCAGCAGCTCCCAGTCGTCGAGGTCGGTCTTGGTGAACGTCTGGCTGCCGCGCCAGCCGCCGACCAGGTGGACGAGGCCGTCGACGTGCCCGTACTCCCGTTCGACGCGGTCGGCCCAGGCCCGTGCGGAATCCAGGTCGAGAAGGTCGACCGTCTCGCCGGTGACGGTGGCCCCGCCGTGGGCGTACCGGGCGGCGTCCACGGCCTCGGCCAGACGTTGCGGGTCGTTGTCCGAGCCGACGACGGTCGCGCCCGCCTCGGCCAGTCGGAGAAGCGTCGCCCGCCCCGCCGGTCCACCCGCGCCGGCCACCGCGACCACCGCGCCTTCAAGAGCCCCGTTGCCCATGTTCCTCGCCTCCCGAGCCTGTTCCCGTCCGTGGCCGTGGTCGCTCACGCGGCCGTCCGTCCGATGTCGTCCCTGGCGATGCCCCGGGTCGCGGCGATCACCTTCTTGAGCTTCTTGGACAGGGCCTCGTAGAACATGCTCAGCGGAAACTCGTCCGGCAGCACGTCGTCGACCAGCTTGCGCGGCGGCAGGGTCAGATCCAGCGCCTCGGGTCCCTTGGCCCACGTGGAGCCGGGGTGGGGTGCGAGATAGGTGGAGACCAGCTCGTAGCCGGCGAACCAGTGCACGAGCTTGGGACGGTCGATCCCCTCGCGGTACAACCGCTCGATCTCGCCGCACAGCCGGTTGGTGACCCGGGGCGCGTTCTCCCAGTCGATCGAGAGCTTGTTGTCGACCCAGCGAACGACGTCGTGCTTGTGCAGGTAGGCGAAGAGCAGCTGGCCACCGAGCCCGTCGTAGTTGCGCACTCTCTCGCCGGTGACCGGGAAGCGGAACATCCGGTCGAACAGGACCGCGATCTGCACGTCCCGTGCCTGGGGGACACCCTCGCTCGCCAGTTTCACGGCCTCCTTGAAGGCCGTGAGGTCACAGCGCAGCTCCTCCAGACCGTACATCCAGAACGGCTGGCGCTGCTTGATCATGAAGGGGTCGAAAGGCAGGTCGCCATGGCTGTGGGTGCGGTCGTGGATCATGTCCCACAGGACGAACGCCTCCTCGCAGCGCTTCTGGTCGTGCACCAGGGCGGCGACGTCCTCGGGCAGTTCCAGCCCAAGGATGTCGACGGCTGCGGCGGTGACGCGACGAAAGCGCGCCGCCTCCCGGTCGCAGAAGATCCCGCCCCAGGAGAAGCGCTCCGGAGCCTCGCGGACGGCGATGGTCTCCGGGAAGAGCACGGCGGAGTTGGTGTCGTAGCCCGAGGTGAAGCCCTCGAAGGTGATTCCGCAGAACAGCGGGTTGTCGTAGCGGGTCCGCTCCAGCTCGGCCAGCCAGTCGGGCCAGACCATACGCAGGGCGACCGCCTCCAGGTTGCGGTCCGGGTTGCCGTTCTGCGTGTACATCGGGAACACCACGAGATGCTGGAGGCCGTCCCGCCTGTCGGCCGCGGGCTGGAAGGCCAGCAGCGAGTCCAGGAAATCGGGAACGGGGAAGCCCTCTCCCGCCCAGCGTTCGAGGTCCGCGACGAGAGCCTCGTGGTAGGCGAGATCGTGCGGCAGGAGCGGGGACAGCTCTCGGACCGCGGCGACGACACGGCCTACGACGGCCCGGGCCTCGGCGGGTTCCGGGGCGCCCTCGGCTTCGAAATCGATCGACCCGTCCCCGGACTGCCATGGCCGGATCCGCTCCACGGCATCCTTGAGCACGGGCCAGGCAGGGTGCTCGACCAGCCTGCCCGACGAAGGAACCTCCTTCGCGGCCCCCTGTTGCACAAGAATTTCCGTCATGTCTCACCCTCCACGGGAGAACCTCGCATCAGCGACCACCGTACGCAGACAGCGTTTCGGCCAGCAAGAGGGCCCTCGGGAAATTATCCTGCCGCTCCCCACTCTTCACCACATTTCTTCCTGCCGGAAGGCCGGGGTGTGGGCGACGACACAGATGCGGAATCATGGACGCCGCACAGCCGACGACACGGCACGGGACAGGAGCCGGCGACCGGCCGGCCTCCCGACGAGAAAGAGTGGACCGTGGACCTTCTGACCATCGGACATCGGGGCATGGCGGGCGTCGAACCGGAGAACACCCTGCGTTCCTTCGTCGCCGCCGAGCGGGCCGGTCTGGACGCCGTCGAGCTGGACCTGCACCTGAGCAAGGACGGCGCGCTGATCGTGATCCACGACGCCGAGGTTGACCGCACGACGGACGGCAGCGGCCCCGTGGCCGAGAAGACCCTGGCCGAACTCCGCGCCCTGGACGCCGGGGGCGGCGAGAGAGTCCCGGTGTTCGAGGAGGTCCTGGAGGCCGTGTCACTGCCGATCCAAGCCGAGATCAAGGACGTCGCGGCGGCACGGACCCTGGCCGGGACGATGCTCCGACTCGACCTCGCCGACCGTGTCGAGGTGATCTCCTTCCACGACGAGGCGATCGTCGAGCTGGCCCGGCTGGTTCCCGGCGCGCGGACGGCGCTGGTCGCCCAGTACTACGGCCCCGAGGTGGTGGATCGGGCCGTCGCGGCGGGCGCGCGGACACTCTGCCTGGACGTGCGCCGACTGACGCTGGAGACGGTCGCACGGGCCCGCGCCGCGCGGCTGCGGGTGCTGTCCTGGACGGTCAACACGGATCAGGAACTGCGTCTGGTGCGGACCCTGGAACTGGACGGCGCGACCACCGATCGTCCGGAGATCCACCGCGCCGCCCGCGCGGCGTCCTGATGCACGCTGCCGGCGGCGCCCGGTGGACACGGTTCAGACAAGCGGCTTGTCCAGGAGCTCGAATCGCAGATCCGGGCGGCGCGGGATACCGAAGCGCTCGTCCCCGTAGGGGAAGGGACTCATCCGCCCCGTTCGCCGGTAGCCCCGGCGCTCGTACCACGCGATGAGGTCCTCACGGACGGAGATGACCGTCATCCGCATCTCGGGCAGGCCCCAGTCCTCCCGGGCGCGACGTTCCGCCTCGGCCAGCACCACGCGCCCCAGCCCGGCGCCCTGGAGCCCCGGACAGACCGCGAACATCCCGAAGTAGGCGTGGTCCGAGCGGCGCTCCAGCCGGCAACAGGCGACGATCCTTCCGTTCAGCTCGCCGGTCAACAACCCCCCGTCGGGGGAGTCGATCACCCGCAGTACGCCGTCTACGTCGGTGCGCCGCCCTCCCAGTAGGTCCGCCTCGGTCGTCCAGCCCGCCCTGCTGGCCTCTCCCCGGTACGCCGACTCGATCAACGCCACCAGATCGACGGCGTCGGCGGCGACGGCGTCGCGGAAGGCGAGGCGATTGGCGACGGTGTCCATGGCTCTGTTCTCCGGTCCGGGTGTGCGCGGACACCCGATTTCTCGGCGGCGGGGCTCCGCAGAGGGTAACCCCACCGCTAGTGTCGCCCGCATGGTGCATGTACTCAGCAGCCGCATCCTGCTCCGCCCCTCCGACCCGGACCGGTCCCGGGAGTTCTACGGCGAACGGCTCGGGCTGGCCGTCCACCGAGAGTTCGGCACCGGGGTGGAACGCGGCACGGTCTACTTCCTCGGTGGCGGCTTCCTGGAGGTCTCCGGGCGCGCCGAGCGACCACCGAGCCCGGGTCCGTGCCTGTGGTTGCAGGTCGAGGACGTCTCGGCCGCCCGGGACGAACTGATCGCCAGAGGCGTGGAGATCGTCCGGCCGCCGGTGCGGGAGCCCTGGGGACTCGTGGAGATGTGGATCACGGACCCCGACGGTGTCCGGATCGTCGTGGTCGAGGTCCCGGCCGACCATCCGCTGCGCTACCGACCGGGCGTGTGAGCCGCGCCGAGGCCACCGTCACGTGCGCCGGACGGGGCCCGTTGCCTGGGTCACTTCACGGCGACTTCGGGTGCGTGGGGGGCCGTGCCCCTCTAACCTGCCCCCCATGACCCTCCCCGCGGCCCTGTTGCTGCTCGGCGCCGTCGTCGCGATCGCCGCTCCCCGCCTCCTCGCACGCGTGGACTGGACCGACCGGGAACCGGTGATCGCCCTGTGGGCCTGGCAGTGCGTCGTGGCGGCCGTCCTGCTGTGCTGCGCCCTGTCCATGACGCTCAGCGCCGCCGCGGCCTGGCACGAGGTGGGCGGCCCGGTGTTCGCGACGGCCCCGCGCGCCGTGGTCGAGGCGTACGCGCCCGGGTCGGCGGGCGGAGCCGCCGCGGCCACGGCGACGGCACTGGCCTGCGGTGGGCTGTGGACCGCCGCCACGTGGGCACGGGAGGTGCTGGGGGCCAGGGCGCGCCGGCGACTCCGCCGCGCCGAACTGCGCGACCTCGCCCCGCTGCTGCCCGGCGAAGTCCCCGGCCCCGAGCGGTTGGTGGTCGTGGAGAGCGAGCGCGCCGACGTCTCCTGGCTGCCCGGTGCTCCTCCTCAACTGGTCGTCACCACGGCCGCGTTGCGCCGACTGGAGGGGCCGCGCCTGGACGCGGTCCTGGCCCACGAGCACGGACACGCCCGAGCCAGACACGACTGGCTGCTGCACTGCTCGGCGGCGCTCGCCGAGGGGTTCCCGCAGGTTCCGGTGTTCGCCGCGTTCCGCGACGAGATGCACCGCTTGGTGGAGCTGGCCGCCGACGACGTGGCCTCCCGGCGTTTCGGGCGCCTGACGACCGCCCGCGCACTGGTGGAACTCAACCGGGACCGGGGCGTGTTCGGGCCGTGCCCCTCCACCGGGGCCCAGGTGCCCCAACGGGTGCGCCGGCTGCTGACGGCACAGGACCGCCTGTCGTCCGGTCGGCGTCTTCGGCTGACGGCGGCGGCCTCCCTGATCCCGGTCGTACCAGTGCTCGTGGCGCTCATTCCCGGCCTGCGCGCGCTGAGCGGCTGAGGCAGCCGGTCGAGCCGCCGCAGCGGTTGCGGGGTGACCGGCCGTGCGGAGGCGGCGCGCCGCCTCGTCCAGGGGGCTTCGCGGGGGGCGCGGACCGTCCGTTCGGCCCACCACCGGTGGGTGAGCGTGCCGGAGCCCGTCCGGTCGGCGAACATCGCGGGATGCCGACGTCGCCGGGTTCCTCGTCCCGTCCGTTTCGAACGAGCGTCACCGCGGCTCGGGCCGCCTGGGCGCTGGGAGCGGCGTCGGCGCTGCTGCTGACGCTGGTGGTGACGCGCTGGGGACCGTTGCTCGCGGTCGACGAGGCCGTGGCTCGGGCCACTCATGGATGGGCGGTCGGCGCGCCGGGGCCGACCAGCGCCGCGCGGATCCTGTCCGACTGGGTGTGGGACCCCTGGACGATGCGGTTGATCTGCGCGGTGGTGGTGGTGTGGTCGTTGCTGCGGTGGCGGGACCGCCGGCTCGCGGTGTGGCTGACCCTCGCGTGCGTGCTGGGTTCCCTGGCGCAGTTGGGCCTGAAGGCGGCGGTGGGACGCGCGCGCCCGGTGTGGACCGACCCGGTGGACAGCGCCGAGTTCGCCGCCTTCCCGTCGGGTCACGCCATGACCGCCACCTTCGTGTGCGGCCTGCTGCTCCGGGTCCTGCGCCGTCGTGGCGCGCGGCCCGGCGTACGGCGGGCCGCGCTCGCGGTGGCCTCGGTCTCCGTGGTGGGCGTCGGGCTGACACGAGTGTGGCTCGGCGTGCACTGGGCCTCGGACGTGGTGGCGGGGTGGTCCTTCGGCGCCCTGGTGGTGGCGGTGGCGGTGCTCGTGGACCGGCGGCGCGCCATTCGGCCCGGTTGGCGTCTTCGGTGGCGCCCGCCGCCCCGAGCCTGGCCCGGGGCGGCCTTTCGAAGAGGTCGCCCCGGGCGCGCCGACACACGGGGCGGCGGGAGCACGCCCGAGGTTCGGCGGAAGCGGCGACGGCTGCGGACCCCGCCGGGCGGTCCCACGCCTCCGCCTCTCCCGCGGCGGACTCAGCGCCGGTAGTCGGGCTGGGTCTGGACGTTCAGCTCGCGCAGCCGGACCCGGTCGGCGGCGTCGGTGCGCGCGTCGTCGAGTCGCAGGACGTCCAGGCCCTTGACGATGTCGTTGGAGTAGATGTGGCCGTTGTAGTAGTACGCCGACCAGGAGCCACCGGTGGTGACCCGGTCGGTCGTGAGCGGCCCGCGCTCGAAGTAGGCGATCTCGACGGGGTTGTCGGAGTCGGTGAACTCCCACACCGAGACGCCGCCTTGGTACCAGGCCTGCACCATGACGTCACGGCCCTCGACCGGGATCAGCGAACCGTTGTGGGCCACGCAGTTCTCGGTCTCCGCCTGGTGGCGCGGGATCTTGAAGTAGCTGCGGAAGACCAGTTCGGCGGACCGGCCCTCTCCCACGATGTCGTAGACGCCGTCGGCGCCGCGGTTGGGGCCGATCTCCGCGTTGCAGGTGGCGCCGCCGCCACCGCCGAGTTCGTCGGTGAACACGACCTTGTCCGCGCCCTGGTTGAAGGTGGCCGAGTGCCAGAAGGCGAAGTTGACGTTGTCCTGGACTCGGTCGATCACCCGGGGCCGCTCCGGGTCCTTGATGGAGAAGAGGATGCCGTCGCCCATGCAGGCCCCGGCCGCCAGGTCCCGTGAGGGCAGCACGGTGATGTCGTGGCAGCCGGTGGTCTTGGAGACCCCGGGATTGGTGGGACCACCGGGGTTTCCGCCGCCGTCGGGGCCGTCGCCCGGGAAGAGCACCGGGAATCCGACGACCTTCGCCCGCTCGGGCGCCTTGCGCGGCACCTTGATCACGGAGATGCCGTCGTGCGGCGGCCGGCAGTCGGGGTAGGCGTCGTTCGGGCCGTAGGAGGAGACGTAGACGTATACGTCGCGTCGCTCGGGCACGAGGGTGTGGGTGTGGGAACCGCAGGCGGTCTCGACGGCGGCGACGTACTTCGGGTCGCGCTTGTCGCTGATGTCGAAGATCTTCACGCCCTCCCACGAGTCCTTCTCGGTCGCGGGCTGGGTGGTGCTCTGACAGCTGCTGTCGCTGCGCGAGGAGTCGGTGGAGAGGAACAGCAGGTCACCGGAGACGGAGATGTCGTTCTGTGAGCCCGGACAGAGCACCTGGGCCACCGTGCTGGGGGCCGCGGGGTCGCCGATGTCGAGGACGCGGAACCCGTCGTAGTTGCCGGCGAAGGCGTAGTCGCCCTGGAAGGCGAGGTCCGAGTTGGTGCCGGGCAAGGCGTCGTTGGGGATGTTGGCCAGGTGCCGGATGTTGTCGGAGTGGTCGATCTCGTCCTGGCCCGGTATCTCCCCGTTCTCGATGGCCTCCCGTACGGCGGCGCGTTCCGTCCCCAGGACCTCCCGTGAGACGGACGGGCCGTCCCCGGGGTCGGGGGTCGCGCCCGCCGGGGACGCGGTGAGCAGGGCGGCCAGCAGGCCCGCGGCGGTCGCGGCGACGCCCAGGAGTCTGCGTCGGTTCGGCGGGTGGTTCGACAGGATCACTGCATTCCTCCCTCGGTCCGTTCTCTCGGGAACGGGACTTCCTCGCAGTATGGTCTTGAGCATGCACATATCAACAGGGGGTTCCCGGGCACGTGCGGACGCCCGCCGTCCGGCCACGCGCCGCACGCCCCCCGCGACGTGCCAGCCTCGACCGTCACAGGAGGTCACCGTGCCCTTCCGTCCCGCGCCCCGCTCACCGCGCGTCGTCGCGGTCGCCGCCCTGGCCGCTCTCCTTCTCGCCGGTTGCGAGGGAGACGCCGACACCGACGCGGCGACGTCGGGCGAACCGGCCGTCGTCGCGCCCGGCCTCCCCGGCGAGGGCAACCGCACGCTCTCCGCCGAGGAGGCCCGGGAATCGCGCGTCGACGACGACTCGCCCAACTCGGCGGACGTGACGTACGCGAGGGACATGATCGTCCACCACGAACAGGCTCTGGTGATGACGGCGTTGGTGCCGGAGCGCGCCACGTCCGAGGCGGTGACGCGGATCGCCGAGCGGATCGCCGCGGCTCAAGGGCCGGAAATCGACGCCATGCGGGGCTGGCTCTCCGAGCACGGCGAGAAGGAGACGGAAGCGCACGGACACGACCACCACGCCGCGATGCCGGGGATGGCCACCGAGTCTCAACTGGACGACCTCCGGGACGCCCGCGGCGAGTCCTTCGATCGGCTGTTCCTGCGGCTGATGATCACTCACCACGAGGGCGCGCTGACCATGGTCGCCGACGTCAAGGCCCAGGGGAACAACGTGCGGATCGAGGAGATGGCGGACGACGTGGTGGCGACCCAGACGAGCGAGATCGGCCGGATGCGCGCCATGCTGTGACCCCCGGACGCGGCGCCGTCGCGCGCGGATCGTCCGGATGCGCTTCGCTCACACCGGCCGCGACCGTGCCCGGCACGACCGGACGGGGAAGGCGCCCGACGCGTCACGCCCCGGCCGGGACGCTCTCCGTCCGCGCGGGGGACGCGGTCGCGCGGCGGCGCGCGGCACCCTGTCGAGCTGAGCGGCGCGGTGCCATGCTGGAGGAATCCCCGGGAAGGGAGTGCCGTCGTGCTGCGTGTGGCCGTGGTGGGTTCGGGCCCGAGCGGGTGTTACACCGCGCTGGGCATCGTGGAGCGCGATCCCACGGCCCGGGTCGACGTCCTGGACCGACTCCCCTGCCCGTACGGTCTGGTGCGCTACGGGGTCGCCCCGGACCACGAGAAGATCAAATCGTTGCAGCACACGCTGCGCGCGGTGCTGGAGCACGAACGGGTCCGGTTCCTGGGTGCCGTCCCGGTCGGGGCCGACGGTGTGTCGCCCTCCCGCGTCCGCGAGCTCTACCACGCGGTCGTGTACTGCGTGGGCGCCGCAGCGGACCGGCGCCTCGGCGTCCCCGGGGAGGATCTGCCGGGCAGTTGGTCCGCCACGGAGTTCGTCTCCTGGTACAGCGCCCATCCGGACGCGGTGGACGAGGGGTTCCTGAGGGACGTCCGCTCGGCCGTGGTGATCGGCATGGGAAACGTGGCCGTCGACGTCGCCCGGATGCTGGCGCGGCATCGGGCAGAGCTGCGCCGGACCGACATCCCCGAGGAAGCGCTCGCCATCCTGGGCGACGCGCGCGTGCGGGACATCCACGTGGTGGGCAGGCGCGGCCCGTCGCAGGCCCGGTTCACCACCAAGGAACTGCGCGAACTCGGCACCCTGCCCGACACAGGCGTCGTCGTGGACCCCGCGGAGGCCCGCCTCGATCCGGCCTACCGGGATCCCATCGGGTTGCCCGGCCCCGTCGCGCGGAACATGGCGGTCCTTCACGGGTGGACCACCCCGGCGAAGGCCCCCTCCCGGATCCGCCTGCGGTTCTTCCTACGCCCAGTGGAGGTGGTGGCCGTCCACGGGAGAGTGGGCGCGGTGCGGTTCGAACGCACCGTGCCCGACGGCGACGGCGGGGTGCGGGGCACGGGCCGCCATGTGGAGATCGAGGCACGGCTGGTCCTGCGATCGGTCGGGTACCGAGGAGTGCCACAGGCCGGACTGCCGTTCGACCCGGGACCCGGCACCGTGCCCCACCGGGCCGGACGTGTCCTGGAGGACGGGGCCGTCCTCCCGGGCGTGTACGTGGCGGGGTGGATCAAGCGTGGCCCCACCGGCGTGATCGGGAGCAACCGCCCCTGTGCGAAGGAGACGGTGCTCTCGCTGCTGGCCGACGCCGACTCGCCGACCCGGCGCGCGCTGCCCGACGATCCACTGCCCGCGTTGCGCGCCGCGGGAGCGCGACCGGTGGAGTGGGAGGGGTGGCGTGCCATCATGCGGGCCGAGTCCCGGCTCGGCGACAGCCTGGGGCGAGGCTCCGTGAAGCTCCAGGACTGGAAGTCGCTCCTGGCCGCCGCCCGCACCACCGGCTGACTCGTCCGCGCGGCTCCGTGACGGCCTCGACGTGCCGAGACGCGCCCCACGACCTGCGAGGACGGTGAGCCTCTCGGTGGCGGCGCCGGGCCCGGGGCACACTGACCGCGGGCGGCCAGGGGCGTCGCCGAAGGCTGTGGAGGTGATCGGCATGCCCGAGGTGGTACTCGCCGTGGGCACCCGCAAGGGGTTGTTCCTGGCGCGCCGTCGGAACGGCTCCTGGGAGTTCGACGAGGAGCCCCGATTCCCCGCCCAGGCCGTGTACTCGGTGGCCCTGGACACACGCGGAGAGCGTCCTCGGATGTGGGCGGGCGGGGACAGCGCGCACTGGGGCCCCTCGGTGTTCCACTCCGACGACCTGGGCCGGACGTGGAAGGAACCCGACCGGCCGCCGGTCAGGTTTCCCGAGGACACCGGGGCCTCCCTTGAACGGGTCTGGCAGCTACACCCGTCCGCGACCGACCCCGACGTGGTGTACGCGGGCACGGAACCCGCCGCGCTCTACCGGTCGGAGGACCGCGGGGAGACCTTCGAACTGGTCCGGGCCCTGTGGGAGCACCCGACGCGGTCACGGTGGACACCGGGGGGTGGCGGCGAGGGACTGCACACCGTGCTGACGGACCCCCGCGACGAGCGGGAGGTCACCGTCGCGGTCTCGGCGGCGGGCGTCTTCCGCAGCTCGGACGGCGGTACGAGTTGGTCGCCCTCCAACGCCGGGGTCTCGGCGGTGTTCCTCCCCGATCCCGACCCCGAGTTCGGGCAGTGCGTCCACAAGGTGGCCCGTGACGCGGTCGACCCCGACCGCCTGTACCTGCAGAACCACTGGGGCGTGTACCGCAGCGACGACGCGGGCGCGCACTGGTCGGACATCGGCGGCGGGCTCCCGTCCACCTTCGGCTTCGCCGCCGCCGCGCACCCTCGGAGGGGCGGGACGGCGTACGTCTTCCCGATCAACGCGGACTCCGACCGCGTGCCGGCCGACCGCCGGTGCCGTGTCTTTCGCACGTCGGACGCCGGAGCGACCTGGGAGCCGCTGACGGCGGGGCTGCCACGCGAGCACCACTACGGCACGGTGCTGCGCGACGCGCTCTGTCTGGACGACCGGGACCGACCGGGCGTGTACTTCGGCAACCGCAACGGCGAGTTGTTCGCCTCGGACGACGAGGGCGACAGTTGGCGGCGGTTGGCCGCGCACCTGCCGGACGTTCTCTGCGTCCGGGCCGGCGTGGTCGCCTGAGGCGACCGGACCTCTCGGCCTCCCGGGGGCCCGCGCCTCGACGCGGTCGCGCCGGGTCCGTCGGCCTAGGGAAGGCGCCAGTCGATCGGCCGGGCGCCCTGCCGCGTCAGCAGGTCGTTGGCCCGGCTGAAGGGACGGGAGCCGAAGAAGCCGCGGTCCGCCGACATCGGGGACGGATGCGCGGACTCGACGGCCGGCAGCTCGCCGAGCAACGGTCGCAGGTTGCGCGCGTCCCGCCCCCAGAGGATCGAGACCAAGGGTTCGTCCCGCGCGACGAGAGCGCGGATGGCCTGCTCGGTGACCTCCTCCCACCCCTTGCCGCGATGCGCGGCCGGACGGCGTGGGGCGGTGGTCAGCGCCCTGTTCAGCAGCAGCACCCCCTGCTCGGTCCACGGTGTCAGATCCCCGGTCGACGGTCGGGGGGCTCCGAGGTCGGTGCGCATCTCGCGGAAGATGTTCTCCAGGCTTCCCGGGAGCGTGCGTACCTCCGGGGCGACCGAGAAGCTCAGACCCACGGCCATCCCCGGCGTCGGGTAGGGGTCCTGACCGACGATCAGCACACGCACGTCGTCGAAGGGCCGCTGGAAGGCCCGCAGGACGTTCGCCCCGGACGGCAGATAGGTGCGACCGGCGGCCACCTCGGCTCGGAGGAAGTCCCCCATCGCGGCGATGCGTTCGGCCGCGGGTTCGAGGGCCTTCGCCCAGCCTGCTTCGACGAGCTCGTGCAAGGGTCGTGGTGCCACGGTCCGTCACCCTACTGGCAGGCGGCGCGCGGCGCATCCGTGCCTCCTTCGCGCATACCAGTCCTCCCCCGGGAGAGGCGTCGGCTTCCGCGTCCGTCGAGGTCCGTCGGGGCGGCGGCACCCATATGGTTCCGGCGGTGAACACCCCACCCGCCACCGAAAGATGTCGATGTCGGCGGATCCGTCCGCCACCCTTCGGACAAAACCGGACGCATCCCGCTCACCCGCCCCCTGCCCGAACGTCGGCGCGCGGACAGCCAGTAACATGCGGCGCCATGAGCTCCCCCACTGGGCCCGCGTCCGGCCTGCCAGTACGAATGCCGCGCCCCCGCCAGTCCGGACGGCACCGCCGCCCCGAGCCCCTGGCGGCTCCAGAGGGGGCGCCCGCGCTCGTCCTCGCCGTGCCGGGCGGGCCCGACGGCGCCGCCCTGGGGCTCGCCGAGGAGGTCCTCAGCATCGCGCGTTCCGAACTGCCCGGCCTCGACGCCCGAGTCGGCTTCGTGGACGGCGACGACGCGGACCTGTCTTCTCTGCGGTCCGTGCTCGCCACGGCCACCGAGGAACGCGCCGCGCGTCGGGAGTCGGCCGCAACGGCCGGCGTCGAGGCTCCGGACGCGGACGCGCCCGTGGCGGTGGTCGTGCCCTTGCTGGCCGGCCCGGACGGCGCGTTGATGCGTCGGCTCCGGCAGGCCGTGATGGACAGCCGTGCGGCGGTCGAGCTGACCGACGCACTGGGTCCGCACCCCCTGCTGGCGGAGGCCCTGCACGTCCGCCTCTCCGAGGCGGGGTTGGCCCGTGCCGACCGGGCCCGGCTGTTCACCGTGGCGACGGCGGCGGACGGCATCATCCTCGCGTCCCTGGGCGGCGAGGAGGCCGCGCAGGCGGCCGGGATCACCGGCATGCTGTTGGCCGCCCGACTGGCGGTGCCGGTGATGGCCGCCGCGCTGGACGAGGAGGGCGCCATCGCCTCCGTGGCCGAGCGGCTGCGTTCCTCCGGCTCCGGGCAGTTGGCACTCGCGCCGTACCTGATCGGCCCGGAGATCGAGGCGACCTTGCTGGAGGAGGCCGCGAAGGAGGCCGACTGCCCCGCCGCCCAGCCACTTGGCCCCTACCCGGCGGTCGGCAAGCTGGCCCTGGGCAAGTACACGACGGCGTTGGGCATCACCCCTCGGCAGCCGGGGACGCCGACCCGCTGAGACCGCGGGCCGGGCCGGCCGCCGCCGTACCGTCCCTTCGACGCCGTGGGGCTCCGCTCCTCAGACCGCCACCGGCGGCAACCGCCTGCGTGTGCGCAGCGGCGCGGCGAGCCCGGCGAGCGCGCTCTCCACCCCGTGTGCGTGCGCGAGGGCGGCGCCGCCCGCCGCCGGAGGCGGCGCGGCGTGGGACGGCGCCGCGTCACCCCCCGCGAGAGCCTCCACGGCGGCCTCCACGCGACGGGAAGCGTCCCGCAGGTCGGGGAGCGCCCGCGGGTCGACCGCGGCAGCGGCCAGCGCGCCGACCTCCCGCGCGCAGTCGTCCAGGAGTGCCACCACCACGCGGGCGCGTCGCTTCCTCCCGGGCATCGGGCTGAGAGGGTGGAGCAGCGGCGCCACCGCGAGGCGGACTCGGCCGAGCGCCCGCTCCAGTTCCGCCACCCGTGCCGCGGGATCGGCCTTCGGGTCGCCGGCGAGTCGGGCGGCGACCTCCGTTGTGCAGACGTGGACACACCTCAGCGCGCGACGGACGGAGGCCTGGGTGACACCGTGCGTGGTGACCGGAAGCAGGAGCGTCACCGCGATGGCGGCGCCGAGGGCTCCCACGCCGGTCTCGGCGAGCCGCAGGGCGAGCAGCCCGGGGGTGAGCGCTCCCAGCAGCCCGTAGAGCAGCGAGGCGAGCAGGGTCACGCAGAGCGTCATCCAGGAATACGACACCGCGGCGGTGTAGAAGATCCCGAAGACGCAGAGGGCGACGAGAGCGGCTGTCGGCACCGGTGCTCCCGCCACGGGAACGGCGACGACCAGGGCCGCTCCGACTCCGACGACGGTTCCGAGGACTCGGCGGAAGCCCCGGACGAGGGTCTCCCCGCGCGAGGTGGTGCCGACGAAGATCCACCAGGTCGCCCCCACCGCCCAGTACCAGCGCTCCCCCGAGACCAGCTGTCCGACCACGAGCGCGAACCCGGCGCCGGCGGTGGCCTGGACCGCCTGACGGGTGGTGACCCGGGCCAGCCCGCGCGCGGCGGGGGGAGCCGGCACGGCGGCGGGCGGATCCCGGCGCTCGTAGCACCACAGGCCGAATCGCGTGAGCGACGCGACCCCGAGCGACAGCAGCACCGCCGCGTACAGCTCGGGCAGGCGACCCGGGCCGGCGTCGAGGAACTGGGCGACGAAGTACGTCATGAACGCGAACACACCCAGGCTGTGGCCACGCGGACCCCAGCGGCGCGCGTAGACCCCGACCCCCACGACCGCCAGGAAGGTCAGGTCGCGGGCCACGGGGTCGGCGTGGAACACCGCGGCGGCGGCCAGCAGCGGCAGGCCCACCACCGGCAACAACGCGGTGGTGACGGCCTGGGACCGGATCGTGGTGTCGGTCACCGTGAAGAGGGCGAGGAGGGCGGCGAGGCCCCCGGTGATCGCACCGACCGTCGAGTGGCCGGCCAGGCCGGAGGCGACGACGGCCAGCACGACGCCGAGCACGCCCCGGGTGGCGAAGCGCAGCCGGGCACGGCCCGGATCCGGGGCCGCGAAGACCTTCTTGAGCACTGCCGTCCCCTCGGGAACTCGACGATCGTCTCGACATGACGAAGGCGCCGCGGTGTCCGCAGCGCCCTTGTCGCATCCATATCAGCACCCGGAGGCCACTGGCTCAAGTCGCTCCCTGATGTCTGGGCCATTGGTACAGTCAAGAGGCGCGAAGTCGGGCCACGAGCGAGCCACCGGCCCAGCCCCGAGGAGGAGCGACACCAATGGGCGTCGACACGTTGGACACCCGGATCCTGCGGCTGCTGCTGGAAGAGCCGCGCGGCAGCGTACGTGAGTACGCGCGCGTCCTCGGGGTCGCGCGGGGGACCGTCCAGGCTCGCCTGGACCGGCTGGAGCGGAACGGCGTGATCACCCCCTCGGGCCCGGACCTCTCCCCCGCCGCTCTGGGCCACCCGGTCCTGGCCTTCGTCCACATCGAGGTGACCCAAGGCCGACTGGACGAGGTGGGAGAGGCCCTGGCGGCCGTCCCGGAGATCGTCGAGGCCTTCTCGATCACGGGTGGGGGCGATCTCCTGACCCGTGTGGTGGCCCGGGACAACGCGCACCTGGAGGACGTGGTCCAGGCACTCATCAGCCTGCCGGGCGTGGTGCGCACCCGTAGCGAGGTGGCGCTCCGGGAGCGGGTGCCGCACCGGATGCTGCCACTGGTGGAGGCGATCGGGCGAGCCGTGTCCGAGTGACGGGCCCCACCGACGATCCGGCACGCTCGCCTCGCCCCGTGCGGGACGTGACCGAAGCCGCGTTCGGCCCGGACCGGTCCGGCTCCCCACGTGGTGGGACACCACAGGAGGCGCGACCGATTCCCGATCGCGTTGATCGGTTCGGGGCGACGATCCGTATCCCCTCCCGTACCAGTCTGTCTTCGTCCCAGGAGGCCCGATGCGCATCCCACGTGCCACGGCGGGAGCCACCTTCGTCGGTGGTGCCCTGATCCTCACGCTCACCGCGCTCGCCTACCCCACGATGCTCGGGGTCCAGAACACGGCGGGCGGCAAGGACCGCGTGGTGGCGAACACCCGGTTCGGCCCGCTCAGCGAGGCCGACCGGGATTTCGTCGTGAAGGTCAGGGCGGCCGGCCTGTGGGAGTACCCCCTCGGGCTGATGGCGATGGAGCGCGGCACCACGCCCGAGATGAAGGAGGCCGGCGAGCACCTGGTGGCGGGGCACGCCCGGCTCGACGAGACCTGCCGGAAGATCGCGCCCGAACTCGGCATCACGCTGCCGAACCAGGCCTCGCCGCAACAGCAGCAGTTCGTGTCGACGGTGGACGGGACCACCGGCCGACAGTTCGACACCACGGCGGTCAACATCATGCGGATCACGCACGGCCAGATCTTCCCGGTCATCGCGGACGTCCGGGCCAACACCAAGAACTCGCTCGTGCGTCAGCTGGCGGACCAGGCCAACGACACCGTGCTGGACCACATCACCGTGTTGGAGAAGACCGGCATGGTCAATTTCGACCAGGTCAACTTCCAGCAGACCGCTCCGCCCGGGCTGCCGGAGGCCCAACTGACCCCGCCCGCTCCCCCGCCCGGCGAGCCCGTGACCGCGCTGACCGAGCCGCCCGGCTTGGACGTGAACACGACATCACCGACACCCACCCCGTCGGCCGGTTGACCCGGCCGACGATCAGGAACGGCGGCGGGGACGTCCCCTCCCCCGGGAACCCCCGGCCCCGGACCCACGCCGGGGGTCACGGGCGGACGGCCGGCCCCCGGTCGGTGAGCCCGCCGACCCGCCGCCCTCACGCGAGTCGCGCCGGGGCGTCGCACGCTCGGCATCCCGGGCACCGGGCGTCCGACCGCGTCCCCGCGTACTGTTCACGGTCCGACCGCGCACGATCCCGATGAACTCCTCCACCAGGTCGGTGTGTCCGTCCTCGGGCCAAGAAAGGGCCACGGAGGAGCGCGGCGCGTCCGCCACGGGCACGTGGGCGAGGTCCCTGCGATGGTGCAGTCGCGCCAGCGACAGCGGCACGACGAGGACCCCGATCCCCGCCGCCACCAACCGCACCGCGTCGTCCGTGGTCTCGGGGCGTTCCCGAGCAGGCAGGCCGGGCGACGGTCGCCACCCCAGTACGTCGTCGAGGGGGTTCAGGACGATCTCGTCGGCCATGTCGTCCGCCGTCACCTCGTCGACGGCGGTGAACACGTGGTCTCGTGGCACGACGGCCACGGTGGTCTCGGTGTACAGCGGGATCGCGCTCAGCACCGTCCGGTCCACGGGAAGCCGCACCAGGCCCACGTCCGCGGCACGGCCCAGCAGCACGTCCGCGGCGTCGGCGGCCTCCACCTGCTCCAGGGAGAGCGGCACGCCGGGAAGCCGCTCCCGCCACACACCCGCCCACTTGCCGGGCATCACCCCCGGAACATAGGCGAGCCGGAACGAGGGAGGTCCTGCCGAGCCAGTCACCGGCCCAGGGTACCCGGCGAGGTCGGGAGCGGCGCGGGTGGTCGATACCCTGGTGGACATGACGTCGCACCAGAACACCCAGACCATGAAGCCCGCGACCGCGGCGAGGAAGCTGGGTGTGTACCTCGAGGCCACCCCGGCGGAGTTCCGGGCGGGCCTCGTCTCGCGCGCCGAGCTCGGCGCGCTCCAGTCCGACCCCCCGCAATGGCTCCGTGACCTGCGTCGGGAGGGCCCTCACCCTCGACAGGTGGTGGCCGCGAGGCTGGGGGTCTCGATCGCGGGACTGCGTCGCGGAGGATTGACGGAGGCGCTGACCACCGCGGAAATCGAGGCGGTGCGGGAAGAGAACCCCGAGTGGCTGGTCCGAGAGCGTGCGGTACAGGCCGACGTGCGCAAGGAGGCCTCCCGCGTCAAGAAGTTGCGGACCGAACGCGCCGATCGGGGCTGAGGCGCCCACGGGGTTCCCGTCGGCAGGGCACCGGCACGAGGCGAGGGGCGGCGGGGCTTCTCTCGGGCCGATCCGACCACCGGCGGGTGGCGACGGGAACGTCGATCGCCCTCCGGACGACATCGGCGCCCCGCCGGCACGGTTTCACGCCCCGCCGGTGACGGACCGGACACCCCCCGCGAGGTGTCCCCGGGGGCCCGCCCGTCGGAGACCGGTCCGCAGGAGACGTTGCGCGGTACCGGACAAGGGTGGAACGCTGGAAGAGGACACCCACACCAGGGACGCCGAAGGACCGCGTCACCCGACCGGAGCGATCGTCGGCCCTCCCGCGCCCGACGCGGGCGTGGGCCGACGCGCCGCCCGCCGCTTGGAGGCAGCCGTGAACAGCGCCGACGGATGGGGGGACGACGTCTATCAGCCCGACGGTTCCGAACAGCGGGAGGACACCGGGGTGCTGGACTCGGGTGACACGCTGGAGGACGACGGCGTCGACGACCCGTTGGACCGAGGCTGGTCCCCGCCCGAGCGGCCCCGGGCCGTCGAGCGGGACGGGGTGACCGCGGACGGGCGCCGCCGGGGAGACAGCCTCGACGATCGTCTCGCGGAGGAGCGACCGGACATCGCTCCCCACGGCGACGACGGCCTCGGCGACGGCGGCTGGAGCGACGGCGAACTCCTGGACAACGAGGTCGGCGCGGCCCGTTCGGGCCGGTTGGTGGCCCCGGACGAGGGCGCCCGCACGGACGAGGAGGCCGCCTTGGTGGCCCGCGACGTCGGTATCGACGGCGCCGCGGCGTCGGCCGAGGAGGCGGCGGTGCACGTCGTCGACGAGGACGAGATCCCCTGACACCGAGGTCTGGACCGGGCGGGCCTTGGCCCGCGCGGGCTCTCGGCTTCCCGAGGGCCGAGGGCCGATCCGGAGCGGGCACGGGCTCGCACCGTGCCCCCGGACTCCGTCGCGGAGTCCGACCACTCACACGGCGTTCAGCGCCACGACGCCGCCCACACCCCCGAGGAGCATGAACGCGGGCATCAGCACCTTCAGCTCCACCCAGCTGCCCGCGCGAAACCGCAGGGCCCGGGGAGGACCGACCGGGTACCAGCGCTTGCGGCCGACGGGTATCGGCCAGAGCACCGGGCAACCCGAGACGGTGAGCGCGTCGCCCAGGTCGTGAACCAGGGCGCCCAGCACGATGGGCAGCCCGAGCCACAGGTACTCCTGCCCCGGCGCGGTGAACAGCCAGTCCGCGCCGCCGCCGGCCCCGTCCAGCAGCTCGGCCAGTATCCAGGCGCTCGTCGCGGCCAGCAGCCACACGAGGACATCGCTGCTGGAGCCCCGGGTGGCCCGCCACAGGAGTCCTTCGATGGCCAGCACCATGTGCACGAAGAGGATCGCCAGGACGGCCCACCGACCGCCGGTGATCGCCAGGAGCGACGTGCCGCCGCCGATGAGCACGGCCCAGAGCCAGGTGTGCGTGAGGGTTCGGTGCCCGCCGTTGCGCCGGGGATCCCCCGGTTTCCTGGTGGCCTGGTAGACGGCGTGGGAGAGCTTGTCGACGATCTCGCAGAGGCCACGCGACACCGGCCCGAAAGCACGGGAGATGGTCGCCGCCTTGTGGTCGAGATCGGGCGCGAGCGCCGCCCCGGCGCAGATCAACGCCCCCGCGAGCAGAACGGGCCAGGGCATGGGATGGCCCCAGGCCGCCGCCGCTCCGCCGACCCCGAGCCAGGCAGCGGCTCCCGACAGTGAGTGTGCTGGTCCCATCATCGCCCCGCGCCCGCCCCATTCCGCCTGTGTCGCCGACCGGTCCCGGCCGATGGATCCGCCGTCGGCGACCCAGCGTAGCCTTCATGATCTTCGTTTCGGTCGCCGATTCCCGCATCCGAGACCACGCCATGCAAGATGGGGGCGTGACCCTCATCGATCAGCTGCCGCGGACCGCCGACCCCGACGCCCTCTACGAGGCCTTCGAGTCGTGGGCCGACGAACGCGGCCTCACGCTCTATCCCCATCAGGAGGAGGCACTGATCGAGGTGGTCTCCGGGGCGAACGTGATCGTGTCGACGCCCACCGGGTCCGGCAAGAGCATGATCGCCGCGGCGGCCCACTTCGCCGCGCTGGCCCGGGACGAGGTCACGTTCTACACGGCCCCGATCAAGGCACTGGTCTCGGAGAAGTTCTTCGAGCTGTGCAAGCTGTTCGGCACCGAGAACGTGGGCATGTTGACGGGCGACGCCTCCGTGAACGCCGACGCGCCCGTGATCTGCTGCACCGCCGAGGTTCTCGCCTCGATCGCGCTGCGGGACGGCAAGGACGCCGACATCGGCCAGGTCGTGATGGACGAGTTCCACTTCTACGCGGAACCCGACCGGGGATGGGCCTGGCAGATCCCGCTGTTGGAGCTGGAGCGGGCACAGTTCGTCCTCATGTCGGCGACCCTGGGGGACGTCTCCTTCTTCGAGAAGGACCTCGCGCGCAGGACCCGGCGCCCCACGGCCGTCGTCCGCTCGGCCACCCGCCCGGTTCCCCTGTCCTACGAGTACCGCCACACCCCGCTCACCGAGACGCTCACCGACCTCCTGTCGCACCGGCAGGCCCCGGTCTACATCGTCCACTTCACCCAGGCCCAGGCGGTGGAGCGCGCACAGGCCCTGATGAGCATCAACATGTGCAGCCGGGAGGAGAAGGACCGGATCGCCGAGCTGATCGGCGGCTTCCGGTTCACCACCAAGTTCGGCAGGAACCTTTCCCGGTACGTCCGGCACGGCATCGGGGTGCACCACGCCGGGATGCTGCCCAAGTACCGCCGGTTGGTGGAGAAGCTGGCGCAGGCGGGGCTGTTGAAGGTGATCTGCGGGACCGACACCCTCGGGGTCGGCGTCAACGTCCCCATTCGGACGGTGTTGTTCACGGCGCTCACGAAGTACGACGGGAGTCGCGTGCGAACGCTGCGCGCCCGGGAGTTCCACCAGATCGCCGGCAGGGCGGGACGGGCCGGTTTCGATACGGCGGGGCTGGTCGTGGCCCAGGCCCCCGAGCACGTGATCGAGAACGAGAAGGCCCTGGCCAAGGCCGGGGACGATCCCAAGAAACGTCGCA
The DNA here is from genome assembly GCF_016598575.1 of Streptomyces sp. HSG2. NCBI lineage: Bacteria > Bacillati > Actinomycetota > Actinomycetes > Kitasatosporales > Streptomycetaceae > Streptomyces > Streptomyces sp. HSG2. Next base: position 527,840 of record NZ_CP066801.1, read on the forward strand.
AGGTGGTCCGCAAGAAGGCCCCGGAGGGCTTCGTCTCCTGGACGGAGAAGACGTTCGAGAAGCTCATCGCCTCCGACCCCGAGCCGCTGACGTCCAGGTTCCGGGTCACACACACCATGCTGCTGTCGGTGATCGCCCGCCCGGGCAACGCCTTCGACGCGATGCGCCGACTGCTGGAGGACAACCACGAACCCCGCAAAAACCAGCTGCGGCACATCCGCCGGGCGATCGCCATCCAGCGGTCGCTGCTGGACGGCGGGATCGTCGAGAGGACGGCGGGACCCGACGCCGAGGATCGCGACTTCCGGCTCACCGTCGACCTCCAACAGGACTTCGCGCTCAACCAGCCGCTCTCCACCTTCGCGTTGGCCGCGTTCGACCTGCTCGATCCCGCGTCCCCGTCGTACGCGCTGGACATGGTCTCGGTGGTGGAGTCCACGCTGGACGACCCGAGGCAGATCCTCGCCGCGCAGCAGAACAAGGCACGGGGGGAGGCGGTCGCGGCGATGAAGGCCGACGGCGTGGAGTACGAGGAGCGCATGGAGCGCCTCCAGGACGTCACGTACCCCAAGCCCCTGGAGGAGTTGCTCGGCCACGCCTACGACACCTACCGCCGCAGCCATCCGTGGGTCGGTGACCACCCCCTCTCCCCGAAGTCCGTGATCCGGGACATGTACGAGAGGGCGCTGTCCTTCACGGAGCTGATCTCGTACTACGACCTGGCGCGCACCGAGGGGATCGTGCTGCGCTACCTGGCCGGCGCGTACAAGGCGCTCGACCACACCATCCCGGACGATCTCAAGTCCGACGACCTCCAGGACCTCGTCGAGTGGCTCGGCGAGATGGTCCGCCAGGTCGACTCCAGCCTGCTGGACGAGTGGGAGCAGTTGGCCAACCCCGAGGAACTGACCGCCGAGGAGGCCCAGGAGAAGGCCGACCAGGTCAGGCCCGTCACCGCCAACGCCCGTGCCTTCCGGGTCCTGGTGCGCAACGCCATGTTCCGCCGGGTGGAGTTGGCCGCCCTCGATCACGTGCGTGAGCTGGGCGAGATGGACGCCGACGCCGGCTGGGACGCGGACGCCTGGGGTGAGGCGATGGACGGCTACTGGGACGAGTACGACGACCTGGGCACCGGCCCGGACGCCCGCGGGCCCCGACTGCTGCTCATCGAGGAGGAGCCGCGGAACGGGCTGTGGCGCCTGCGCCAGATCTTCGACGATCCCAACGGCGACCACGACTGGGGCATCAGCGCGGAGGTGGATCTCACGGCCTCCGACGCCGAGGGTCGCGCCGTGATCCGGGTGACGGACGTCGGCCGGCTCTGAGGCACGCGGCGGGCGCTCCGGCACCCGCACACGTCGGTTCAGGATTCGGCGGCGGGGGCAGGGACGGCTCGGAGGTCGTCCACGGCGAGGTGCTCGCCGACGCGGTTCACCAGCAGGGTCATCTCGTAGGCGATCTGCCCGATGTCGGAGTCGCCACCGGTGAGGACGCACAGGCAACTGCCCTCGCCCGCGGCGGCGACGAACAGTATGGCGTCGTCGAACTCCACCATGGTCTGCCGCACCCGCCCGGCCCCGAAGTGACGTCCGGACCCCGTGGCAAGGCTGTGCAGCCCGGACGAGACGGCGGCGAGATGCTCGGCGTCCTCACGCCGCAGCCCCGTGCTTGTCCCTGTCACCAGTCCGTCACCGGACAGGATCATGGCGTGCCGTACGGGTTCGACGCGCTCGGTCAGGTCGTCGAGCAGCCATCCCAGCCCCTTGTCGTGCGCCATGTCGCGATCTCCCCGTGTCGAGCTCCGCCGATGCCGGACGTGTCGGGCCCCCTGGCCGGGGGACCCGGGACGCCAGCCTTCCCCACCGCGGGACCGGGGGCAAGGGAGGAGAGGGACATGGCACGGAAGATGACCGACGAGGAGTGGCGGGAGTTCGTCTCGTCCGGCACCCGCACGGGCAAACTGTCCACGGTGCGGGCCGACGGCGGTCCGCACGTGGCTCCGATCTGGTTCCTGCTGGACGGGGACGACCTGGTGTTCAACACGAGCAAGTCTTCGGTGAAGGGACGCAACCTGGCCCGGGACGGAAGGGTCGCCCTGTGCGTGGACGACGACCGGCCGCCCTTCGGCTTCGTCGTCCTGCGTGGCCGGGCTCGGCTGTCGGAGGACCCGGAGGAGGTGCGCCGCTGGGCCACGAGGATCGGGGGCCGGTACATGGGCGAGGAGCGGGCGGAGGAGTTCGGGGCTCGCAACGCCTCGCCGGGGGAACTGGTGGTGCGCGTCGGCGTCGAGCGGATACTCGCGATGGAGGGCATAGCCGACTGAGGCGGGGGCGGAGCGCGTACGGTGCTCGTGTCCGGGCTCACGCGCCGACGCCCGGCGGCGGTCGGGCTCTCAGTCAGCCGTCCTCGCCGTCCGTCCCGAAGGCCGGGCAGGGCAGCCGCGCGCCCCCGGCACCGGGCGGGTGCCCAGCTCCGCCAGCCGGTAGCCGTCCGGATAGCTCTTGATCTCCCGGTTCTGCCGTGCGTGGTGGGGCGCCCGTCGCGGTGGCATCAGTCTGACCGCGCGCCCGCGCAGCCGTACCGCGTGCCTCACCAGCGCGCGGGTGTGGTCTCCCGGCGGCCGGTAGCGGAAGGCGCGCAGCAGGTGGTCGTCCAGAAGCGCCAGGGTGGAGGCCCGGAGTACCGGGGCGAGGGGGCGCGGGTACCAGGAGCACATCAGGTCGAGCGTGGCGTCGGAGACCCGCCTGGCCTCGGGATCCCACCCGAAGCGCTCCTCCTCGTAGGCGTCCAGGACGCTCTCGTACTCGGTGTAGGTGCGCGGCACGTCCCTGATTCCCATCGCCCTGCCGAGGGTTCCGTAGTAGGCGGCGCAGGCGACGATCTCGTGCCGGGAGAGCCGGCGCCACCCGTAGGCGTCGATCCACCGCTTGGGCGTGACGACGAAGGTGCACAGGACGTACCGCATGTCGTCGTCGGAGATGTCATAGGACCGGTGCATCCGATTGATCCGGCGGATCGCCGTCCTGCCCTCCTCACTGCCGAAACCGTGCTCGACGATGGCGTCGAGGAGCAGCGACGTGTCGTCGTAGCGCCGCTGTGTCCGCTCGGTCAGCTCCCGCGTGCGGGCCAGCAGCCGACCGATGCTCGGGACCGCGTACGTGCGGTAGAGGGCCAGCTCCAACGCCCGGGTGAAGTCCCAGGGAAACTCGTAGGCGGAGGTGAGCCGATAGATCTCGTGGGCGTCGGCCAGCGGGTCGAGCCGTCGGATGTGGGCCAGTCGTTCGAAGCGCCGCACGCGGTCGCTCCTTTCCGCGGTCGGGACCTCGGCTCGGCGGTGTCGGGGCGCTCGGCCCGCACCCGCCTTCCGCCCGGTCGGCGCGAGGCGACCTGGGCGAGAGGGCGGGCACCGCCGCCGCGCCCTCCGGGAACGGCGGGCGCCACGCTCGGCCGACGTGCGCCCCGCGCGAGGGCGGCACTCCGTTCCGGGAAGGTGATCAACGGCCCAACTGACGCCGGGTGTTCCGACGCAGCCGGTCGCGCTGCGAGGGGTCGAGCGCGAGATACGCGGCGGCCGGAACTCCCACGATGATCAGGAGGGCCGCCCACCACGGCAGCCAGATGAGCAGCAGGAGTCCGATCGCCGCGCCTCCCGCAGCGATCTTCGCCTTCTTCGACATGGTGTCGCCTCCTCGCCCGGCCTCTGCCGGTCTCTCTGTCCTGAGAACGGCTCGACGTCGTCCGCGGTTCCGCCCGGCGGCCCGGAGAAACCCCTGAGAGGCTACCCCTACCCACCCCCGAGGATCCTGTCCCGCCAGGCCCTCGGGGCGGTTCGCCCAGGCCGGGTCCCCCGCGTCGTCACGGCCTCTCGCCCGTTCGAGTGACCGAGTTCCCCACAAGGGGGCGGCCGTCCACCGAATCCGGATGTCTCCCCCGTGCCCCACCTCGGAGCGTCGTAGCGTGACCGGCGCGGCACCCGCGGTGCGCGGGGCCGGACCCTCACCGACCACGCACTGCCGGATCGCGGCGCCACACCGGCGCCCACTCCACCTCCCACCCACCCGGCGGCTTCGGACCGCCCTCGCAGGGCTCTCCCCGAGGTCGTGAATCTGGAAAGGCGACCCGCCATGGAACGAGCACGACCGTTGCCCAGCCGGAGGCGGCTCCTGACGGGCGCCGCCCTCGCCGCGCTCCCCGGCTCCCTCCTCTCGGTCGCCCCCGCCGCCGCGCGCGCCACGTACGTCGACGATCCGTCCGCCGAGTGGAGTCCGGCCGACCCGGCCAACTACACGGTGGCCGAGCGGCCCCTCACCCACCCGATCGACCACGTCGTGATCCACGTCGCCCAGGAGACCTACGAGGACACGCTCGCGATCTTCGGTGATCCGACGAGGAGGGTCTCCGCGCACTACGTCGTCTCGTCGCGCGGGCGACTGGCCCAGTGCGTGCGCGAGGCCGACATCGGCTGGCACGCGGGCAACTGGGACCACAACACCCGCAGCGTCGGAATCGAGCACGAGGGATGGGTGGACCGGCCGTGGTTCTTCACTCACGCCATGTACGAGCGGTCGGCGCGGCTCACGGCGGGAGTCTGCGACCGATACGGCATCCCCAAGGACCGCTCACGGATCATCGCGCACCACGAGGTGCCCGGCAGCGATCACGTCGACCCCGGCCCCCTGTGGGACTGGACGCGCTACATCCGGCTCGTCAATCTCCTGTCGGAACCCCGGTGACACGTCCGGGCGAAGGACCGGCCGAGACGGTTGTCGCCCTTCCCGACCGGGGTGACCATGAGGCCTTTCGCATCACCGTCGCGGGAGGCCGGAATGGGTGATCCATGGGTGGCTCTGGCCGCGGGCGCGGACCCCGTGGAGCGCTCTCGCGCTCTGCGCCGCGCACACGAGACGTTCACCCGTCTGGGCACCGTGCCCCGCCCCGTCCGCGAAGTCGTGGCGGAATCGTGGCGCCGCTCGGCGAAGGCCGGGGTCGGTCCGGAGGACACGGCGGACGTCGAACTCCTCGACGACGATCTGGCCGCCTACCGCTCCGAGCATCCGTTGGCCCGGGTGATGCCCCTCGTCCGCGAACTCACCGGCTCCTTCGCGGCGGACGGCGAGCATCTGGTGGCCGTGTGCGACACCCACGGCAGGCTGCTGTGGGTCGAAGGACACCCGGCGACCCGCAGGCGGGCGTCCCGGATGAACTTCGTCCCCGGGGCGCGGTGGGCGGAGAGCGCGGTCGGGACCAACGCCCCGGGCACGGCCGTGGCGGTCGGTCACGCGGTTCAGATCTTCTCCGCCGAACACTTCGTCCGGCGCGTCCAGCCGTGGACCTGCGCGGCGGCGCCGGTCCACGACCCGTGGACGGGCCGGGTGCTCGGCGCGATCGACATCACCGGCGGTGATCGGCTGGCCCACCCGCACAGTCTGGGCTTCGTGCACGCGGTGGCCCGCGCGGCGGAGTCCCACCTCGCCCTCTCGTCCCCCCTCCGCCCGGCCGGGACGACCTGCCTGCTCCACGCGCTGGGGCGAAGCGAGGCCCGGCTCACCCTTGACGGGCTCCGCATGCGCCTGAGCCGCCGGCACAGCGAGATCGTGTTGTTGCTCTCCCGCCACCCCGAGGGGCTGACCGGAGACGAACTCCTCTGTGCCTTGTACGAGAACGAGGCGGTCACCGCGGTGACCCTGCGCGCCGAACTCGCCCGCCTCCGGCGGACCCTGGGGGCCGGACGACTGGCGTCGCGTCCGTACCGGCTGACCGTTCCGGTGGACTGCGATCTGTCCGTCGTGGAGCGGCGCCTCAACGCGGGCGCGGTCGGCGCGGCGCTCGCGGCCTACGGCGGCCCGCTGCTGCCGGCTTCCCGCGCCCCGGCCGTGGTCCGCCTGAGGCGCCGGGTCGCCGACACGCTCCGCCGCGCTCTCGTCGCCGGCGGTGATCCGGACCTGCTCACCGACTGGGCGCACGCCCCCTGGGGCGAGGACGACCTCGATGTCTGGCGCGCGCTCGCGGCCGTGCGACCGACGGCCGCGGTGGGCGCCCGGCTGGCCGCGTTGGAGGACGAGCTCGCCGTGCCCACGTCCAGGGCGCTCGCCGAGGAGGCGGCCAGGCGGGCCGCCGGGGCGCCCCGTTCACGCCTCCCCGGTCGGCGTCCGCCGTCCCGGTGACAGCGGTCCGCCGCCTTCGCCTCGTCCGTCGGTCCCCGTCCCCCGCCGTCTCGACCATGGGTCCGTCGCGACCGCTCCCGCCGCCTCCACCCGAAGACCTGCCGGTCGCCCCCTGCCCCGGCCGGCCGCCCCCAGGACGCCGCGCCACAGGCGACACCCGCGCGGCGCAACCTGACCGCAACGTCCCGCCCCCTAGCCTCCGGACACCGGCCTTTTCGACACGGTCGGTGTGCTGGGAGTCCCGCCCCGCTCCACGAGGGCTCGCCCGCGCCCCCGCTTCCGAGCCCCGTCCACCGGACGAGGCATCGACAAGGAGAGACCCGATGACCCGCTACGCCTCGCCCGGCACCGACGGCGCGATCGTCTCCTACCGGCCGCGATACGACCACTTCATCGGCGGCGAGTACGTCCCCCCGGTGCGCGGCCGGTACTTCGACAACCCGTCCCCCGTGAACGGCGAGCCGTTCACCGAGGTCGCCCGCGGCACGGCGGAGGACGTCGAGCGCGCCCTGGACGCGGCCCACGCGGCGGCGCCGGGGTGGGCGCGGACCTCGGCCGCCGAGCGCTCCGGGGTCCTGCTGAGGATCGCCGATCGGATGGAGGCCGATCTTGAGCGGCTGGCCGTCGCCGAGAGCTGGGAGAACGGCAAGCCTGTCCGGGAGACCCTGGCGGCCGACATCCCCCTGGCCATCGACCACTTCCGCTACTTCGCGGGGGTCATCCGATCACAGGAGGGGTCGCTGGGCGAGGTCGACGACGACACGGTCGCCTACCACTTCCACGAGCCGCTGGGCGTCGTCGCACAGATCATCCCGTGGAACTTCCCGATCCTGATGGCGGCGTGGAAGCTCGCGCCCGCCCTCGTCGCCGGGAACGCCGTCGTGCTGAAGCCCGCCGAGCAGACGCCGGCGTCCATCCACTACTGGCTGAGCCTGGTGGCGGACCTCATCCCCCCGGGGGTGCTGAACATCGTCAACGGGTTCGGGGCGGAGGCGGGGAAGCCGCTCGCCTCCAGTCCGCGGGTGGCCAAGGTGGCGTTCACCGGCGAGACCACCACCGGGCGGCTGATCATGCAGTACGCCTCGGAGAACATCAAGCCCGTCACCCTGGAGCTGGGGGGCAAATCACCCAATGTCTTCTTCGACGACGTGTGGGCGAGGGACGACGACTTCCGGGACAAGGCGCTGGAGGGCTTCACCATGTTCGCCCTGAACCAGGGCGAGGTGTGCACATGCCCGTCCCGCGCCCTGATCCAGCGTGGGCACTACGCGGAGTTCCTCGAAGCGGCCGTCGCGCGCACCGAGCGCATCACACCCGGTCACCCACTGGACACCGACACGATGATCGGCGCGCAGGCGTCCAACGACCAGTTGGAGAAGATCCTTTCCTACTTCGACATCGGCCGCCAAGAGGGCGGTAAGGTGCTCACAGGCGGCGAGCGCGTACGCCACGAGGGAGAACTGAAGGGCGGCTACTACGTGCAGCCGACCATCTTCGAGGGACACAACAGGATGCGGATCTTCCAAGAGGAGATCTTCGGCCCTGTCGTCTCGGTGACGCCGTTCGAAGAATTCGACGACGCGATGAGCATCGCCAACGACACGCTGTACGGTCTCGGCGCGGGCGTGTGGACACGGGACATCAACACGGCCTATCGTGCCGGCCGCGCCATCCAGGCGGGACGCGTCTGGACGAACTGCTACCACGCCTATCCGGCCCACGCCGCGTTCGGCGGGTACAAGCAGTCCGGTATCGGCCGGGAGACCCACCGAATGATGCTGGAGCACTACCAGCAGACGAAGAATCTGCTGGTGAGCTACTCGCCGAAGAAGCTGGGCTTCTTCTAGCCTCGATCTTGCATGAGGGTCTGTCAGCTTGCTGACGGACCCTTTCGGCTTGTTCGGGGTGGCTTTTTCTGCAGGTGGGCAGGCTGGTGGCCCGGCTGTCGCGTCGGGTGGGCGCCGGGTTCCACGGCTCCGGTCGGGTGGTGCTGCTCGTAGGGACGGGACGTTGCTGGTCAGCCGGGGTTGGGCAGGGCAGCGAGCCGTTGCAGGGCTTCGGTGATCAGGCCGGTCCAGGGCCAGTGTCTGGCGAGGCGGACGATGCGGCGGCGTCCGGTGGTGACGAGCTGAGCGGCCGCGGAGAACAGCCGCAGCCGCAGGCGGCGGGGCTCCCACCGGCGGGCGGTGCCGGTGAGGGCGAGCATCGGCATCCAGGCCAGCAGGTCGAGGGCGATCTGGACGATCTCCAGCCAGATCTGGTTCTGCGCGGCGTCGTGCAGGGGGAGGTTGCGCAGGCCGGTGGCGCGGGCGGCGCGGATGCGGTCCTCGGCGCGGGCCCGCTGGCGGTGCCGCAGCTCCAGCGCGGCGATCGGGGTGTTCTTGGTGTTGGTGGCGAAGCAGGTCAGGCGCATGCCGTCGGCGTCGGTGAGACGCAACTGGGCGCCGGGGTGCGGCCGTTCCTTCCGCACGATCAGCCGCATCCCCTTGGGCCAGCCCTTGAGGCAGTCGCCGTCGAGCTCGGCCACCCAGGCGCCGTCGCGGATCTCGCCGTCGGGCTCGACGGCCGGCGTCCAGGCCGATGCCGGGACCTTCAGGACCGCGTGGTGGATGGCATCGGTGATGGTCATGCCGACCGAGTAGGACAGCCACCGGCCGCGGGCGCACAGCCAGTCGACGAACTCATGGGTGCCCCCGCCGGAGTCGGTGCGGAGCAGCGTCTGCCGTCCGCGCCGGTACTTCTTCGGCAGCTGCGCCAGCGCGAGCCGGGCGACTTCGATGTGGTCGGCTGCGGTGTTGCTGCCCGCGTTCCCGGGCCGCAGCAGAGCGGCCACCGGCTCCCCGGACCCGCCCCGGCCGTGGTCGACGAACCCCATCAGCGGATGATGCCCGAAGGTCTTCTTCCAGGTCGCGGCCGCATCCTGCTTCTCGGAATGCGCGATCACCAGCACCCCGTCCAGGTCCACGACCACCTGCCCGGCCGCATCCGGCGCCACGTCACCGGCCAACTCCCACACGTATTCACGGACTTGAGCGCGTGCCTGGCGCAGTGCGGTCAGCGCACGCTTCCCGCCCGCTGCCAGCGCGTCGACCAGCCGGGACACCGTTGGGTCGGAAGCCACCGGCCCGAACACCGCAGGCTCCGCCCGCAGCATGCCCACGTCCGCCAGGCAGTCGCCGCCCAGCGCGACCGCGAGCGCCACATCCAGCAGGATCTTGCCCGGATCATGCACCGCCCGCGGCTTGCGCCACGGCGCCAACGCCGCCGATATCGCCTGATCCAGACCGGTCTTACGGACCGTCTCCACCAGCAGCACCCCACCGGCCTGGGAAACCACCCCGCGACCACCGCCTTCGGTACGGACACGCGGGTAGGACCCGATACGCTTCTTCACCTGGAGAGTGCTTCTTTCCTGCGACGGCCTGGACCCTAGACAAGTCCCATCGTTGCAGGTCAGGAGCACTCTCCGCGTTTCTGATCACCCACCGGACGCTCTGCCGCCTGAAAGCGCGAGGCTAGGCCCCCGAAGGGGCGCCCGCCCGGCCGTGTCGGTCACCGGGCCTGCGCCCGCTCCCGCACGCCTTCGCCGGCGAGGGAGGGCCACTCGCTCCCGTCCGCGCTCCCGGCGAGTGAGCGTCGGACTCTCACGGTGGCGACTTCCCGGTACGTGAGTGAACCCCCGGGCCGGCCCGGGGGTTCACTCACGTACCGTTCGCTCAGCCGTTCACGGCGTAGTCGACGGCGAGGCCGCCGACCACTGTCACCGCGATGACGTGGCCGGGGCACAGCGCCGCGGAGATGGCCAGGGGAGTGGCGAGCGTCACGGGCAGCGATCCCGGGGAAGGAATAGCCCCGCCGCTCTCTTCCGTAAGCGTGCCCGCCGATATAGTCAGCCGGTCGATGAGATCTCCACGCATCTGTGCGAATGGCCTTTCTTGCTCGGGTGGGACGCTGCCCGTATCGGAGCGCCCGGGGATTTTCCCCACCACTCCTTTCTAAGCCCCGCACCCGCCGAGAAACGTCCACCGACCGCCGCCTTGTCCGGTTGACGCCCGCGCCACCATTCGGTGGACCCCGGACGCCCACGTTCGAGGAAAATCCCACTCCGTTCACCGCGAGCACCCGCACCACACCGCACCCACGCGCCACTCCGGCGATCACAGGCACCGACTCCCTCACCATCCCCGACAGCAACGGCATCTACGGCGGGCGCCCCTTCGCCGTTTCCACGCGGCGTTCGCGGTCTCCCACGAAGGCGAGATCGATCGACCTCTCCGCATGGCCGTATATCGACCACGTCGACGCAGGCGTCTTGAAAGGCTTTCGGGCGAAACCTAGACTGAGCCGCCGATGATCGATTCCGCGGGGCGCCGCCCGAGACGGACCCGAAACCCTTCGGTCGGCAATAAGCGCGGGGTCGGCTGGCACGAGTCCGCCGAACTCGACCGGACCACGACGAACTCCTCCGTGACCACAGGCCGTCGGCGCCCGCGTCGGCGATCCGACGCACCACACAAGAGCGCCCCTCCCGGCCGGCTCCGCGTCGCCGGCGGTGCGCCACCGACGTTGCGACCCACGCGCCGACGAGAGGACAGCCCGTGTCGGACACCGCACAGGCGCCCGGGTTCGCCACCCGCCACCCGGGCCGAGCGGTCGAGACCCGACTGATCGACGGTCGTCCGCAGGTCGTGGCGTGGGATCTCGCGACGGACCGCCGGCGGGTCCTCACCGACCATCCCGAGGGCGTGGAACTGAGCGAGATCGAACCCGACGGCGAGCATGTGTGGTGGTTCGACTCCGACGACGCGGGCGAGGGCACATGGCGCCGCCAGCCCTTCACCGGCGGACCGGCCTCCCCGGCGCTGGGGGGCGTACCACCGGGCGCCGCCCACGGCATCGCGTTCGATCGCACCGGTTCGCTCGCCGCGGCGGTTCGAGGCGGCGGGGGCGCCTCGCATTGCCATCTGGGCGCGCCCTCGGGCCCGGCTCGACTTCTGGGCTCGCTCCCCGGATGCGTCACCTTGATCGACATGACACCCGCAGGCGAGTCGCTGGTTCTGGCGGGCGAGCCCGACGGGGCCGACGCCGTCGTGCTGTGGCCCTGCCGCGGCGGCGATCGTCATACCCTGCGGGGAAGCCCGGGCGCTCGGATCTGGCCGATGGAGTTCCACCCCGACGACGGGGCTCTCCTGCTTCTGGTGCTGGAGGACGCCCGAGGATACCGCGTGGCCACCTGGCGACCGACGACGGAGCCGCTCCCCCGTGTCGTCCCCGGCCTGTGCTTCCCCTCGGAGATCTCCGCACGCTGGCACGGGCCGGGCCGAGGCGTCCTGGTTCAGCACGACCGGGCGGGCCGCAGTCGACTCGTCTGGGCCGACCCGGACCACGGCACCCGGTCGAGCGTGCCGCTGCCCGCCGGCACACTGCACGATCTGTCGTCGGCGCCCGACTCGACCCTGCACGCGGTCTGGAGCCGGGAGGGGACGCCGCCCCGTCCCCTGGTCCTGGGCCCGGGGTCCGCCCACTGCGAGGCGGAGGATCGATCGGCGAGTCCGGACGCCGCCCGGCGTTCCGAACGGTGGACCGCCGCCCGGACGGGCGGCCGTGTGCACAGTTTCGTCACCACACCACCGGGCGAGGGACCGTGGCCCACGGTGTTCCTGGTGCACGGGGGGCCCGCCACTCACGACCGGGACTGCCACGATCCTCGGATCGCCCCGCTGGTCGAAACCGGCCACGCCGTGGTGCGCGCCAACTACCGGGGTTCCACCGGGTACGGGCCGCGGTGGCAGCACGACTGGGGCCACCGGGTGGGTCGTGCGCAGATCGAGGACCTCGCGGCCGTGCGGGCCCAGTTGACCGCCGAGGAGGTGGCCCTCCCGGACCGAACCGGCCTGTGCGGCTTCTCCTGGGGCGGCTACCTGACCCTGCTCGCGCTCGGCGTCCAGCCCGACCTGTGGTCGTGGGGCGTCGCGGCCTACCCGATCGCGGACTACGTGGCGGCGCACCACGCCACGACCCCCGCGCTGCGGGCGGTGGATCGACGGCTCTTCGGCGGCGACCCGGACGAGGTTCCCGAACGCTATCGGGCCGCCTGTCCCATGACCTACGTCCACCGGGTGCGGGCGCCCGTCCTGCTCGTCTCCTCCCCTGCCGACTCCCGTTGCCCGCCCGGCCAGGTGGACCGGTACGCGGAGGAACTCAGGCGCCTGGGACTCCCGCACGAGACGCTCCGCGTGGGCGGCGGGCACCGAAGTCGCCGGAGCGGCGACCACGCGAGGGTGCTCGCCGAGGTCCTCCGGTTCGTCGGGGCCCGCGGCGCCCCACCCCCATCCGTCCGGCCGCCGTCCGGGGCCGGATCACCCCGACTCCGGGAAAGGAGGTGAGGAACGATGAAGCGACGCAGTGTGCGCAACGACCCGATCAGCGCCCCTGAGCGCGACCGCGGCGCGGTGGTGGTGATGGCGTCCACGATCGACATCACGAAGGCCGAGCCCGTCAGGCCGCAGCAGGCCGGACCGCGAGCCGCCGGGGAGAAGTGAGCACCGCTGCTCCGGGGCGCGCCCGCCCCGGAGCAGCCCGGGACGATCACCCGCGATCCGGCCCCCGCCGCCACGACGAAAGCGATCACTCATGCGTGTCATCCTGGTGCACATGCCGTGGGGAGCACTCGACGTCCCCTCGTTGGCTCTGGGCATCCTGCACACCGTCGCCGCCGAACACGGCCACGACGTCGATGTCCGCTACGCGAACCTGGAGTTCGCGGAGTGGACGGCGGAGCGCGCCGGTTTCGACCTCGACGCCTACACCTATTTCTCCGAGAAGTCGTACTTCCAGGGCGTCGGTGACTGGGCGTTCGCCGGAGCCCTGTACGGGGACGATCCGTCGGACGACGGCAAGGGCCCCGATCCCGTCGGGTTCGCCGACTACTTCCGCTTCCTGGCCGCGAACGGCGCCCGGGAGCGCGAACGGGGGCTGGCCAGGGCGGCGCGCGCCCTGGCCCCGGGGTTCGTCCGCCACCTGGTGGACGAGTTGAGCGAGGATCCACCGGATCTGGTGGGCTTCACCACCACCTTCCAACAGAACACCGCGAGCCTCGCCGCGGCGCGTCTGTTGAAGGAGGCCTGCCCCCGCATCCGGATCGTCTTCGGCGGGGCCAACTGCGACGGGCCTCAGGGCGCGGCCCTGCATCGCAATTTCCCCTTCCTCGACTTCGTGGTGCGTGGCGAGGGGGAGCGGGCCTTCCCGGCCGTCCTCGGGGCCTTGGGCGACCCTCCGGCCGCCGGCCATGGTGCGCCGGACCTGTCCGATGTCCCCGGCCTGTGTTGGCGGGAGTCCTCCGGCGCCTCGGCCGTGAACGCCATCGCCGCGAGGCCGCTTCCGCCCGCGGCGATCCGCTCCCCGGACTACGACGCGTTCTACGAGACGTTCGACGCGTCGGCCGTGGCCGACTGGGTGGAACCCAAGTTGGTGGTCGAGGGTTCCCGAGGTTGTTGGTGGGGGGAGAAGCACCACTGTGCCTTCTGCGGGCTGAACGGCACGTCCATGGCGTTCCGCAGCAAGGAACCGGAGGTCTTCCTCGCCGAGGTCCTCCGCCTCAGCGAGCGGCACCGGATACTGGACGTGCAGGTCGTGGACAACATCCTGGACATGCGCTACTTCGACACCGTGTTGCGGACGCTCGCGGGTCTCCCCGTAGACCTGCGGCTGCACTTCGAGGTCAAGGCCAACCTTCGCCGGGAACACTTCCGACTGCTCGCCGAGTCGGGGGCGGTCCAGGTACAACCCGGTATCGAGAGCCTGAGCACCAGGGTGCTGCGCCTGATGGACAAGGGTGTGACGGGCTGCCAGAACGTGCGCGCGCTGCGGGACGCCCAGAGTGCCGGAGTGACCGTCGCGTGGAACCACCTGTACGGGTTCCCGGGCGAGACGGCGGAGGATTACGAGCCGGTGATCCGTCAGCTGCCCCTGCTGCACCACCTGGAGCCGCCCACCAGCGCCGGACGGATCGTCGTGGAGCGGTTCAGTCCGTACCACGACCGCCCTGAGCTGGGCTTCGACATCACCCGACCCGCCTTCCAGTACGGCGAGACCTATCGGTTGCCGCCGGGCGAACTCGCGGATCTCGCCTATGTCTTCACGGCCGCTCCTCGCGGCATCGGGCCGGACCCGGCCGACGCCCTGGGCAAGGCGGTGGAGCGGTGGCGCGAGGAGTATCCGACGAGCCGTCTCACCTTCCACGACACGGGCGACCGGATTCTGCTGGTGAACACCAGGAAGGACTACCGCTGGGACGCCGTCGAGATCTCGGACCCGGTGGAGTCGGCGCTGTTCCGGCTGCTGCACCGCCCTCGTTCCGCCGCCGCCCTGGCCCGTGAGGTCCCCGGCGGATCGCGAACGGTCGCGCCCGTGATCGATCGCTGGACGGACCAGGGGCTGCTCTTCCACGACGACGGCAGTTGGGTCCAGGTCGCGGTCGAGTCCGACAACCAGATGCTGATGCGGGTGGAGCACCGGCACGACTTCGCCCGGCAAGGGGAGGCGCACCATGCCCTCGTCTCGGGCTGAGGTCGTGCCGGAGGGGATCGTCGTGACCGTCGAGACGTGGCTCGACCACGATCCCTCCGCGTGGCGCCTGCCGGGGACACGATTGGGCACGGCGTGCCTCGGACATCCGGCGGACGCCGCTGTGACACGCCTGCACGCGGCGGGCGTGAGGTGTGTACGGCTGGTGGAGCCCGTCCGGCTCTGCGTGGACGCGCCCGTGGTGTCGGCCCTCGCGTTGCTGTCCGTCAAGGAGGCCACCGCGCGGGGGATGGTGGTCCTGTGGGAGGCGGTCTGCGACGACGGCTGCGTCGAGCGTCGGCTCTACCACCACCTGTATCCGCCGCGGCACGTGCACGGTTCGCCGGCGGAGGCCGCCGACGGCTGGCGGGCCGACTATCACCCGGCCCGATGTCTCTGGCGACGCGGCCCCGGGTTCGTCGAGGTCCGGGACCGGCGCCGGGGCTCGCTGGAGCTCCTCACCGTGGACGAGGCGGACCACCTCGCCCAGGTGCGGGCGTTGAGCGAGGGGGTCGACGCCCGGAGGCTGACCGAACCGGTGCGGGGGGACTTCGCCGAGGCGGACCTCTTCGCCGAGCACGACGGTCTCGCGTGGTGGCTGCCCGCGCCGGTGCGGCGGTGGCCCTTCCCCGCCCTCGTCGTCTGATGCCGTGTCGGGACCGGCCGAGCCCGGTTGGTCGCGTGGTCGCGACACGCCCGCCCGGGCCTCGCCCCACTCGCCACGGCCCCCGGCGTCGTCTTCGGCGCCACCGACACTCACGCCCCGTCCGATCGGGAGGAAGCACGTTGAGATCACGCGCCGACACCTCGCACGGATCCGGCGAAGCCGGTGGCCGGGCCGTTGGGGGCCCCTTTCGCACCGCCTCCCCCACGCGGCGTCGGTACCCGGCGACGAGCCGGCCGCCCGCTCGCTCCGACGTCGGACACCGCGTCGGGGTCCCGCGGTGAACGCGGCCGAGCGCCCCGACGCGGACACGGCGGCGTTCCTTCGCGACCCCCACCCCGTCCTCGCCAGGATCCGGTCCGCCTCCGCCGTCGCCACCCTGGCCTACTCGGGTGTTCCGGTGTGGATGCTGACCCGGTACGCCGACGTGTCCGCCGCCCTGAGGGATCCCCGGTTGGGGCAGGACGTCCGGCGCACCCAGCGGATCGCGGACCGTCGATCTCCTGGGGTCGGACTCGGGGCCGACGTGGTGCACATGCTGAACAGCGACCCTCCCGACCACACGAGGTTGCGCCGGCTCGTCCAAGGGCTCTTCACGCGTCGGCGGGTCGAGTCGATGCGCCCCATGGTGGCGAGGATCGCGGGCGACCTCCTGGACGCGGTGGGCGACCGGGAGCGGTTCGACGTCGTGAGGGATTTCGCCTTCCCGCTGCCCATGCTGATCATCTGTGAGTTGATCGGGTTTCCGCCGGAGGATATGCGCTCCTATCGGGCCTGGTCCACGTCGATCCTCACCCGCGGCGGCGAGATGCCCTTCGAGGAGGCGGTCTCCCGGATGAACGCCCACGTGCGCGACCTGATGGTCACCCGCCGCGCGGCGCCCCGGGAGGACATCCTGACCGAGCTGGTACGCGCCCACGACGACGGCGAGCTGACCGAGCGGGAAGTGTTCTCGATGGTCTTCCTGCTGCTGATCGGCGGACACGAGACCACCGTGAACCTGCTCGGTACGGCCGTGCTCTCCCTGCTGCGCCATCCGGATCAGGCGGCCTGGCTCCGTGCCCGTCCCGGGGCCATGGCGATGGCCGTCGACGAGTTCCTGCGGTTCGAGTCTCCGGTCGGCATGGCCACACTGCGGTACACCAGGGAGCCCATGGTGGTGGACGGCGTGGAGATCCCGGCCGAGGAGATGGTGCTCCTCTCCCTGGGCGCCGCGAACCGGGACCCCGACCGCTTCCCCGATCCGGACCGGCTGATCCTGGACCGGAACGACCCGGGCCACCTGGCCTTCGGCCAGGGGCCGCATCGCTGCCTGGGGGTCTTCCTGGGGCGCCTGGAGAGCGAGGTGGCCCTCGCGGCGCTGCTCGACCGCTTCGTCGGCATCGAACTCGACGTCGACGAGGCCGACCTGAGGTGGCGCGACACGATCATGTTGCGCGGTCTGGAGTCGCTGCCGGTCTCGGTGCGTCGTTGACGCGCCCGGCCGGGGGCGTCGTCGGGTGGCGGGGTCCGGGAGTCGCCACGACGGCGGCGCGGCGTCCCCCGAACGGCGGGGTCCGCGGACCATAGTGGGGCCGCGTGAGCAGGAGACGCGATCACCCGACCCCTACGCCGATTCCCCATCAGCGGCCGGTCCGTGCGGCGCCCGACCGCGCGCTCATCGCCGTGGGCATGACGGCAGTGGTGGCGGTGGTGTCGTGGGCCTGGCTCGGCCGGGAGTCCTTCGACAGCGCCACATCGGATGCCCTGGGATGGGTGTTGACGGACCTGGGCTGGCTGTTCGTCGTTGCCGCCGACCTCTTTCTGGTCCTGTGTCTGGTGTTCGCCTTCGGCAGGTTCGGCCGCATTCGGCTGGGGGCCGACGACTCCGCGCCGGAGTTCGGCAACCTCGCCTGGATCGCCATGATGTTCAGCGCCGGCATGGGGATCGGGCTCATGTTCTACGGCGTCGGCGAACCGCTGACGCACTTCCTGACGCCGTCCCCGGACAGCGGGGCCCCACCGGAGTCCGACGCGGCGGCGCAGGTCGCTCTGGAGTACTCGTTCTTCCACTGGACCCTCACCCCTTGGGCCATCTACGGGATCACCGGACTGGCCCTGGCGTACGCGGGGTTCCGCAAAGGCCGCAGCAACCGGCTCAGTTCGGCCTTCGTGCCGCTGATCGGCGCCCGTGCCGCCGCGTCGTGGCCCGGGCGGTCGATCGACCTGTTGGCCGTTTTCGCGACGGTGTTCGGCACGGCGACCAGCCTGGGGCTGGGAGCGCTCCAGGTCTCCGAGGGACTCGACATCACGGCCGGTGTGGACGCCGGCCGCACCACACAACTGGTCGTCATCGGCGCGCTCTCCGCCGCCTTCGTCGCCTCCGCGTTCTCGGGACTGCATCGGGGCATCAAGTGGCTCTCCACTCTGAACGTGGTGCTGGTCGCGGTGCTGGCGGCGTTCGTCCTCGTGGCGGGCCCGACCGTCCACGTCCTGGACACGATCCCGGCGTCCGCGGGCGGATACGTGGCGAACCTGGTGCCGATGGCCACCCGCACCGCAGCCTTCTCCGACCAGGCGTGGCTGGGCAGCTGGACCATCTTCTACTGGGCCTGGTGGCTCTCGTGGGCGCCGTTCGTCGGGACGTTCATCGCCCGCATCTCGCACGGGCGCAAGGTGCGGGAGTTCCTGGTGGGGGTACTGCTGGTGCCCAGCGGGGCGACGGTCGTCTGGTTCTGCGTGATGGGCGGTTCGGCTCTGCGGCTGGAGGCGACCGGGGAGGCGGATCTGGCGGGGGCGGTGGCCAGAAGTCCGGAGGCGTCGCTGTTCGCGATGTTGGAGGCGCTGCCCATCGGCTCGATCACCTCGTTCGTGGCCATGGGGCTGGTCATGACGTACTTCGTCACCAGCGCCGACTCGGCCTCCCTGGTGATGGGTTCGCTGACGAGCCGCGGGGCCTTGCACCCGCCGACACCGCTCGTCGTGGCGTGGGGGGTGCTGATGGCGTCCGTGGCGGCGGTACTGCTGGTGGCGGGCGGGCTGGAGGCGCTCCAGACGGCGACGATCCTGGTGGCCCTGCCGTTCGTGGTCGTCATGGTGCTGTTGTGCTGGTCCATGGTGCGCGAGATGCGCGAGGACCCGGGCGCGGGCGTCGCCCCCCATCCCGCCCTGCACGGGCTCACCGACGTGGTCCGGACGATGGTCGGCGACATCGTCGCGGAGCCGGCCTCGCCGCGCCACCGGCGGCTGCGCCGAGCGGCGCGGGCCCGCCGCTCGGCGCGTGAGGAGCCCTGACGGGGCGGGGCGGGCGGGGAGCCCATCCGGCGCGATGACGCCCCCGGGCCGACGGCCTGGGTGATGATGAGAGCGCCGTACGTGCCCCCCGCCCCTCGGAGGAGTTCTCGTGTCCGCACTCCCCTCGCCCCAGAGTCGACCCACCGCGGTGACCCACCGGGTGACCAATCAGCCGCCACCGCTCACCGGACACGACGTCGCCGACGACCCGGTGTTGGGCGAGGGCGTGCGGCGGGAGTCGGCCGCCTGGTGCCTGGACGACCTGGGCAGGCTCGGCAGGAGGGCCGGCGGAGCCGAGGCCCAGCGTTGGGCGGACGAGGCCAACCGCCACACGCCGGTGCTGCGCACCCACGACCGGTGGGGACATCGCGTCGACGAGGTCGACTTCCACGCCTCCTACCACGCCCTGATGGAGGTGGCCGTCGGCGCGGGTCTGGCCGGAGCCCCCTGGGCCGACGAGCGCCCCGGAGCGCACGTGGCGCGGGCGGCGGGGTTCATGGTCTGGAGCACGGTGGAGGCCGGGCACGGCTGCCCGGTCTCCATGACCTACGCCGTGGTGCCCGCGCTGCGGCACGCGCCGGAACTGGCCGCGATGTACGAGCCGCTGCTCACCAGCCGGGTCTACGACCCCGGCCTTCGACCGCCTGCCGGGAAGCGGGGGCTGCTGGCCGGCATGGGCATGACGGAGAAGCAGGGCGGCACGGACGTGCGGGCCAACACCACGACCGCCACCGAGCACGCGGACGGGACCTGGCGGCTGCGCGGTCACAAGTGGTTCACCAGCGCCCCGATGAACGACCTGTTCCTCGTCCTGGCCCAGGCTCCCGGAGGGCTCTCCTGTTTCCTGGTGCCGCGGGTGCTGCCCGACGGCCGGCGCAACGCCTTCCGGGTCCAGAGACTCAAGGACAAGCTGGGCAACCGCTCCAACGCCAGCGGGGAACCGGAGTTCGACGACACCGTCGCCTGGCCCGTCGGCGAGGAGGGCGCGGGCGTGCGCACCATCATCGAGATGGTGACGATGACCCGGCTGGACTGCGTCCTGGGGTCCGCCTCCGGCACCCGGGCGGCGCTCGCGCAGGCCGCGCACCACGCGCGGTATCGCACCGTCTTCGGCACCCGACTCGCCGACCAGCCGTTGATGCGCAACGTCCTCGCCGACCTCGGGCTGGAGTCGGAGGCGGCCACCACGACCGCGCTCCGCCTGGCCGGCGCCGTCGACCGGGCGGTGCGGGGCGACACCGGCGAGCGGGCCTTCCTCCGGCTGGCCACGGCGGTGGCGAAGTACTGGGTGTGCAAGCGTCAGCCCATGGCCGTCGCCGAGGCGCTGGAGTGCCTGGGCGGCAACGGCTACGACGAGGCATTCGGCATGGCCCGTCTGTACCGCGAGGCCCCGCTGAACGGCATCTGGGAGGGCTCGGGCAACGTCAACGCCCTGGACGTGCTGCGGGCGGTGGAGCGGGAACCGGAGTCCGTGGAGGCCTTCGGCGCCGAGATCGAGGCCGCGACGGGCGCGGATCGACGCCTGGACACCGCCTGGCGGGAGCTCAGGGGGGAACTGTCTGCGCCCGCGGACGCGCAGGCCCGCGCCCGCCGGATCGTGGAGCGCGCGGCGCTGGTGCTCCAGGGGTCGCTCCTGGTCCGGCACGCCCCGGCGGCCGTCGCCGACGCGTTCTGCGCGTCGCGCTTGGCGGGCGACGGCGGCCGGTCCTTCGGCACCCTCGCGCCCGCGACCGACTTCCGGGCCCTCCTGGACCGGCTGCCCCCGCCCCGCTGACTCCCCACGCGAGCAGCGGAAGCGACACGCGCCCCCTCCCCGCCCCGCACGCCCGGGGGAGACATCGACCCCCGAATGTCCCAGACTCTTACGAAAACACGCGGTCGATCCCGTTCGTCGGAGCGGGAACGGAGAGGTCGGTCCTGTGCATGACGTCCCGTTCTGGTTGTGGATGCTCTTCGCGTTCCTGGTGGTGGTCTCCCTCGCGATCGACCTGCTCGCCCATCGACAGGCCCATGTCATCGGTTTCCGGGAGGCCGCCGTCTGGAGCTGTGTCTGGGTGGGGCTGGCGCTCGCCTTCGGCGCGGTGGTCTTCCTCGTGGTCGGCACGACCGCCGGGGTGGAGTACACGACGGCGTGGCTCCTTGAGAAGAGCCTGTCCGTGGACAACCTCTTCGTCTTCGCCCTGATCTTCGGATACTTCCGGGTCCCACGCGCCTACCAGCACCGGGTTCTCTTCCTGGGGGTCCTCGGGGCGCTGGTGTTCCGCGGCGTCTTCCTCGCTCTCGGCGTGGCGGTCGTCAACCGCTTCACCGCCGTCCTGTTCGTCTTCGCGGCGGTGTTGTTCTACAGCACCTACAAGATCCTCCGCGAGGAGGAGGACAGCTTCGACCCCGGCCGGAGCCTGGCCGTGCGCCTGCTGCGAAGAGTCGTGCCGGTGCGCGACGAGTACGCCGGACCCCACTTCTTCGTCAAGGAGGCCGGGAAGCGGGTCGCCACCCCGCTGCTCGCCGTCGTCGCCGCGATCGAGGCAGCCGACCTCGTGTTCGCCGTCGACAGCGTGCCTGCGGTACTGGCGGTCAGCAGCGACACCTTCATCGTCTACACCAGCAACGCCTTCGCCATCCTGGGACTCCGCGCCCTGTACTTCCTGCTGTCGGGGCTACTCGACCGGTTCCACTACCTCAGCAAGGGCCTGGCGCTCATCCTGGCCTTCATCGGGGTCAAGCTCGTCCTCCAGGCGTCCCACAAGACGATCAGCACCGCCGTTCCCGAGATCCCCTCGCTGGTCAGTCTGGCCTTCATCGTCGTCGTGCTGACGGCGTCGGTGGTCGTCAGCGTGCTGCGCCCGCCGGTCCCCCCGCCGGTGGCGGGCGAGGCGGGAGGGGACGCGGGCGGTCCCCCGGGAAAGCCGCCGGACGGCTGACCCGAGTGCGTTCGGCACCCCGGTTCTCCGCCGGCTTCCGGCGGGCTTTCCGGTGCGAGCCCGGGGACCCGTGGTGCCTCCCGCTCCCGGAGCGCGACGTGTTCCCCTCCCCGGCGCGCCTCCCACTCCCCGCACCGCCGTCCCGACGCCCCCGCGCGGGTCCCTCGGTCGGCGGCCGGGCGTCCGCCGCCGGCCGGGATCGGGGCCGGGCGGTGGGAAGCGGCCTCCCGATACGGGAGGATGAGTCCGCCGGCGCCGCCAACTCCCCACCGTGGCAACGGTGTACCGGCCCAGACGGAAACGAGCAGGTGACGACGTGACGCAACCCCGTATCAGGCCACCGGCAGGGCCCCCCGGCCACCGGACCCCCCGCGGAGGTGCCCGGTGGTGACCCGTGCCCTCACCATGGACGACCTCGTCCCGGCCGGCGTCGTCCTGGCCGCCGGAGTAGTGGGGGCCTTGCTGCTCCGACTGCTGATGCGCTGGCTGGCCGGGCACGCCGGCCGCACGCGCTGGAGCGGTGACGACATCATCGTGGACGCCCTGCGCACCATCGTGCCGTGGACCGCCGTCGCGGGCGGCGTGGCGGGGGCGGCGGCGGTCCTGCCGCTGACCGGATCGGTCCGGCACCACACGCATCAGACGCTGACGGTGCTGCTGATCTTCGTCGCCACCCTGTCCGCCGCCCGGGTCGTGGCCGAGCTGGTGCGCACGGTGACCGTGTCCCGCTCGGGGGTCGCAGGATCGGCCACCATCTTCATGACCATCACGCGGATCCTGGTCCTGGCGATCGGCTTCCTCGTGGTCCTGCAGACCCTGGGGATCTCCATAGCGCCACTGCTCACCGCGCTCGGCGTGGGCGGCCTCGCGGTGGCGCTGGCCCTCCAGGACACCCTCGCCAACCTGTTCGCCGGGATCCACATCCTCGCCTCGAAGACCGTCCAGCCCGGCGACTACATCCAGCTCAGCAGCGGCGAGGAAGGATACGTCGAGGACATCAACTGGCGCCAGACCACGGTCCGGGAGCTGTCCAACAACCTCGTGGTGATCCCCAACGGCCAACTGGCCCGGTCGAACATGACCAACTACATGCGCCCCGAGCAGAAGCTGACCATCCTCGTGCAGGTCGGCGTCGCCTACGACAGCGACCTGGACCACGTGGAACGGGTCACCGCGGACGTCGTGACCGAGGTCATGACGGAGATCACCGGCGCGGTGCCGGAGCACGAGCCCGCGGTCCGCTTCCACACCTTCGGGGACTCGCGGATCGGCTTCACCGTCATCCTGGGCGTCGGCGAGTTCAGCGACCAGTACCGGATCAAGCACGAGTTCGTGAAGCGGCTGCACCGGCGCTACCGCGCGGAGGGGATCCACATCCCGGCGCCCGCCCGCACCGTCGCGCTGCGTCAGGGGTCCGTGGTCGTGCCGCACCAACGGACCCAGGCCACGGACCCGACCGGCGACCCCGAGGGCGGGGCGGACCACCCGACGGGACCCCGGTCGAACAAGGATCGACCAAGAGATATCTTGATGTCGAGCAATGTTGCAGACGTGGAGCGGAGCACCCGGTGACTGACTCGACCATCATCTACACCCACACTGACGAGGCCCCGGCCCTGGCCACGTATTCCTTCCTGCCGGTGATCCGGGCCTACGCCGCGCAGGCGGGCGTCCCGGTGGAGACCCGTGACATCTCGCTGGCCGGACGCGTCATCGCCGCCTTCCCGGAGTACCTCTCCGAGGACCAGCGGATCCCCGACGCGCTGGCGGAGCTGGGGCGTCTCGCGGGCACCCCCGCCGCCAACATCATCAAGCTGCCCAACATCTCCGCCTCGATTCCGCAGCTCAAGGCCGCCGTGGCCGAGCTTCGATCCCAGGGCTACGCACTGCCCGAGTACCCGGACGACCCGAAGACGGACGAGGAGCGGGAGATCCGCGCCCGCTACGACAAGATCAAGGGCTCTGCGGTCAACCCCGTGCTCCGCGAGGGCAACTCCGACCGCCGCGCGCCCGCCTCGGTCAAGAGCTACGCCCGGTCGCACCCGCACCGCATGGGTGCCTGGACCGCCGATTCCAGGACGGACGTGGCGACGATGGGCGCCGACGACTTCCGTTCCACCGAGAAGTCCGCGGTGATCCCCGAGGACGGGACGCTGCGCATCGAACTGAAGGGCGACGACGGCTCCACCACCGTGCTGCGCGAGTCGGTTCCGGTCACGGCCGGTGAGGTCGTCGACGCCTCCGTGATGCGGGTCGCCGCCCTCCGCGAGTTCCTCACCGCCCAGGTGGCCCGGGCCAAGGAGGAGGGCGTACTGTTCTCCGTCCACCTCAAGGCCACGATGATGAAGGTCTCCGACCCGATCGTCTTCGGACACGTGGTGCGCGCCTTCTTCCCCGAGACCTTCGCACGCCACGGCGAGCGGCTCGCCGCGGCCGGTCTCACCCCGAACGACGGCCTGGGCGGCATCCACAAGGGCCTGGAGTCGCTGCCGGACGGCGCCGAGATCAAGGCGTCCTTCGACGCCGAACTCGCCGCGGGCCCGGCGCTCGCCATGGTCGACTCCGACCGGGGGATCACCAACCTGCACGTGCCGTCCGACGTCATCATCGACGCCTCCATGCCGGCCATGATCCGCACCTCCGGTCACATGTGGGGGCCGGACGGGCAGGAGCACGACGCTCTCGCGGTGATCCCCGACTCCTCCTACGCCGGCGTGTACCAGGCCGTGATCGAGGACTGCAAGGCCAACGGGGCCTACGACCCGGCCACCATGGGTTCGGTGCCCAACGTGGGACTGATGGCGCGGAAGGCCGAGGAGTACGGCAGCCACGACAAGACCTTCGAGATCCCCGTCACCGGCACCGTCCGCCTCGTCGACCAGGCCGGCAACGCCGTACTGGAGCAGACCGTCTCCGCCGGGGACGTCTTCCGCGCCTGCCAGACCAAGGACGCCCCGATCAAGGACTGGGTGAAGCTGGCCGTCGCCCGCGCCCGCGCCACCGGCGACCCGGCGGTCTTCTGGCTGGACCCCTCCCGCGCCCACGACGCCAACCTCATCGAGAAGGTCCGCCGCTACCTCCCCGAGCACGACACCGAGGGCCTGGACATCAGCATCCTGTCCCCGGTGGAGGCGACCGAGCTCTCGGTGCGGCGGATCCGGCGCGGCGAGAACACCATCTCCGTCACGGGCAACGTGCTCCGCGACTATCTCACCGACCTCTTCCCGATCCTGGAGCTGGGCACCAGCGCCAAGATGCTGTCCGTGGTTCCCCTGATGGCGGGCGGCGGTCTGTTCGAGACCGGCGCCGGGGGCTCCGCGCCCAAGCACGTCCAGCAGCTCGTCAAGGAGAACTACCTGCGCTGGGACTCCCTCGGCGAGTTCTTCGCGCTGGTGCCGTCGCTGGAGCACTACGCCCAGACCACCGGCAACGCGCGGGCCCGGGTGCTCGCCGACGCCCTCGACCGCGCGACTGCCACGTTCCTCGACGAGGACAAGTCGCCGACCCGGCGACTGGGCGGCATCGACAACCGCGGCAGCCACTTCTACCTGTCGCTGTACTGGGCCCGGGAGCTGGCCGCGCAGACCGACGACGCGGAGCTGGCCGCGATCTTCGCCCCCCTCGCCCGGAAGCTCGCCGACGGCGAGCGGGCGATCGTCGAGGAACTGACGGCCGTCCAGGGCTCCCCTGTCGAGATCGGCGGCTACTACCAGCCCGACCCGGCCAAGGCCGCCGCCGTCATGCGCCCTTCGGCCACCTGGAACGCGGCGCTGGCCTCGCTGGGCTGAGACCCCGGCTCGCCCCTCGGCGCTCCGCCCCGCCCCGCCCCGGGAGCGGAGCGCCCCGCCCGCCCCTGGCCCTCGCACGCCGGCACCGTCGAGGCTCAGTCCCTTCTCAGCACACGGGCCAGGACCCGCCGCAACTCCGCGCCGGGGTCCGTCACCGGTCCCGGAGAACGCCAGGCCACGAAGCCGTCCGGGCGCACCAGGACCGCCCCGTCGACGGTGATGCCGTGTGACCTGGTCCAGTCCGCGCCGTCGGCCGGACGGAGGTCGGCGCCCACGCCGATGGGATGGGAGGCGAGCCGTACGGACCCCTCACGGGCCAGATCCCGCGCGGCGGCGTGCCACCCCGTGGTGTCGTCGGCCGAGCTGAGGAGGACCATCGACCGCTCGTACAGGTCGAGAGTGGAGGAGCGACCCGGACGGGACGGGTCTCCGCGCAGCCACAGATGGGGAGCGCGTTCGCCCGGCCCGGCGGGGGCGCCGAGCGTGGTCGTGAAGACGGCCCCCTCGCACGACGCGCCGAGCACCGCGCCTCGGGTGTAGCGGTAGCCCAAGACCGCCTCCGCCATCCCGCCCGCGCGGTCCGCGGTCCCGGCGGCGTGGGTGTCGCGGGGACATCCGGGGTGGCCGTGCTCGCGTGAACGGGCCGAGGCGCGGGCGGCGGTGGCCCGGGCCACCGGGCGACGCTCGGCGTCGTAGGTGTCGAGCAGGGCGGGCCCCGCCCAGCCGGCCCGTACCGCGGCGAGCTTCCAGGCCAGGTTGTGGGCGTCCTGGATGCCGGTGTTGGAGCCGAACGCCCCGGTCGGGGGCATCTGATGGGCCGCGTCACCGGCGAGGAACACCCGATCGGCCGCGAAGGTGTCGGCGATCCGTTCGGCGGCGCGCCAGGAGGCCGTCCCGGTGACCTCCACGTCGAGCCCGGGCACCCCGGTCGCCCGGCGGATGTGCCGGGCGCACCGCTCGGGCGTGAAGTGCTCGGGCCTCTCGCCGAGTTCCGGGTGCCAGGGGGCGTGGAAGACCCAGTGCTCCCGGTTGTCGACGGGGAGCAGCGCGCCCTCGGCCTGGGGGTCCGTCAGATAGCACACGACGAAGCGGCGGTCTCCGACGACGTCGGCGAGCGTCTTGGAACGGAAGACGACGCTGACGCTGTGGAAGAGGTCGCCGGGTCCGGTCGAGCGGATGCCGAGCCGGTCGCGGACGGTGCTGCGCGGTCCGTCCGCGGCCACGAGGTGGTCGGCGCGGACGGTCCGGTGCCTGCCGGTGTCCCGGTCGCGCAGGAGGGCGGTCACGCCCCGCGCGTCCTGTTCGAAGGCGAGCAGTTCCGTGGAGAATCGGAGGTCGCCACCGAGTTCCCGGGCCGCGTCCCGTAGGACGGGTTCGAGGTCGTTCTGACTGCACAGGCACCACGAGGTGGGGCTGAGCGGCCCCGCTCCGGCGGCGGCGTCGACGTGGCGGAGCAACCACCGCTCCTCCGCGCCGGACAGCGACGGCGTGCGGAGGATGCCTCGGTTGCCCGCCAGCGCCGAGGCCGCCGATCGGATCGCCGGCTCGATCCCCGCCACCCGGAACAGCTCCATCGTCCGGACGTTGTTGCCCCGGCCCCGCGGGTGCGCCGAGGTCGCCGCGTGCCGCTCGACCAGGATGTGCGGCACTCCGAGACGCCCGAGGAAGAGGGAGAGGGACAGACCCACCAGGGATCCGCCCACGACGAGGACGGGGGTCCGGTGGTCGGTGTCTGAGGACATGGGGGTCTCCTGGTGCCGGCGGTGCGAGCGGTGCGGGCGTCGAGGTTCGCATGCCCCTCCGGACGATCCGTGTTTCCCATCACCCGGGTGATTCACGCAAGTCGCGCACCCGCGCGCCGGAGACACACGATCGAGACCACCGGTGTGGCGCACACCGGCACCGGATCCGGACCCCGGCCCGAAGGAGACACGCACAGGATGACCATGTTGGATGAAGCCAAGCAGCCGCTGCCGCGCGAGGGGTCGGAGCGGGTCTCGCAGTCCGTCTTCGACGACTCCACGCTCCGGGTCGTCCTTCTCCTGGATCTCTACGACGGGGCGCAGCAGCGGTTTCTGGAGACCTACGAGCGGTTGCGTCGACACGTGGCCTCGGTGCCGGGCCATGTCGGCGAGCAGTTGTGCCAGTCGATCGAGAACCCTTCGCAGTGGCTCATCACCAGCGAGTGGGAGAGCGCTCCTCCCTTCCTCGCCTGGGTGAACAGCGAGGAACACGTCCAGATGGTCCGCCCGCTGCACCGATGTGTGCGGGACACCAGGTCGCTGCGGTTCCACGTCCTGCGGGAGACCGGTGGCGCGACCTCCGACGCGGGGCGGACCCGCCCGCAGCCCTCGCCGAGGGTCGGCGACGGGGTCATCCGACACGCGCTCACCTTCGCCGTCAAGCCGGGCAGCGAGCCGACCGTGGCCCGGTTGCTCGCCGACTACCCGTCGCCCGATCCGCGGGTGGACGACACCACGCGGCTGTGCCGCACCTCGGTGTTCATGCACGGTCGGCACGTCGTCCGGTTCGTCGAGGTGCGTGGTGATCTGCTGGCGGCGCTGCGGCACATCGCCGGACGGCCCGAGGTGCGGGCCCTGGAGGAGGCCGTCAACCCCTACCTGGAGCAGGAGCGCGACCTCGGTGACCCGGAGTCGGCCCGGGTCTTCTTCACACGGGCCGCGCTGACGGCGGTGCACCACGTGCGCACCAGCGGGCCCGTGCCGGGGCACGCGCGCCGGCACGCGCTGTACTACCCGGCTCGGCAGGGTCACGGGACGCGGCTGGCACGTCTGTTGGCTCGGCACGCCGAGGCGGTGGCATCCGACGCACTCAGTCCGATCCGCAACTCGACGGTCTTCCAGCGCGACGACTTCGTGGTGCGCCTGATCGACGTGCTGGGCGGCATCGACGACACGCCTGCCCTGTCGCTGGGGCTCCAGGACCCCGCCGACGTGTCCGAGCTCCTGTCCCACCTGGACACACGGGCCCTGGGAGTCGACGCCGCCGACGACGACGGCGTCGGTCGGCTGCTGGTCGCCGCGGGCATGACGACGGTCACGGATCGCAGAGCGGCCGACGGCTGACGGAGCGCGCACCGCGTCGGGGCGTCGACGGTCCTGAGGACCGTCCGCCGAGGACGGTGGACCCGGGAGACGGCGAGCCCCGACCCGCGAAACGCTCGGGTCGGGGCTCGCCGCGAGGGGGCGCGACCCGGGGGAGGCCCGCCCCGGGGCTCAGCCGGGAACGGTGCAGTCGAAGGCGTGCAGGTACGGGTTGACCGGGCGGATCTCGTCGATCAGCAGGCCCGCTCCGCGCAGCCGTTCGGTCATGCCGCGCATGGTGTGCTTCGCGCCGCCGACGTTGAGGAGGAGCAGCAGGTCCATGGCGGTGGTGAACTTCATCGATGGGGTGTCGTCGATCAGGTTCTCGATGACCACGACCCGGGTTCCGGGCCCACCCGCCGCGATGACGTTCCGCAGCACCCGGCCGGTGCTGGCGTCGTCCCACTCCAGGATGTTCTTGATGACGTAGACGTCGGCGCGCACCGGAACGGCCTCCCGGCAGTCTCCGGGCACGATCCGCGTGCGCTCCGCCAGAGGGCCGCCGTCGCGGAGTCGCGGATCGGCGTTCTCCACGACGTCCGGCAGATCGAGGAGCGCCCCGCGCATCGTCGGGTACTTCTCCAGGAGGCTCACTACCACGTGCCCTTGGCCGCCTCCGATGTCGGCGACCGACGAACGGTCGGACAGGTCCAGGCAGTCCGCGACGTCTCGCGCCGACTGTGCGCTGGAGGTGGTCATCGCCCGGTTGAAGACATCGGCCGATTCGGGGGCGTCCTGGTGGAGGTATTCGAAGAACCCCTTGCCGTACAGGTCCCGGACCACGTCACCGCCGGTGCGCACCGCCTCGTCGAGCCGGGGCCATGCGTCCCACGTCCAGGGTTCGGTGCACCACAGGGAGATGGCGCGCAGGCTCCGCGGTTCGTCCTCGCGCAGCAGCCGGGACATGTCGGTGTGCCCGAACGTGCCGTCCGGGTTCTCGACGAAGACTCCGTGGCAGGCCAGGGCTCGCAGCAGCCTCCGCAGTGGGGCGGGTTCGGTCTTGACGGAACGGGCGAGGTCCTCCGCGGTCGCGGGCGTCTCGCCCAGCGCGTCGGCCACGCCGAGTCGGGCCGCCGCGCGCACGGCGGCGGCCTGGGCCGCGCCGAAGACGAGTTCCCGCAGCCGCATGGACGGCGGGCAGGGTGCGCTGTCGGGCGTGGTGCGCGGAGTCGGCTGCCGGTCCGGAAGCGTGGGGGTGGGCACGGTCAGCACATCCCGGCGGGCCGTGAGAGGCCGCAGGAGTTGGACTGGAAGGTGTTGCCCTCTCCGGTGGCCACGTTGATCAGGTCCTCGGGGGCGTTTCCGGTCACGATGTTGCGGCTGACGGTGTTGTCCTCGCTGAGCGCGCCCACGAAGTTCCGGTAGAGCACGATGCCGCCGGACATCGGAGAGGTGCCCTGGTTGTCCGTCACCTGGTTCCGGGTCACCAGGGTGTCCTCGGCGCCGGTGAGGACGATGCCGACGCCCTGCATGAAGGGCAGCCGCTCGGTCGCCGGGCAGTACTTGTTGTTCCGGTGGACGATGTTGCCGCTGACGGTGAGGTTTCCGGCCCGGGGCTCGTTCTCGTCGCCGACGACGAACAGGGCGGCGCAGTTGCCGGTGATGACGTTGTGCTCGACGGTGAGGTTCCGCAGTCGCCGGACGATGGTCCCGATGCGGTTGTCCTGGAGGATGTTGTGCTCGACGACCGTCCCCCGGGTGTCCGTGGCCCCCGCTTCCTCGTCGGTCGCGTTGGCCAGGAAGACCCCCGCGTCGCCGTTGGCGCGGGCCGTGTTGTGGCGGACCACCGAGCGCAGGGACCGTTCGATAGCGATTCCGCGTTGACCGTTCTCCTCGACCGTCGTCCGACGCACGGTCAGCTTGTCCGTACGGGTCGCCAGGAGGCCGTCCCGGGCGAACCCGGACAGGGTCAGGGAGCGGATGGTGGTGCCGGTGACGGGGTCGTCGTCCGTGCCCTCCACGCAGATGCCGTTGCCCGCCCGCGCGCAGGCGTTGCCGGTTCCCTCCGGGCCCGGCTTGAGTACGGTGGCCGGGCCCATGCCCCGGAGGGTCAGCCGGGAGGTGGTCACCCGGACGCTCTCCCGGTAGGTGCCCGCTGAGAGCACGACGGTGTCCCCCGGCTTGGCGGCGTCGACGACCTGTTGGATGGATTGGCCCGGCTGCACGCGGTGGGTCGTGGGACCGGCGGCCGGGACGGCGGCACCCGTCGCGGCGACCACGGCCACGGTGGCGCAGGCAAGGCTGGTGATCTGGCGTCTCATCATATTTCCGACGCTATGTCTGCCCTGTGTCTTTCTCTACGCACGTTGCTCCCGCCGGGGCAGGAGGTCGGCCATCCGGCCGCACCCCGACCCGCCGTCCGAGCGGCTCTCCCGACGGCGGGTCGACCCCACCCGGCGATCCGGGCGACCGAGGAGAGACCCCGCCACACCGGCGCCCCGCCCACCGCCGGCACCCGACGGCGGGCGGGGCAGAGGCACGGCCCCCTCGTCTCCGCGGGAACGGCGAAGCCCCCGCCCGCACGGGTGGAACGGCGAGGTCCAAAGTTCCGCCCGCTCAGGGAACGTTGATGTTCACCATCCACGGAACGCCGAAACGGTCCGTGCACATGCCGTACACGTCGCCCCAGTTCTGCTTCTCCAGCGGCACGGCTACCGTCGCGCCCACCGACAGCTTGTCCCAGTACCCACGCAGTTCCGTCTCGTCGTCGCCATTGAGACAGACCGACTGGCTGTTGCCCTGGCTGCGGCGCATCCCGGGAGGCGTGTCGGCGCCCATCAGGGTGAAGCCGGAGGGCGTCTCCAAGGCTCCGTGCATGATCTTGTCCGCCTGGGTCGCCTCCATCTCGCCCAGCGAGCCGAACGTGTGCAGGGTGAGATCGCCGCCGAACACACGCTCGTAGAACTCCATCGCCTGACGCGCGTCGCCGTCGAAGGTGAGGTACGGGTTGAGACGTGAGGTCATGACTGCCTCCGGTGGGTACGAGGGGTCGGTGCTCCGCACGCTAACGCGCGCGCGCCGCCGCGGCCCGCCGAACGACGCACCCGGGCATCCCGGGGTGCCTCCCTGGACGCCGGCGTACGCGCGGAGCCGGGCCGCCGGCGGCATCGGAGCCCGGCTTCGCACACGGGGCGAAGGGCCCCGACCCCGAGGATCACTGCCGCCTCGCACCGTCGGGTCGACAGGGTTCGGACCTGCGACGCCTTGACCCCCACTGGGCGAACGCCCACGCCGGTCGCTACGGTTCGCGAGGCCCGTGCGAGACGACCTGGAAACGACGAAGCCCCTGCTCGGTCGCGGCATGTCGACGCGAGGACGCGCCCGAGGCGCGCGAAGGGCCGGCCGACTACGGGCAGGTGTCGCTCGCCTGGGCAGGAGTACGCCACCCGTTTCGGGTCGGAGAGCCGGAAAGGTCGGCTTCACCGACCGGCGGTCGCTCAGGGCGGATTCGGAGAAGCCGGCCGAACCTCGACCGGCCTTGATCAACGGCATTGTGGAGAAGGGCCGGACGGCTTCCCCGGAAACGATCGAGAGGGGCCCCGAAGGGCCCCTCCGACCTCGTACCTCACCGTCGGGACGACAGGATTTGAACCTGCGACCCCTTGACCCCCAGTCAAGTGCGCTACCAAGCTGCGCCACGTCCCGGTACCCGTGCACGGATCCCCGTGCGCTCGGCGAGACAGCACTCTACCCCACTCGTCCCCCGTGCCGAAGCGAGCCCTGACACGAGACACTGAGGGCATGGACGGCAACAGCCCCGACAGGCCGGGGAACCACCGGGCATCGGCCGCGAAGCCAGGGGCGCGCGACCGTGACGGAGCGGGACGGGCCCGCAACGCACGACCCCGGGACGGCCTGGGGCGCCCCCTCCCCCACGACGCGCGGGGCGTGCCCCGACAACCCGAGGGGGTGGTGCGCGCGCCGGAGGCGACTGTCGCCGAGGCTCAACGTCTGCTCGACGAGGGCAAACCCTTCCACGCGCACGAGGTGTTCGAGGACGCGTGGAAATCCGGCCCCGAGGACGAGCGCGAGCTGTGGCGTGGTCTGGCGCAGCTGTGCGTGGGGCTGACCCACACGGCCCGGGGGAACTCCGCGGGCGGTGATCGGCTGTTGCGACGCGGGGCCGCGACGGTCGAGGAGTGGGGACGCCGACACGGTGGGGAGCGGCCCCACGGGATCGCGCTCGGCCCGTTGGTCGCGTGGGCCCGCGCCCTGGCGTCCGAGGTGGCGACCGGCCCGGGCACGCCCCCGACGGCGGTCCCCGTCCCCAGGCTCCGCGGCTGAGCCCGTCGACTCCGGTGCCGGTCCCGCCCGGCCCGGCCGAACCGCTGTGCGAGCCGTACGGCAGACTCGGGGCGTGCGGAAGATCCATGTCATCGGAATCGGAGCGGGCGACCCGGAGCAGCTGACCCTGCAGGCGGTCCGGGCGCTGCGGGACACGGACGTGTTCTTCGTCCTGGACAAGGGGGAGGCCAAAGCGGACCTGACGGCACTGCGCCGGGACATCCTGGCAGCACACGTGCCGGAGGGGACGTACCGGGTCGTGCGGGCGCGCGATCCGGAGCGGGACCGGCGGGCCGGCGGAACCGCGTACGCCCCCGCCGTCGGGGACTGGCGCGGAGCCCGTGCCGACATCTACGAGCGACTGATCACCGAGCAGCTCGACGCCGACGGGACCGGGGCGTTCCTGGTCTGGGGCGACCCCTCGCTGTACGACAGCACGCTGGGGATCCTGGAGGAGCTGCTCGACCGAGGGACCGTGTCCTTCGAGTACGACGTGGTGCCCGGCATCAGCAGCGTCTCGTCCCTGATGGCGAGGCACCGCACGACGTTGAACCGCGTCGGGCGCCCCGTGCAGATCACCACCGGGCGCCGGCTCGCCGAGGGCTACCCGCGCGAGACCGACGACGTGGTCGTGATGCTCGACGCCCACCAGGCGTTCCGACGGTACGTCGACCAGGACGTGGACATCTACTGGGGCGCCTACCTGGGCACCGCCGACGAGATACTCGTCTCGGGCCCGTTGGGCGAGGTGGCGCCCCGGATCGAGCGACTGCGCGCGGAGGCCAGGGAACGCAAGGGCTGGATCATGGACACCTATCTGCTGCGGCGCGATCCAGGGTGCGACTGACGCCTCCGCGGGGCGTGCGCGACCCGTCAGGTGGGGCGCAGGCCGAGACGGTCCAGGACTCCGGGGACGTCGGTCACCGCCCACACCCCCTCGGGTAGCGGCGGCCTGCGCACGACGACGACGGGCAGGGCGAGATCGCGGGCGGCGGCGAGCTTCGCGGACGTGGCGCTCCCTCCACTGTCCTTGGCCACCAGTGTCTCGACGCGATGCGCGCGGAGCAGGGCCGTCTCCTCCTCGACGGTGAACGGTCCGCGATCCAGCACGATGTGGACACGGGGTGGCAGCGGCGGTTTCGGAGGCTCCACACATCGGGCGACGAAGTCCACGTCCCGCAGGTGCGCGAAGGCTCCGATGCCGGTCCGGCCGACGGTGAGGAGGACCCGCCGTCCCAGGTCGGGAAGGAGTTCGGCGGCCTCGGCGAGCGACTCGACGGGGTGCCAACGGTCTCCGGGCACCGGACACCAGCCAGGGCGCCGCACCACGACCAGGGGCACCGCCGCCGACTCGGCTGCCCGCACGGCGTGGGCGGTGATGGCCTGGGCGAAGGGATGGGTGGCGTCCACCAGCGCGGTCACCCGGTGCGCGCGCAGCCAGGCGGCCAGCCCCTCGGGGCCGCCGAACCCCCCGGTGCGCACCTCCCCGGCGAGCGGGCCCGGCCGTCCCACGCGTCCCGCGAGCGAGGTGGTGACGCGCACGCCGGCCCGCCCGGCCAGGTCGGCGACCAGGACGCGGGCCTCCGTGGTCCCGCCGAGGACGAGGACGTGCGCCGACACGGCCCCGAGCCTACGGCCCCCGCCGGATCCCCGAGCCGCCGGGTCGGGGCCGAGGGTCCGGGCGGCGCCGCCGGCGCGTCCGACGCCGGTCAGTCCCGCTCGACGAGCACCGCGCTCCCCTGTCCCACCCCGACGCACATGGTGGCCAGTCCGCGCGTGGTCCCGTTGCGGCGCATGCGGTGGAGCAGGGTGGTGAGGATCCGTGCGCCGGAGCAGCCGAGAGGGTGTCCGAGGGCGATGGCACCGCCGGAGGGGTTGACCAGATCCGGATCGATCCCGATGGCGTCCACGCAGGCGAGCGCCTGCGCGGCGAAAGCCTCGTTCACCTCGGCCTCCTGGACGTCCTCGATCCGCCAGCCCGCCCGGTCCAGTGCCCTTCGGGTGGCGGGCACGGGACCGATGCCCATCACGTCGGGATGGACGCCGACCGAGGTCCCGACGACGTAGCGCCCCAGGGACTCCAGACCGAGCTCGCCGAGGGCCTCCTCGCTCACCAGGAGGAGTCCGGCGGCGCCGTCGTTCATCGGGGAGGCGTTGCCCGCCGTGACCGTGCCACCGGCACGGAAGGCCGGGGCGAGGCCGGCGAGCTTGTCGAGGGAGGTGTCCTCCCGCACGCACTCGTCGCGCGTCACGGTGACTCCGTCGGGACGGAGGACGGGCAGCACCTCGTCGTCGAAGTGACCGCGCTCGCGCGCCTCGGCCGCCGACCGGTGGCTGCGCAGGGCGAACGCGTCCTGCCGTTCCCGGGAGATCCCGTGCCTCTCGGCGACTTCCTCCGCCGTCTCCCCCATGGCCGACAACCCGTGCAGCTCCCGCATGGCCGGATTGACCAGTCGCCAGCCCAGGCGGGTGTCGAAGGTGACCATCCGGTGGGGCAGCGCCTCGTCCGGGCGGGGCAGCACGAACGGTGCGCGACTCATCGACTCCGAGCCACCCGCGAGGACGATGTCCGCCTCGCCGGCGGCGATGGCGCGGGCGGCCGTGGTGACGGCCTCCAGTCCGGAGGCGCACAGTCGGTTGACGGTGGCGCCCGGCACGCTGTCGGGCAGCCCGGCGAGCAGCGCCGCCATCCTGGCGACGTTCCGGTTGTCCTCGCCGGACTGGTTGGCCGCACCCCAGTAGACGTCGTCCACACGAGCCGGGTCCAGCGTCGGCACACCCTCGACCAGACCCCTGATCACCTTGGCCGCCAGGTCGTCGGGACGAACCTCGCACAGGGAGCCACGCAGTCGTCCGATGGGGGTGCGGCGGGCCGCCGCGAAATGGACCGGGCGCACCACAGGGTCTCCTGACCGTCGTGACCTGCCATGGGGCGGGTCCGCGCGCGGGCCCGCGTCGTCGAGCCGTCCGCCGGGCGCCGACGGTCTCGGACTATAGCCGGCGGCGCGCCGGCGGGGAAGATCCCCTGCGAACGCTCCGGAGCGACGTCCGGAACGGGGCGGCTGCCGTGCTCTCCCAGCGAGGGAATCCGAAACCGGGGCGGGTGCGTGGAGCCCGTTCCCGACGGACGTTTGCTCCCCGCGGGCTCGGGGCACCCGCGTCGACGGAGCGACGGCGGACCGGCCTCCTCGGGCGACGCCTCGAAGGACAGGTCCCGCCGTCGAATCGACGCACCGCACGGAAGACGGGGACAAGGAGAAGCACCGTATGACTGTCGTGAAGAGCACGATTCCGGAGGCCGCCCGCCAGGTGACGGGGGACGCGCTGCAGGGCACCCTCGTGGATCTGCTGGGGCTCTCCCTGATCGCGAAGCAGGTGCACTGGAACGTCGTCGGGCCGCGGTTCCGTTCCATCCACCTCCAGCTCGACGAGGTCGTCGAGTCGGCCCGGTCCTACGCGGACACGGTCGCGGAGCGTTCGGTGGCCCTCGGAGTGCCGGCCGACGGCCGGCCGGAGACCGTCGCCACGGCGTTCACCCTGCCCGGCGCCAAGGAGGGTTGGATACGCGACAACGACGTGGTCGCGCTGATGGTGGAGAGCCTGGGGGCGGCCGTCTCCCGGCTCCGGGAACGGATAGCGGCCACCGAGGAGGCCGACCCGGTCAGCCAGGACCTGTTGATCGCCATCACGGCGGACCTGGAGAAGCAGCGCTGGATGTTCGACGCGGAGAACTGGCCTCGGGAGCCGTGATCGCGGGCCCGCTCCGCGGCCATGGCGCTCCGGAGTCGGCGGGGACGCCGGCCCGCACGCGTCCCGCCCCTGGCACCGGCACGCGACGGCGAGGGGCGGGACGACGGACCCTCCGCCCGGCGGGATCGGGTGGCGGTCTGCGGGGCGACGTCCGGAGGCGGTGACCGACACCGGTCGGCTCGACTCGGAGACGGTGGGGTGATCCGGGTCACCCGATCGGTGTCCGTGTGGTGGTGGGTCCCCTGGGACGGTGCTGCGCTGGGCGCAAGCGCCACGTTCCCAGGAGGCATCCCCGATGATCCGTCGCCACACCCGACCCGCCCGCCTGATCGCCACGGCGGTCACCGCGGGCGCGCTACTTACCACCGCCGCCTGCGCGGACAGTTCCTCGGACACCTCGGGCACGCGAGCCGAGACGGCCGCCGCGGCCGAGGCCGCCGCCCGGCAGACCGAGGGTTCGTCCGGAACCCTGACCAGCGAGCAGGCCCGCCAGGCATTGATCACCGAGGAGGACCTGGAGGACGACTGGCAGGAGGTGGACGGCGCCGACGACTGGGACGACGACCTGGAGATCGGCGGCGTCGACGTCGACGACTTCCTCGATCCGGCCGACGACGACGACAACTGCGAGAGGTTGATCGACGACCTCTTCGACGACGATCTCCTCAGCGACCCCACCGGCGCGGAGGCGGTACGAGGTTTCGCGATGGGCGACGCGCGTCTGCTCAACCAGGTCGCCTCCTACAACTCCGGGCGCCTGGACAGCTCCATGGACTGGTTGAAGGACCTGCCCTCGCAGTGCGACCAGTTCACGGTCACCGATGACGACGAACAGCGGACCGTCCAGATCGTGGAGATGTCCCTTCCCGATCTCGGCGACGACCGCCAGGGTCTCGAGATCACGGTGCAGGGGGACTCCGAGAACCCCTCCACCCTCACCTTCGATCTGGCCGTGGTGCGGATCGGCGACAACGCCTTGACCATCACCTCCGGCAGCCCGGACGGCGGGGAGCAGGACTCCGTCCGCCAGGGGGCAGAGGCCGGCACTCAGCGGCTCCAGGACGTGCTGGGCGGCGGCGACGGCGACGGCGACGACTCGTCGTCGGAGTCCCCGTCGGGCTCGCCCTCGGGGTCGCCGACCGAGTCCCCCACGCAGTCTCCGTCGGAGTCCCCGACCGAGTCCCCCACCGAATCACCGTCGGAGTCCCCGACCCAGTCGCCCACCGAGTCGCCCACCGACGGCGGCTGATCCGACCGCCCCACGAGCCGTGGAGTACCGACGCCCCGTCCCCCGGGCATCGGGACTCCACGGCTCGCCCACGCGGTGCTTCGCCGTTCGTGGGACATCGGTGATCAGTGAGCTGCACAATGGACTCGACCGTCGGCCCGGCGCGAAGGCGCGCGGGGTGGAGTGAGAGGCAGTGGCACGACCCGCGCCGGAGAACGCGGCGCCCTCCGGACAATCGAAGACGTTGAAAGTATGATCACGTGATGTCTGACATGACCGAAACCACGCCCGGCTGGCTCTCCACGGACGAGCTCGAGATCGTCCGGTCTCGCATGCCGGTTCTCTACGTCGAGGCCGTGCCCGTGCGGGTGGACGACAGCGGCGACGTGACCGAGGTCGGCCTGCTGCTGCGCATCGGCCCCGACGGCACGGTCAACCGCACTCTGGTGTCCGGTCGGGTACTGCACCACGAACGGGTCAGGGACGCCCTGCTGCGCCATCTGGAGAAGGACCTGGGGCCCGTGGCCCTGCCCCGTGTTCCGGCCTCGCTCCAGCCCTTCACCGTGGCGGAGTACTTCCCGACCCAGGGCG
The DNA here is from genome assembly GCF_016598575.1 of Streptomyces sp. HSG2. NCBI lineage: Bacteria > Bacillati > Actinomycetota > Actinomycetes > Kitasatosporales > Streptomycetaceae > Streptomyces > Streptomyces sp. HSG2. The sequence goes on from NZ_CP066801.1 coordinate 566,172, forward strand.
TCACGGCCTACCACGACCCACGCCAGCACGCGGTGTCGCTCGCCTACGTCGTCCCGGTGAGCGGCGACTGCCGCCCCCGGCAGGACGCCCTCGACCTCGTCTGGTTCACCCCCCGGGAGGCACTGTCCCCCGCCGTGCAGAGCGAGATGCCCGGCGGACACGGGGTGCTGTTGAAGCAGGCGATGGCCCACGCGGGCCACGTCGTCTGACATCCGCCGGTTCCGGCCGAGGCTCCGCGAGCCGTCACCGCCGCCGGGGCACGCCTCCGCGAGGACCTCGGCCGGGCGACCCCGATAGGGTCTCGGCCCGGCCGCCCGGCCGGATGGGCAGGGCGTGCACACTGTTGCCGACGAAGCTCGGATCGCGAGGGAGTCGCTCCTCGGGCAGGGCCAGATCGAGGTCCGGGAAGCGGGTGAACAGTCCCTCCAGAGCGACGGTCGCCTCCAGTCGGGCCAACGGAGCCCCGAGGCAGAAATGGGCTCCGTGCCCGAGCGAGAGGTGCCGCGCCGCGGCGGCCCGAGCCGGGCGGGTGACATCGAACCGGTCGGCGTCCGGACCGTGCGCGGCCGGATCGCGACCGGCGGCGGAGTACCCGGCGAGGACCGCCGTCCCGGCCGGGACGACCGTGCCGTGCAGCTCCATGTCGCGCACCGGGTACCGGAAGGGGAAGTAGCTGACCGGCGCGTCCCAGCGCAGAGTCTCCTCGACGACGTCGGCCCAGGACGCCTCTCCTTCCCGCACGAGGCGCAACTGGTCGCGGTGGCCGCACAACGCTCGAACGGCGTTGGTGATCAGATTGAGGGTGGTCTCGTGGCCGGCGATGACCATCAGGACCAGAGTGCCGACGAGTTCCCGCTCCTCCAGTCGGTCGCCCCCCGCCTCGCGCGCGGCGATCAGCGCGCTCGTGAGGTCCGCCCCCGGACGCTCGGCCCGCACGGCGGCGACCTCGGTCAGAATCTCGACCATCTCCCGGTTGGCGGCGACGGCTTGTTCCGGACGACTGTCGGTGGCCACGATCCGATTGGACAGACCGTGGAGACGATCGTGCAACTCCTGTTCCACACCGAGAAGTTCGCAGATGACACCCATCGGCAGCGGCAGGGCGAAGTGCTCCCGGAGGTCCGCCACCCCCTCGGCCGCCTCGGCCGCCACCGCGAGATCGTCCAGCAGCTTGTCCGTCAATTCTCTCACCCTCGGACGCAGTCGCGTCACTTGACGGGGCGTGAAGGCCTGGCTGACCAAGGAGCGCAACCTACGGTGGTCGGCCCCGTCGGCCGTGTTCATGCCCTCCACGACGGCGAAGGCGAGCAGGGGCCACCCCGGGCCGACCCTCCCTTCGCGCAGGGCACGGAAGTGCCGGGCGTCCTTGGCGACATCAGGATGTTGGAGAAACTCCCTGAGGGCGTCGTGCCCCAGGACGGCGACCGCCTCCACCTCGCCGGGCAGGGTGACGTGGGCGACCGGGCCCCGGGCGAGCAGCCGCGCGTTGTCGGCGTGGGGGCAGCCCCCCGACGGGTCCATTCGATGCGGTGGGGTCGTTCGCGCCGGATCCACCGGGCCTCCTCGCGTCCGTCGGACGGGAACACCCCCGATGGTAAGGAGCCGGCCCCCTACCGGGAGCGCCGTCACGCGCCAATCGCGACGCGCGGGGACCGGCCGAAACCCACCGTGACACCCCGGCTCGCCGAAGGCGCCCGGGACGAACACGCTCGACTCGCCCCGGAAATGACCGAGGGCCGACTCCGGACACCTCCGAGGCCGACCCTCACCACGACTTCGCAAAGTCGGGACGACAGGATTTGAACCTGCGACCCCTTGACCCCCAGTCAAGTGCGCTACCAAACTGCGCCACGTCCCGATGCCCGTCTGACCTGGTGCTTCCCGGCCCGATCGCGCAGGAAAACCATACCTCACTCGGAGCGGTGGGCGCGCGTGCCTCCACCGCGGCCGACGACCGGCTACTTGTCACCGTCAACCTGACATGTCAGCCTGATCTTCCGTGACCGCGCTCCCGTCTGTGCGGGAGGAGTGCGGCGCGCCGCGGGACGGAGTCCCGCGGCCTTCGAAGGGCTCGGGTGATGGCGATGCGCAGGCTGACCGTGCTGGGACCAGGGCGAGCGGAGTGGAGGGAGGCGCCCGCCCCCCGTACGAGGGAGGCCTCGGACGTCCTGGTGCGCCCGATCGCGTCCGCCGTGTGCGACCTGGACCGCCACCTCGTGCGCGAGGCTCCGCTGGAGCCGCCCTACGCCCTGGGGCACGAGGCGGTCGGCGAGGTCGTGGAGGTCGGGGACGCCGTGGGGCGGCTGAAGCCCGGCGACCGGGTGGTCATCCCGTGCCACGTCAGCTGTGGGGAGTGCGAGGAGTGCGCCCGGTCCATGCCGGGCGCGTGCGGCGCCGTGCCCCCCTTCTCCGCCTACGGCACCCCGACGGGCCGCTCCTGGGGAGGGCTCTTCGACGAACTGGTCCGCGTGCCCTGGGGCGAGCGGAGCCTGGTGCCGGTGCCGCCGGGCGTGGACGCGGTACGGGCCGCGGCCTGTTCCGACAACCTGGTGGACGCCTACCGCGCGGTGAGCCCCACGCTGAGCGGTGACCGGGACGCGTCCGTGCTGATCGTCGGGGGAACCCCCACGTTCGGGCTGCTGACGGTCCTCGTGTGCAAGGCACTCGGCGGCACGGCGGTGCACTACGTCGACCGCGACGCGCACTCCGTGGAGCGGGCGACGGCACTGGGAGCCGCGGCCACACTGATCGACTCCTACGCGGAGCCGATTCCGGGCCGCCACGACCTGACGGTGGACGCCTCCGCCCACCCCCGCGGGCTGCGCCGCGCGCTGATCTCCACCAGGCCCGGCGGCACCTGCGTGTCCCGGTCGGTGTTCCTCTCCGATCCCCCGCTGCCCTACCTGGAGATCTACTCCAGCGGCGTCACCTTCGTGACGGGCCCCCCGCACATCACCCCTTTCGCCCCCGAGGTCCTGCGGCTCATCGACTCCGAGACGCTGGACCCCACTCCGCTGATCTCAGGTCCCCACCACTACGACGAGGCGCCCGAGGTCCTGCTCGACCCGCCGGCCGGCAAGCCGGTGTTCGTCGGGGACCGTCGGTGACCGGGCCGGGCGGGCGGAAGCGGGCGCGGCCCGGTGAGGGAGCCCGTCTGCGCGCCGAGATCCTCGCCGCCGCGGAGAGCATCCTGGACACCCGAGGGGAGGCGGCGGTGACCGTACGCGGGGTCGCCGCCGCCGTGGGCGTGACCACGCCCTCGGTGTACCTGCACTTCGCCGGCAGGGTCGATCTGTTGCACGCCGTGTGCCTGGGCGTCTGGGACGGACTGGGCGCGCGCATGCGCGCCGCCGCCGCCGAGGTCGACGACCCGTTCGCCGCCCTCCACCGGTGCTGCGCCACCTACGTCTCCTTCGGGCTCGAACACCCCCTGCGGTACCGCCTCGTCATGGAAGGTCCCGCGACCGAGGCGAGCGGACGGGTGGCCGCGGACTGCTTCCGTCACCTCGCCCAGGCCGTCGCGCCGTGCGTGGCGTCGGGTGCCCTGCGCGGAGACGTCCACACGCTGACCCGCTCCGTCTGCGCGGGACTGCACGGAGCGGTGGCCCTGCTGGTACGCCGGCCGCCCTCGGCGTGGCCGCGCGACCTGGACGCCTACGTCGCGAGCATCGCCTCCTCGGTGGCGTTCGGGGCCGCCGCGCTCGGCCGGCTCCCCGACCCGTCGGGCACCCCGGACCACCGCGCCCTCGACGCCCTCTTCACCACACCCGCCCCGGCGGACGAGGGCCCCCGGGCGCCATAGCCCTCGTGCCGGGTGCGGGACCGGCCCGACCTGCCGGCTCAGGAATCGGCGGCGGCGCGGAGCGCGTCCAGCACCGGTCGGATCAAGGGGTGCTCCTCGGCGCCCCGCCGCACAGCGGCGAAGACCCTGCGGGTGGGTGCCACCCCGTCGACCGGACGGACCGCGACTCCCGCGAGATCGACGCCGCGCAACGCCGAGCGTGGAACCAGGGCGACCCCCGCCCCGGTGGACGCCAGCGCCACGACGGCGCGGAAGTCGTCGGAGGAATGCTCCATACGCGGCTGGAATCCCGCGTTCTCGCAGGCCAGCACCACGACGTCGTGGCAGGGATTACCCGGGTACGGGCCGATCCACCGGTCCTTGGCCAGTTCGGCGAGCGGCGTCCTGGCGACCCCGGCGAGGGGGTGACCGAGTGGCACCACCGCGTCGAACGGCTCGGCGTAGAGCGGGACATGGGTGAAACGGGGATCGTCCGCCGTGGGCGCCCCCCGGTATTCCACGGCCACGGCCACCTCGACCTGTCGCTCCAGCACCAGCGGCAGGCTGGCGTCCCCCTCCGCGTCCCGCACCCGGAGTCGGATTCCCGGGGCCGATTCCGCGAGCCGCGCGACGGCGGGTGCGACCACCAGCGTGATGCCCGTCGCGAAGGACGCCACCGTGACGGTGCCGGCCCGGCCGCTCCCGTAGGCGGCCAGCTCGGCCTCGGCCCGTTCCAACCGGGCGAGGACCGCGTGGGTGTGGCCGAGCAGGATCTCCCCGGCACCGGTCAGCCGGACTCCCCGGGCACCGCGCTCCACCAGGCGGTGCCCGGTCTCCTGTTCCAGGGCCGAGAGCTGCTGCGAGACCGCCGAAGGGGTGAGGTACAGCGCGGCGGCGGCGGCCGTCACCGTGCCGTGGTCCGCGACCGCCCGGAGGATGTGCAGCCGCCGTGCTTCGATCACACCATCGATTGTCGCAGGTCGTCCCGCCGGCGGCGGATCCCGGTCAGGCGTCGAGCAGCTCGCGGGAGGCCACGAAGGCCGTCACGGCACGCTCGACGTCCTCGCTCGAGTGCGCGGCCGACAGCTGCACGCGGATGCGCGCCTGTCCTCTCGGGACGACCGGGTAGGAGAAGCCGATGACATACACCCCGCGCTCCAGGAGGAGGTCCGCCATGCGGGCCGCTCGGGCGGCATCGCCGATCATCACCGGGGCGATGGCGTGGTCGCCCGCGAGGACGTCGAAGCCCTCCTCGTCCATCCGGCGGCGGAAGAGCGCGGTGTTCTCGGCCAGCCTGACGCGCAGGTCGTCGGCGGACTCCAGCAGATCGAGCACCTTCAGCGAAGCGGCGGCGATCACCGGGGCGAGGGTGTTGGAGAACAGGTAGGGCCTGGAGCGCTGACGCAGCAGCGCGACGATCTCGGCGCGGGCGGCGACATAGCCGCCCGAGGCCCCGCCGAGCGCCTTGCCCAGGGTGCCGGTGAGGATGTCGACCCGGTCCATGACCCCGTGCAGCTCCGGGGTACCGCGCCCGCCCGGGCCCACGAAGCCGACGGCGTGGGAATCGTCGACCATGACCATGGCGTCGTGTCGGTCGGCGAGGTCGCAGATCTCCCGGAGGGGCGCCACATAGCCGTCCATGGAGAAGACGCCGTCGGTGACGATCAACCTGCGACGCGCGTCGGCGGCCTCCCCCAGACGCCGCTCCAGCTCGGCGAGGTCACGGTTGGCGTAGCGCAGGCGACGCGCCTTGGACAGGCGGACGCCGTCGATGATGGAGGCGTGGTTGAGGGCGTCGGAGATGACGGCGTCCTCGGGCCCGAGCAGCGTCTCGAAGACACCCCCGTTGGCATCGAAGCAGGACGAGTAGAGGATCGTGTCCTCTTGGCCGAGGAAGGCGGAGAGTCGCGCCTCCAGTTCCTTGTGCACCTCCTGCGTGCCGCAGATGAAGCGCACCGACGCCATGCCGTAGCCCCACCGGTCCAGCGCTTCGTGGGCCGCCGAGATCACCTCGGGGTGGTCGGCGAGCCCGAGGTAGTTGTTGGCGCAGAAATTGAGCACCTCTCCGGGACGCCCACCGGCGGTGACCCGCACGGTCGCCGACTGGGGGGTGCCGATCACTCGCTCGGGCTTGTGCAGCCCGGCGGTGCGGATCTCTTCGAGGGTGCCGCGCAGATCGTCGCGGACGGAGTCGAACATCGGGGGCTCCCAGGGGGTGCGGGGACCTAGGCGGTCCAGTCGAGGATGACCTTGCCGCCGGTGCCGCCGGCGGCGTCGTCGAAGGCGGCCTGGAAGTCCCGGTGGCCGTAACGTCCGGTGATCACCGGGGAGAGGTCGAGGCCGCTCTCCAGCAGCACCGACATCGCGTACCAGGTCTCGAACATCTCCCGGCCGTAGATGCCCTTCACGGTGATCATCGAGGTGACGACGCGGGCCCAGTCGACGGAGAACTCCTCCGCCGGAAGCCCCAGCATGGCGATCCGCCCGCCGTGCGTCATGTTCGCGATCATGTCGCGCATCGCCTCGGGCTGACCGGACATCTCCAGGCCGATGTCGAACCCCTCGCGCAGGCCCAGTCGGCGCTGGCCCTCGGCGATCGTCGACCGGGACACGTCCAACGCCAGGCTCACACCGACCTTGCCCGCCAGCGCCAGCCGCTCCTCGCTGACGTCGGTGACGACGACGTTGCGCGCCCCGGCGTGCCTGGCCACGGCAGCGGCCATCAGGCCGATCGGCCCGGCCCCGGTGATCAACACGTCCTCGCCGACCAGCGGGAAGGACAGGGCGGTGTGGACGGCGTTGCCGAACGGGTCGAAGATCGCCGCGACGTCCAGGTCGACGGGGACCCGGTGCACCCACACGTTGGTGGCGGGCAGGGCCACGTACTCGGCGAACGCTCCGTCCCGTCCGACACCCAGCCCGACCGTCGCCCGACACAGGTGGCGCCGGCCCGCCAGGCAGTTGCGGCACGTCCCGCAGACCAGGTGGCCCTCGCCGCTGACCAGGTCGCCCAAGGCGATGTCGGCGACGTCCCGGCCCGTGTCGACGACCTCGCCGACGAACTCGTGACCGAGGATCAGGGGGGTGCCGACCGCCTGCCGGGCCCAGCCGTCCCAGGCCCTGATGTGCAGGTCGGTGCCGCAGATGCCGGTGCGCAGCACCTTGATCAGTACGTCGCCGGGGCCTATCGAGGGCTCGGGTACGTCCGCGAGCCACAGCCCGGGCTCTGCCTTCTCCTTGACCAGCGCCTTCAACGGCGTGCTCCTGACGGGTGCGTCCCGGGGCGCGGCGCGGTCCAGGCGGCCCACGTCCGGGGAGGTGAGGGGATCGCCGAGCAATCTGCCTCATCGCCGGCCCGTCCGTCCATCGAGGTTTTCTTAAACGCGCGCGCAGCTCTGCTTCACACCGGGGGCGGGGCCGACCGCCGCTGGTCGGCGCACACGCGGCCCGGCCGTTCGACGCGTGTCGCCTCCGGGCGGACCGGCTTTCCGTGCGGGCGCGAGGTCAACGGGACGGCGCGCCGCCCTCCTGGGGGGCGGCGGCCCGCCGGTCGGGAGGCGTGGGCGGTCGATCCTCCGCGCGCCCGAGGTCCCCTCGCAATGCCGCCGGGAATCCCGGGTCACGCGCCGGCATCGGCTCGGTGTGACGCCCGAGGGCCGGGTCGTCGCACCGCTCGGGCACCGGGTTCCCCGGGTCACCTCGTCGCGGAAGGGCGGGTCCGTCCAGGGTGTCGCGCACCGCGGTGTCGCGGGGCGCGGGCGGGGCCTGGGCGTGTTCCGGTGCTGGCCGCCGATCGTCCGGAGTCGCGCCGAGGGCGACCCCGGGGGGGTTGCCGTCGGCCGGGACCCGGCACGTGGGCGGCGGGGTCGTGGGGCGCGGCGGTTGCCGGGAGGTGGACTCGGGCGGCGCGGCGCCGGTCGGCACGGCCCCCCCGGCGGCCGGATCGCCCAGCAGTTCCCGAGGGACGACGAGCACGGCCTGGACCCCGCCGTAGATGTTGGACCGGAGGCGCACGTCGACTCCGTGCCTTCGGGCCAACTGGGAGACGACGTAAAGGCCGATGTGCCCGTCGGCGAGAAGGTGACCGACATCGACCTGGTCCGGGTCGGCGAGCAGGGCGTTGACGCGGTTCCGCTCTGCGGGCGACAGGCCCGGTCCGCGATCCTCGACCTCGATGGCCAATCCGGACGCCACATCGTCGGCACGGAGCAGTACCTGGGTGTGCGGGGCGGAGAACACGGTGGCGTTCTCGACCAGTTCGGCCAGCAGGTGCACGAGGTCGGCGACGGCGTGGCCGCGCAGGGTGCCGTCGACGGGCGGCACCAGCCGTACCCGCGCGTACTGCTCCACCTCGGCACCGGCCGAACGGAGCACCTCGGTCACGGGAACCGGGTTGTTCCACCGGCGACGGGCCGGGGCGCCGCCCAACACGGCGAGGCTCTCGGCGTGCCGGCGGATCCGGGTGGCGAGGTGGTCGAGTTGGAAGAGTCCCCTGAGGAGATCGGGGTCCTCCATCTCGCTCTCCATCGCGTCGAGAAGCGTGATCTCGTCGTGGGCCAGGGACTGCAACCTGCGGGCCAGGTTGCCGAAGACGTCCAGCTTCTGCCGGTCGCCCGCCTGGCTGGACAATCCCGCTGCCCGCACGACCGCCGAGACGGCGCCTTGGTGGGCATGGGCCAGATCGGCGGCGAGCAGGTCGAGGAGGTCGGCGCCCGCCGCGGTCTCGCGTCCGCGCGGCGCGCGAGGAGGCGGGCGCACTCCTCGGCGCAGGTCGTCGACCACGGCGCGGAGTTCCGCCTCCTCGCGCGCCGCGGCGCGCCGCAGGACCCCGACGCGGTCGTGCAGACGCCGGGCGAAGCGGTCGGCCAGGAGGTAGGAGACAAGGAGGGCGAGCAGGGCCACCCCCAGGGCGCCGAGAAGGGCGCCCCATCCGGTCGCGTCGAGCGGCGACGGCCCGAGGGCGCCCCAGACGGCCACGCCGCCGGCGAGTGCGACGACGCCCGCCGGCACCACGGTCAGCCGGACCAGTCGAGTCCGCAGGCGTCGTTCGGGCGGTGCGGAGAGTGTGCGCGGGGCCGGACGTCCGTGCCGGCCGCCCTCGCGACGGTCGGCGCGCGCGGACGGGGCGCGGAGGTGAGCCATCGATGTCCTCGTACCTGTCCGTCGGAAGGGGTGGGGCCCGCGTGCGCGCCGGGCGGGCGCACACCATGGCGGCGCCGGCGACGAGGATGCGCAGGCGGCTTCCCGTCGTCCGACGGGCACTCACGGTATTGGCGTACGAGGCGCGGAGAGGAGCCCGTCGGCAAACTCTCGCGGTCGGCGCCCCCTGTCTGATATGAGGGCGCGCACGAGGCCCCGTCGAGACGTGCGGCCCGCGCGACGGGGTGATCCGTCGCGGGACCAGCGGTGGCGAGTGGGCCCGGGAGCCCCCGCGCTGTCCGAGCGCACCGCCGGGAGCGCGAGGTGCCCTGCCGAGCGCGCCCGGGTCGTCGAGACGTCAGCCCGCCCCGGCCGCGACCGCCAGGCCCACGTAGGCGACCATCGTGAGCCCCAGGCCGTAGGTGGGAGTGAAGGTGACGGGGTCCGCGATCACGTCGCGGTTCGTTCCCTCGTCGTCTTCCCTCAGCTCGGTCGGCCCGGCGCAGGCGAAGGCGGCGACGAACCGGGCGCTGTCGGTGGTGGTCGTGCCGTCCATGCTCGTCACTCCTCGATCCGATGGGGGCGGCTCCGGCGTGGTCCAGTCTGGGCGTGGGGACAGACCGCCGGACTCCATCGGTCGGCCCCGCTCCCGGTGGGTTTCTCCCCCTCCGCCCGGCGGAACGGCGGGGGTGGCGGCGGCCCCGGGCGAGGAGGCGCCCGACCGGTCGGGGGAGAGCGGGTCCTCCGGGGCCCGGGCCGGGTGGTGGACCGCAGACCCGGCGAGCCACCCGCACGGTGGATATGTGTACGGCGCTCGTGGAAGCGATCCGCACGGGGCCGCGGGTCCCGCGCGGTGGACGGCGCCGGCCGGGTACCCGAGGGCTTGTCGTCTGATGAGGAAGTGGGCATGAACGCTCTGCGACTCGATGGTGCGGAACCGCTGCGGGAGGACCACCCGGGCTCGATCGACCACCGTGGTGGCCTGCTCGTGGCGGCCACACCCTGCTGTGTGATGGCCGTCGGCTTCATCGCGGCGGCGGTCGGGGGGCTGTCGTTCGGCGCGGCGGCGGTCGTGGAAGCCGCCGGCTGATCGGCGGCCGGTCCGAAGAGGGTCGGGGTCCCGCGGAGGGACTCGCGGCACCGAAAGGAGGAGTCTTGTTCGAGGACAGCGGGACCGCGTACGTGGCGAACGCGCCTTCCGGTTCGCTGGAGGAGCGGAACCAGGGGTATGTCGTACCCCGGTTCGTCTCCCCCGTGTCGGCGACACCGGGGGTCGTCGGATGTCTGGCCCTGGTGAGCGGAGTCGGCCTCAGCGTCGCGGGACTCGCCGCCTTGACGAATGCCGTCGGGTGAGTCCGTCGACGTGATCGGCGAGGGAGGACGCGAACCGTCGACGACGGTCGCGGAAAGTGAAGGGATGAGCAGCCTTGTTGGAAAAGGACACGATCGGGGATTCGTCCGCGGAGATCGCCGGCCCCTTGGAGGAGACCGCCCACGGGTGCGTCCTGCGTAAGGCGGTCACACCCGTGTCCGCGACGCCCGGTATCGCGGCGATCGGCACCGTGCTGGCCGTGGTCGGGCTCGGCACCATGGCGGCGTCCGCCGTCGTGGAGGCCATCGGCTGACCGAACGGGCCCGGGGCGGGGGACGTCTGCTGAGCCGGAGGCTCCGCCCTGGAGCCGGGCCTCCACCGGGACCCGGCGGGCCGACGTGCGCTCTCCGACCCGGGTTCGCACGTGCGTCGGCCCACGCCGGTCGAGGCATCCGGTCGGACCGGTCCGTAGGCCGCGGTCACGGCCGGTCGCCGACGCGCGAATCGCCCCTCGGCGTCAACGCCCCCCGGCGAGATCGAGATCCCCCTCGCTCCGGTCGGGCCCGCCCTCGGTCGCCGCGGGGTTCCGCCAAGGCCGCGACACGGGATCGGAGACCGCCCGCCACCACGCCTCCACGGGCAACCCGCCCGATGGTTCGAAGGGCTCGCCCGGTCGCGGGAACGCCGCCGCCTGGCCTGCCTCCTCGGCCGCGTCGCGCGTCCACTCGCCCGGCTCGGCCCAGGCGTGCGGCGCGAGGTTGAAGGTTCCCCAGTGGATCGGCAACAACACCCCGGTGTTGGTGGCCCCTCCCTGAAGATCGAGGTGAGCGCGGAGCCCCTCGTCGGGAGTCATGTGGATGTCGGGCCAGAATTCGGCGTAGGCGCCGATCTGGATCATGGTGGCGTCGAACGGTCCGTGCGCGGATCCGATGTCCCGGAAGCCGTCGAAGTAGCCGGTGTCGCCGCTGTGGAAGAGGCGGTGCTCCGCTCCGACGACGACCCAGGAGGCCCACAGGGTGTGCCCCGTGTTGCGCAGGCCCCGGCCGCAGAAGTGACGGGCCGGCGTCGCCGTGAGCGTGAGGTCGCCGACGTGGGTCGACTCGTGCCAGTCGAGTTCGCGGATCCGGTCGGCGGGGACACCCCAGTGTTCCAGGTGGGCGCCCACCCCGAGCGGCACGGCGAAGATCGCCTGGCCGTCGGCAAGCGACCGGATCGTGCCCATGTCCAGGTGGTCGTAGTGGTCGTGGGAGATGACGACCACGTCGACGGAGCCCAGCGCCGAGGGCGGGACCGGCATGGGGTGGAGTCTGCGCGGACCGATGAACGGGAAGGGCGAGCAACGCTCCCCCCAGACCGGGTCGAAGAGCACACGGCGATCGCCGATCTCGGCCAGCACGCTGGAGTGGCCCATCCAGGTGAGCCGGAGCCCGCTCTCGGCGGGCGTGGCGAGGTCGGCGAGCGTGGTGGTGTGGACCGGTATCGCCTCCCGGGGGGAACGACGACGTCGCGCCTCGGAGTCCAGGTAGAGCTTGGCGAGATCCCGCGAGGACGAGCCCGTCGGGCGGGTGCGCGCCGGGCCTCCGGGGTTCCGGAAGGCTCCGTCGGCGAAGTTCGGCGACCGACGGACGCGCGAGAGGCGCTCGCCTCGGGGTTCGACGCCCAGGGCCGCGGGGCGGGGCAGGCGGAACCCGGGGCTCGCGGGACGGAAGGCTGGCACGGTACCTCCAGGGCGGGTCGTACTGCTGGCGCGCACCCGGACACGTGTGCCGAGTGGGCACACGTGTCCGGGTTCGACCGAATGTACGCCAGAGGAGGAGTCCGCTGCCGAGTGGACCGAGGTCGCGGGTCGTTCGCAGGCCCGTCGCCGGAGCCTCCCGCGCCGCCGCGCGACCGCGCCGGGTGGTCGTCAGGCCACGGCGGCGATCCGGCTCCGGATGTCCTCGGGCGACACCGCGCCTTTCGGCGAGACGTGGTCGCCCGAGGACTCCCCTCGCAACCGACGCCCGATCCACGGGACGAGGTATTCGCGGGCCCACTGGACGTCGTCGCGCCGCACGTCCAGCGTGCCGCGAGGCGGAAGACGCGGCCAGGGCTGCTCCGGGTCGGCCGGGACAGGCAGGCCCAACGCCTGTCCGGCGCGGAGCGCGACCCGGGTGTGCCCCTCGGCCGACAGGTGGAGCCGGTCGGCGTCCCACGCCCTGCGGTCCTGGGTGCTTCGGAGCGACCACAGGTCCAGCACCGGGCAGCCGTAGCGGTCGGCGACGGCACGGACGTGTCCGTTGTACGTCGCGATCTTGCCGCGCAGGTGCCGCAGCACCGGAACGCCCCTGGTGTCGAACCCGGTAGTGACCAAGACCGTGCCCGCCGCGGCGGCGAGCGAGGCGATGGCCCGCTCGAAGCGGGCGGCCAGTTCGTCGGGGTCGCCACCGGGTCGGATGATGTCGTTGCCACCCGCGCAGAAGGAGACAAGGTCCGGTGCGAGATCGACGGCGCGCGGTACCTGCTCCTCCACGATCCGGTCCAGCAACCTGCCGCGCACGGCCAGGTTGGCGTAGGTGAACTCTCCCTCGGGCCGCCGGTCGGCGAGGAGGACGGCCAGGCGGTCGGCCCAGCCCACGAACGCCCCGTCGGGGCCGGGGTCGCCCACGCCCTCGGTGAAGCTGTCCCCCACCGCCACGTACGACCCGATCACTGCTCTGCTGTCGTTCTTCGAATCGTCTGACACTCGGACCATGATTCACCGAGAACCGCGACCTACGCGACCGTAGGCAGGGGGTGACACACGGTGAGAAGCGCCACTTCCGCGGCACGCGGCGGGCACGGCTACGGCCGGGCCCCGTGCGAGGCCCGGCCGTGAGCTGGTGGGACGCCGGTCAGAGGGAGACGCCCTGCGACCGCAGGAAGGCGATCGGGTCGACGTCGGAGCCGTAGTCCGGCGTGGTGCGGATCTCGAAGTGCAGGTGCGGGCCGGTCGAGTTGCCGGTGGAGCCCGAGAGGCCGATCTCCTGGCCCGCGGTCACCGACTGCCCCACCGACACGGAGATCGAGGACAGGTGCGCGTACTGGGCGTAGTGCCCCTCGTCGAGCTTGATGACGACCTGGTTCCCGTAGGCTCCCGCCGAGCCGGCCGAGACCACGGTGCCGGAGCCGACGGCCTTCAGGGACGTCCCGGTCGGGACGGAGAAGTCCGCGCCGGTGTGGTAGCCACTGGACCACAGGCTGCCGGCCTGGCCGTAAGCCGTGCCGACGGTGCCGCCCGGCACCGGGGAGACGAAGGCCGCGGAGTCGGCGACGCCCGCGGTCTGCGCCGGGGTCTCCTCCGCGGCGGGCTCCGCCGCCGGCTGCTCGGCCGCCTGGTCGGTGGATTCCTCGGCCTCCTGGGACGGCTCGGCCGTGGTGGGCGCGGCGGACTCGGTGGCCTCGGGGGCGGGCGCCTGGGCGGCGTCGGAGGAAGACGCGCCGTCCAGGGTGAGCTTCAGACCCGGGTGGATGAGCGAGGGGTTCTCGCCGACGGCCTCGCGGTTGTCCGCCCAGAGCCGCTGCCAGCCTCCCCGGACGTCCTGCTCGTGCGCGATCTTGGCGAGCCAGTCGCCGGAGCGCACGGTGTAGACGCGCTCGTGCGAGGACCGGTCGCCCTCTTCGGAGGCGCGGCGGTTGTCGCGCGAGGTGCTCTCGGCCCGGTCGCTCGCGCCGGAGTGGGCGACCTGACCGGTCGCGGGGGACTGCGCGGGGGCCGCGTGCGCGGTCACCGCCCCGACGAACGGCAGGGCGAGCGCGGCGCCACCGGTGCCGGCGACGACGATGGCACGGGTGAGACGGGTGGACTTGGTACGACGGTGCTTACCCCGGACGGGCATGGTGAGTTCCTCTCCGGCGCCTGCGAGGTGAGCTGTCGGGTGCGGACTGGAGATGTCCGGCCGTGCGCGGCACGACTTGACCCCTAGCCTGTTCCGGAGACCGGGACAGGCGGTGTTGCCTGTGGGTCCCCCGCTCCTGCCGGGTACGGGTGATGAGACGAGTTGGGTGGCGCTCCGGTCGGCGGCAGGATTAGGCGTCCGTCCGGATCGGTCGTGAACGTAAGGGACCGAAAGACACAGGAACAAGCCCGAGTCTCACAGGACACGGCCCGGACATGATCCAACCTCGACGCGGCCCGTCACACTCCGTCGACCTGCCCACCGCCCCGACCCCTCAACTCCCGCCGCCACCGCGCCTATTGCGTGCTCATGACAAGCAACGCACGGTCACCATATGACGCTCCTCACCCACTCCCGGCACACGCCCCCTCACTGTAGGGCGAGTTGACCCGAAAGGTTCAATTCAGACAGAACAACCAAAAGCCTTTCCGCTACCCAATAGGGGTGCGTGAAGCAGTCGCGGCGGTGGGGCGGAGCCGGGCGGGGAAGGGTCCCGCCCCGGGCGGCACATGCCGTATCGTCGAATCGGTGCCCGTCGGCCGGAACGCGCCGGCGGCAGGGAGAGGGAGGAGCCCCCTTGACTCAGCAGGTCCCCCCGACCGAGCCCGAACTCGCCGGTGTGCGCAACTTCCGCGACGTGGGCGGGCTGCCGACGACGGACGGCCGGAGGGTCCGGCACGGTGTCCTCTTCCGCAGCGGGCACCTGGCACACGCCACCGAGGCGGACGCCGCCTTCCTCGACTCCCTCGGCCTGCGCACGATCTTCGACTTCCGGAACGCCGCCGACCAGAAGCTGGAGGGGCCGGACGTCACGCTGCCCGGTGTGCGCAACGTGAACCTGCCGCTGTCCGACCCCGCCGAGGGCGCCGACTTCTGGAAACTGGTTCGCGACGGGGACCTGGTCCGGCTGCGCGAGACCCTCGCCGGCGGCAAGGGCGCCGACCGGATGATCGCCTCCTACCGGATGATCATCAAGGAGCGGACGATCGAACACTCCCGCGTCCTGCACGCTCTCGCCGAGGACGGCGTGCCCGTCCTGATGCACTGCGCGGCCGGCAAGGACCGAGCGGGCCTGTCGATGGCGGTCACCTTGTTGGCCCTGGGTGTGGAGCGGGAGGCCATCGAGGCGGACTACCTCAAGTCCGGCGCGGCGCACCGACGCTACCGGGTGCGCCTGGGCAACGCGGCCCGTCCCTCGGACGCTCTGGAGGTCATGGAGCTGCTCAACCCCTTCTTCGACGCGCGAGCGGAGTACCTCGCCGCCGCGTTCGACACCGTGGAGGAGACCTGGGGCGGCGTCGAGCCGTACCTGGAGCGGGGGCTGGGCCTCGCTCCGGAGACCCGGGCCCGGCTCCACGAGCGCCTCCTGGTCTGAGCGCTCCACCGAGTTCGGGGCGCTCTACTTCGCCCCCACCTCGAAGAGCAGATAGACGAAGGCGGCGAACACGTGCCCCACGGCGATGTAGATGATCAGGCGCACCCACAGGGCACGGGGGAACTTCTCCTCGAAGTCGCTCATGTCGCCTCTCCGGTGGTGTCCCCCAGGCACAGGGTGGCCGCGGGGCTCTGTAGCAGGGTGTGGACGAACAGCAGGTCCGCTCCGTCCGGGTCGGGGGCCACGATCCGGTGGGGGGTCAGGGACTCGAAGTGCGCGCTGTCGCCGGGATCGAGTCGGTGGACGGCGTCGCCGAGGCGCAGCGCGAGCCGGCCCCGCAGCACGTACAGCCATTCCTCGCCGGGGTGCACGCGGACCATGTCGCCCTGGGCCGCGTAGGGCACACGCACCCTCAGGGCCTGCATCCCGCGACCTGGCGCACCGGCCTGCCAGTACGTCCAGCCCCCGGCCGGGGCCGGCACGCTCTCCGCCGCGCGAACGACGGCCTGCCGGTCTCCGCCCCGCTCACCGAGCAGGTCGGAGACGGTCGTACCGTAGATCCGGGCCAGGCCGAGCAACATGGGGAGTGAGGGTTGGCGGCGCCCGGTCTCCAGGCGCGACAGGTGCGCGGGCGACAGCCCCGCGGCGCGTGCCGCCGACTCCAGGGTGAGCGCGGCTCGACGGCGGAGCTCCCGCAGCCGGGGAGCGACCGCGGAAGCCGACTCGGCAGGGTCGTCCGGCGATCCGGGTGCGGAAGGGTTCATGCGCTCCATTGGAACCCTTTCCTGCCTCGGAGGCAATTCGCGTGCCTCCGAGGCAAAGCGCGCTCGCGGCGCGGCCGGCCGCGCACTCCGGGCGGCCTCTTCGGCGGAGGTGCGCCTACCTCTGGGCCACCGCCTGCTTGACCAGCGTCCTCCCGAAGTCCCAGAGGAGGCCGGCGCCGTCGTGCGCGTCGTCCATGACCTCGACGAAGGCGCCGACGAAGCGCTCCACCTCGGGTTCTCCGATGATCAGCGGCGGGATGAGCTTGATCACCTCCAGCCGGTCGCCGGACACCTGGGTGAGGACTCGATGGCGCTGGAGCAACGGGGCGACCACCATCTGCGCGAAGAGCCCTCGCCGGGCGGTCTGGAGCACGGCCCAGCGGCTGCGGAGCCGCATAGACCTCGGCCTGCCGAACTCGATGCCGATCATCAACCCTCGGCCTCGCACCTCGGCGAGCAACTCGTAGCGGTCCACCAACTCGGCGAGCCGGGACTTCAGCAGACCCCCGACGGTCGCCACGCGCGAGACGAGTCGTTCGTTCTCGATCACCGACAGCACGGCGAGGCCCGCCGCCATCGCCTGCGCGTTGGACCCGAAGCTGGCGGAGTGGACCAACACGCGGTCGAGCGAGGAGTACACCTTCCTGAAGATCCACTCGCGTCCCAGGGTGGCGCCGATCGGGACGTAGCCGCCGGAGAGCGCCTTGGCGACACAAACCAGATCCGGCTCCACCCCGTCCTCGTGCTGGTAGGCGTAGAAGGCACCGGTGCGCCCCAGACCCGTCTGCACCTCGTCCACGACGAGCAACGCCTTGTGCCGGCGCAGTAGTTCCTGGGCGCCTCGCAGGTAGCCGGGGGGCGCCTCGTGCACGCCTTTGCCCTGGATCGGCTCCACGATCAGTGCGGCGACGTCGCCTTGGGCGAGTTCCCGCCCCAGGGCGTCCAAGTCGCCCAACGGAACGGGGGTGTCGGGGAGCAGGGGTGTGAAACCCCGCCGAAATCCGGGCTCGCCGTTGACCGAGAGCGATCCGGCGGTCAGCCCGTGGAACGCGTGCGCACAGTACAGGACACGTGGCCTGCCCGTGGCGTACCGGGCGAACTTCAGGGCGCACTCGACGGCCTCCGTGCCGCTGTTTCCGAAGAACACGCGGTCCAGGTGGGGGCTGTGTGCGAGGAGACGTTCGGCGAGCAGACCCGGCAGCGCCTGGCAGTCGAAGCGGGTCAGGTCTGGCAGCGAGGCGTCCAATACATCGTGGAGGGCCTTGCGGACGACCGGATGGTGCCGACCGAGGCCCATGACCCCGAACCCGGCCAGCATGTCCAGGTACTCGTTGCCCTCGGCGTCCCACAGTCGAGCACCCTCGGCACGCTCGTAGACCCGGTCGAATCCGATGGTGCGCAACAGCCGCGGAAGCTGCGCGTTGAGGTGGCGGCCGTGCAACTCGTACCCCTCGGCGCCGCGCTCGGCCAACAGCGCGCCGAGGTCGAACTCCTTGGTCATCATGCCCTTCCTTCGCTCTTCTCCTCGACCCGACGCCCCGGCCGGGTCGGGCTCGGCGCCGTCCGCCGCCTCCCGAGCGCTCGCCCCTCCGGCGCCGCGCGGACCGGCGCCGGCCGACCACGCGCACATGGAGACCGCGCCGGGGCCGTCCCGAGGGGACCCTTCCCTCCGGACCGGCGCGCGGAACGGCACGTGACCCACCGGGGGGGCTTCAGGCCCGCGACGAGGGAGGGCGTAGAGCCCGCGAAGTACGCCGGCGGTCTCGTGCCGAGGCACCGGAGGCGTCACCCCCTCGGTCGAGGCGGGCTGCCGACGCCTCCCGGCGGGGGTCCCGGACGCCGT
Source organism: Streptomyces sp. HSG2 (assembly GCF_016598575.1). Lineage (NCBI taxonomy): Bacteria > Bacillati > Actinomycetota > Actinomycetes > Kitasatosporales > Streptomycetaceae > Streptomyces > Streptomyces sp. HSG2. The sequence continues at coordinate 584,303 of NZ_CP066801.1, forward strand.
CGCGTGCCGGGCCCGCGTGCGCGGACGGATACGACGCGCGGAAGCGGTCGTGGCCGCGGCGGGGCCCCGGCCGGCACACGCACGACCCGCCTCGCGTCGCGGAGCGGAGGGCGTTCGGCCGGGTGCGCGATCTCGGCGGCCGGGCGAGGCACCCCTGCCGGCGGGGCAGGGGCCCGCCGGGTCCCTCGGCGAGGTCGGCGCCGCGCCGTCCGACGCGCCCGGCTCAGCGCCCCCTCGCAGGGGGCGGCGGTCACGGGGTCACGTGCGCCCCTTCGACGAGACCGTCTCCCGCATCGCCCGCAACGATTCGCGCAGCGACCCCATGGTGGCGAGCACCGCGGTGGGCTCGTAGCCGCAGTGCGCCATGCAGTTGGCGCATCTCGGGTCCTTCCCCCGGCCGTAGCGGTCCCAGTCGGTGCTGTCGACCAGTTCCCGGTAGGTGGAGACGTAGCCGTCGCTCATCAGGTAGCACGGGCGTTGCCAGCCGAACAGCGAGTAGTTGGGAATGGCCCAGGCCGTGCAGGGAAAGTCGACCTTGCCCTCCAGGAAGTCCAGGAAGAGCGGGGAGTGGTTGAGGCGCCAGCGGCGGCGGTTCCCTCCGGCGAATGCCTTGCGGAACAGTTCCCGGGTCTGTTCGACGCCGAGGAAGTGTTCCTGGTCGGGCGCCTTCTCGTAGGCGTAGGCGGGCGAGATCATCATCTCGTCCACCGCCAGGTCGTCGTTGAGGTAGTCGAGGACCTCGATGACCGTCTGGGGCGTGTCGGTGTTGAAGAACGTCGAGTTGGTGGTGACTCGGAAGCCACGCTCCTTGGCCTCCTTGATGGCGGCCACCGCCTCGTCGAACACGCCTTCCTTGGCCACCGACTCGTCGTGGCGTTCGCGCAGGCCGTCGATGTGGACGGCGAACGCGAAGTACCGCGAGGGGGTGAACTTGTCCATCTTGGCGCGGAGCAGCACGGCGTTGGTGCAGAGGAAGACGTACTTTCTGCGATCGACCAACTCGCTTACGATCTGATCGATCTGAGGGTGCATCAGTGGCTCTCCGCCCGCGATCGAGACCATCGGGGCTCCGGACTCCAGAACCGCGCCGACGGCCTGCGCCACCGGCATGCGTTGCTTGAGCACGCCGGCCGGGTGTTGGATCTTGCCGCAGCCCTCGCACTTCAGGTTGCAGGCGAAGAGCGGCTCCAGTTCGACGATGAGCGGGAACTTGTCGCGCCGACGGATCTTCTGTTCGGCCAAGTAAGTAGCGACCTTGATGGACTGACGCAGCGGCATGGCCATCGGGCTCACCTCCTGGGGAGCGGCAGGGAACGGTGCCATTCGAGGAATGCGGGAAGGACGGAACGAAGAACCCGGAAAGCCGATATTCCACCGCGCACCGTGCCGATCCGTACGAGCTCGTGTTCCGGAGCGTCCACGACCACCCGGACGGCCGCAACGGCGCGCGCGCCCGTGCGCACGGCGCACAGGAGCGTGGCCGCCGACTCCATGTCGACCGCGATGGCACCGGTCGCCCGGAGGGCTGCCCGGCCGGGCCCCCGGACGACGTGGTCGGAGCCGGTCAACGGGCCGGTGTGGACGGCCCGGCCCGGCGCCAGCCGGACCAGTTCCCGGACCAGGAGGTCGGTGCCGACACAGGCGACGCCGCCTCGCGGATCGCGGGTCTCCTCCGCGACGACCAGATCGCCGGGGTGCATGCCGGGCACGAGTCCGGCGCAGAACCCGGTGGCCAACACGGCGGCTCCGGTCGACGCCGGTTCGGCCAGGGCCCGGGCGACGGTCCGTTCGGCCGCCCGGGGCCCCATCCCGGTGCGCACGACCGTGCCCCGGATTCCCGGCCCCGCGCCGCCGGCCGCGCGCAGGGCGAGGCGCTCGATCCCGAGGGCACAGGCGATCAGCAGCGGGGCCGGGGAGGCCTCCCCGGCCATCAGCCGCTCTTGGACGCGCGAGCCGCGCTTCGCTCGGCGGACCGCAGCACGGCCGGTTCGCCGTGCAGGTACCTGCCGAGCGCCGTGAGGGGGAACACCTGCCGGTAGAGGTGGTAGTTGATGGAGAAGTCCCAGGGGAAGCCGGTGCCGGTGAAGTACGGCTCGTCCCAACTTCCGTCTGCCCGCTGGGTCGCGACCAGCCACGCCACCCCGCGCCGAACGGCGGCGGACTCCCGCTCGCCGGCGGCCAACAGCGCCATCAGCGCCCACGACGTCTGCGACGCCGTGGACGGGACGCCCGCGTCCCACTGGTCCTTGCCACGGTAGGAGCGCAGGTCCTCGCCCCACCCACCGTCGTCGTTCTGGACGGACTCCAGCCAGGCCACGGCGCGCCGGATCGCGGGATGCGAGACGGTCAGGCCGGCCGCGACCAGCGCGGGCACGACGGACCCCGTACCGTACAGGTAGTTGACCCCCCAGCGTCCGAACCAGGAGCCGTCCGGCTCCTGTTCCGCGAGCAGCCAGGCGACGCCACGTCGGGTCCTGGGGTCGTGGGCCAGGCCCTCGACGGCGAGCATCTCGACCATGTGCCCGGTCACGTCGGCCGAGGGCGGGTCGACGACCTCGCCGAAGTCGCAGAACGGCAACCGGTTGGGGAACGAACTGGTGTTGTCGACGTCGAACGCCCCCCAGGCGCCGTTCCGCGACTGCATGCCCAGGCCCCAACGCACGCCGCGGGCGACCGCGCGCTCCACCCGGTCCGGGTCGGGGTGGCGCACCCGACGAAGAGCCAGCACCACCTCCGCGGTGTCGTCGAGGTCCGGGTAGTTGTCGTTGTGGAACTCGAAGGCCCAGCCGCCGGGGGCGAGCCCGGGTCGCCGAACCGCCCAGTCGCCCGGACGCAGCACCTGCTTGCCGAGCATCCAGTCCGCGGCCCTCACCAATCGCGGGTGGTCAGCGGGAACCCCGGCGTCGACGAGCGCGACGGTCGCCAGGCAGGTGTCCCAGACGGGCGACTGGCAGGCCTCGATCATCCGGGCGCCGTCCTCCCTCCACACCGCGAACCGGTCCAACGATCTCAGCCCCTCGCGCATCACCGGGTGTTCGAGGTCGTAGCCGAGAAGACGCAGCGCGATGAGCGAGTACACCGCGGGCGGCTGGATTCCACCCCAACAGCCGTCGTTCTCCTGGCGCTCGACGATCCAGCGGGCCGCCCCGCGCATCGCCGCCCGCCGCACCGGCGGAGGGACCACTCGACGGAGCGCGTGCAGCCCCTTGTCCAGGCGCTGGAAGGCACCCCGCCAACTCACCGCCGGCGCCAACGGCCGGGCGGGGGCGGGGCTGTCCGGGTCGGTGTGGAGCTCGTCGAGCGCGAAGGGCGCGGGACACACCGGGCGCTTCGCCGAGACGATCGTCAGAGGGACGATGGTCTGCCGGGCCCAGCAGCCGAAGTCGTAGATGTTGAGCGGGATCCAGCGGGGGACCCAGAGGAGTTCGGGAGGAAGCTCGGGCAGGTCCTGCCATCGCCACCAGCCGAAGAGCGCGAGCCAGATCCTGGTGAAGACCCGGCATTCGGCGATCCCGCCGCGCGCGCGGATCCAGGCCGCGGCCCGCGACATGTGCGGATCCTCCGGGTCGTCGCCCGCGAGCCGCAGGGCCACGTACGCCTCGACGGTCGTCGAGAGGTCGCCCGGTCCGCCGTGGAACGTCGCCCAGGTGCCGTCCTCGCGCTGTCGTCCCCGGATGAAGAGGGCGGCCGCCCGGGTCGTCTCCTCGTCGAGGACGCCGAGGAAACGCCGAAGGAGGAGGTCCTCGGCGTCCATGGTGACGTTGGTCTCCAGATCGCCCTTCCACCAGCCCTCGGGCTCCTGCCGGGAGAGCAGGAACTCCGCGGCCCGCCGGACGGCGTCCGCGGCGGCGGGCCGGACGGGAGCGGTGCTGTCGTTCTCGCCGGTCACGGGGGCACGGGGCGGGATGGTGGCCCCGGCGCTTCCGTCGGTCGTCGCTGTCATGGCTTCCCCTTCGTGCAGTGTGCAAGTGGTGCGTCTGCTGTGGGTCCGCCGTCGGCCGGTGCGCTTGCCCGCGTCACCGGCCGGCGACTACGCGAGGGGTATCAGGCCGATGGTGATCATCTCTTCCGTACGACGACGAAGTCGGCGAGCGCCGCGAACCGGTGCCGGACCTCGGCCGGCATGTCGACGGTGTCGAGGGCTTCGAGGGCGATGGCGTGCTGACGGCGCGCCTCCCGCGCGGTCCAGTCCCGGCCGCCCGCCTCCTCGATGAGCGCGGCCCGCGCCGCGAACTCCTCCTCCGAGAAGTCCGCGACGCCGGGCTGGTCCGCGTCGGAGGCGAGGATCCGGCCCAGCCGTTCCGCGGCCGGACCCTCGGCGGCGAGCGCGGCCACCACCGGCAGGGACTTCTTCCGCTGGCGCAGATCGCTCCACGCGAGCTTGCCGGTGGCCGCCGGGTCGCCCCAGATGCCGAGGAGGTCGTCGACGGCCTGGAAGGCGAGGCCGAGGTGGTACCCGTAGCGCTCCAAGGCGTCGGCCGTGTGCTCGTCCGCGCCGCCGAGGACAGCGCCGACGGAACTTGCGCAGGCCAGCAGGGCTCCGGTCTTGTTCCCCTCCATCTCCAGGCACTCCTCGACACTGACGCGGTCGCGGTGTTCGTAGGAGATGTCCTGGGCCTGCCCGTCGATCAGGGCGCGGGTGGCGGAGGTCAGCCGTCGCACGGCCCGGGCGGCCTCCGTGGTGCCGTCCTCCAGCAACACCTCACCGGCCAGGGCGAACAGGGCGTCACCGACCAAGATGGCCTGCGCGGGCCCGTGCAGCTTCCAGACCGTGTCGCGGTGGCGGCGCTGCTCGTCGCCGTCCATCAGGTCGTCGTGGAGGAGGGAGAAGTTGTGCACCAACTCCACCGCCACGGCTCCTGGCACGCCGGTCTCGGCGGGGGCGCCCGCGGCTTCGGCGGAGAGCAGCGCGAGCGCGGGGCGGACCGCCTTGCCGCCGTCGCCCTCGACGGGGTCTCCGTGCTCGTCGATCCAACCGAAGTGGTAGGCGGCGACCGTGTCCATGGGGGGCGCCAGCCGGTCGACGGCGGCCCGCAGCACCGGCGTGGCCAGGGTCCGGCCGCGCTCCAGCAGCGCGGTCACGTCCACGCCGGTCCGTGGGTCGGCCGTCTCGGCCGGGGACGCAGTGGGCACAGTCTCTCCTTCAGTCGCGGTGCCGGGAGCACGGGCGCTTCCCCGCGGACCGGGGTTCACGCCGCCTCCTCGAAGTCGGGGAGCGGTTCTCGGGACCGGCCCAGCGCGGCGAGAGCCGCCGCCGCCGCCGTGACGCCGCTGCGGACCGCGCTTTCCATGGTCGCGGGCCAACCGGTGGCGGTCCACGCCCCGGCCAGACACAGACCGGGGGCCCTGGTGCGAGCACCGGGCCTGAGGCGCTCGACGCCCGGCGCGGGCGCGAAGGTCGCGGTGCGCTCCCTGGTCACGAAGAAGTCCACGACCTCGGCGCTACGGGCTCCGGGCAGCACCTTGCGCAGCTCCGGCAGGTACCGGTCCCGCAGCGCGGCCACCGGTCGGTCGATCTCGTCCCGCGCGGCGGACTGCGACAGCGCCAGATACTGCCCCCGCCTCAGACCCGAGGCCGAGGTCCGGTCGAAGACCCACTGCACCGGTGTCCCCAGGGCGGCGAGGAACGGCGCCTCCAGGACCTTCCGGTCGAAGACCACGTGGACGTTGAGGATGGGCGACGTGCCGATCCTCGACAGCCGGCCGGGCTCCTCGACGGCGCCCTCGGGCAGCAGCCCGAGGGCCTCGCGCTGCGGCACGGCGAGGACCACGGCGTCCGCGAGGATCTCGCCGTCGGGAACCCGCACCCGCCAGCCCCCGCCGTCCCGGGCCTCCAGCCCCACGACACGCGTACGCGTCCTCGCGCGCGCGCCCACCGACTCCAGCGCCCCGCGAGCCAGCCGGTCGTGCAGTTCGCCCAGCGGCACGCGCGCCCAGCCGATGTCGGCGGCCCCGGGGTCGGACAGCAGCCCGGTCCTGAAGACCATCGCGGCTAGTGACAGCGAGGTGTCCCGCGCCGCCGCGTTGAGCGTGGCGACCCCGACCAGGTCCCAGAGGGCCGCGACGGCACGGTCCGACTGCCCGTGCGCGGCGAGCCAACTGCCGAAGTCCCGCGTGTCCAGGGCAGGGTCCCGCGGATCCAGCCCCTTGAGGGCGAGGGCGGCACGCCCCACGCGTGCCCGGTCGGCGAGCGAGAGGTGGGGGTAGGCGGCGAGGCTGCGGCCCAGGTGCAGGGGGACCGGGAGGCGGTCCCGCCGCAGTCTCCCCAGCCTTCGCCCCTCGGGGCGGGCGACGTCCACCACCGGCACGTCGAGACGCGGTTGAAGCGGCGCCAGCCCGTCGCCCCCGACGCGGCGCAGAAACCAGCGGTAGGCGGTACAGCAGCGCAGGTACACGTGTTGGCCGTTGTCGACGCTCAACTCGCCGCGACGGAACGAGCAGGCCAACCCCCCCAGCCTCGGGCGACTTTCCAGCAGGGTGACGCGCAGCCCCGCGTCGCCGAGGGCCAACGCCGCGGCCGTGCCGGCCAGGCCGCCGCCGACGACCACCACGTGACCGGCGGCCGAGCCGGGGGAACCGGAGCCGGCGCGCCCGGCACCGGACGCGTCCGGCGTGGCGGCGCTCCGGTCGCGGACCGGGGTCATCGCGCTCCCCTCCGGACGGTCCTGCGCGCCATGTGCCTGGCGTCGAGTCCGGACAGCCCGCGTACGGCGACGAGGGCCTTCTGCCGTCCGGGCAGGGAGACCCGACCGCGAAGCACGGCGGCGGGGTCGCGCTCGATGCGGTCCAGAAGACGGCGGTAGATGCCCGCCATGGCGGCCACGCACGCGCCGCTGCGGCGATCGAGCAGGGGGAGCAGCCGGTAGCCCTCGGCGAAGAGGGCGCGGGCGCGGCGCACCTCGAAGCGCACGAGGCCGTCGAAGTCCGAGCCCTCCGGCGGGAGCGGGCCCGCGAACCCGGCGGAGCAACCGAATTTCGCCAGGTCGTCCCCGGGCAGGTAGACACGTCCGTCCTCGGCGTCCTCCCGGATGTCGCGGAGGATGTTGGTGAGTTGCAGCGCCAGGCCGAGCGTGTCGGCGTACTCGGGGGCCCGCTCGGCGCCACGGGCGCCTCGCTCGGTGCCGAAGACACCCAGGCTGAGACGGCCGATGGCCCCGGCCACGCAGCGGCAGTAGGCCCTGAGGTCGCCCCAGGTCTCGTAGGTCTCGCCCCGGACGTCCATCTGGACTCCGTCGATGAGTTCGTCCAGGCCGCCGAGCGGGATCGGGAAGGCCCGGGCCGCGTGCGCGAGGGCGACCGCGACGGGGTCGGTGTCGTCCTCCCCGACGGCCCCGTCCCGGACGCGTCCCAGCAGGGAGCGGGTCTCCTCCAGACGCGCCGCCTTGACCTCGGTGGGGAGCGGGCCGTCGCCGATGTCGTCGACCCGGCGCGAGAACGCGTACAGCGCCGACATCGCGCGGCGCTTGGGCGCCGGCAGCAGCCTGATGCCGTACGCGAAGTTGCGCGCCTGCTGCCCCGTGACGGTCTCGCAGTAGCCGTAGGCGGCGAGTACCGGCGCGGACACGTGTACGGGCGGCTCCACGGCCCGGATCACCCCTTCCCTCGCAGGATCGCCCCGGTCTCGCGCAGCAGCGCGGCCCTGCCCGCCTTGGGAGGGCCGGGGAGCACGTCGTATCCGGCGGCGGCGACGGCCCGCAGGGCCGCTCGACCGCCGGCCACGAAACCCGCGAGCAGCAGGCGCAGCCTGCCTTGGACACCGCGTACCAGCGGCACCCCCTCACCGAGGAGTTCCTCGGCGAGGCGCGCCTCGTGGGCGATCAGGGCGCGTACCGGGGCGCCGGCCGTCCGGGCCGCCAGGTCGGCCTCCTCGACGCCGAAACGCTTCATGTCGTCCGCGGGGAGGTAGATCCTGTCGCGCCCGAGATCCTCCGTGACGTCCTGGAGGTGTTCGACGATCTGGAGCGCGGTGCAGACGGCGTCCGAGCGACGCACACGCTCGGGTGTGTCCGTTCCGGTGACCGCGAGGACGAGGCGACCGACCGGCTGCGCGGACAGGCGGCAGTAGGCGAGGAGGTCGTCGTGGGTCCGGTAGCGCCTGACGGTCTGGTCCTGCCGGTTGGCCGCGACGAGGTCGAGGAACGGCTCGGGGGCGAGGCCCCGGCGGCGGACGGTGGGCAGCAGCCGGCGCAGCAGCGGATGGCGCGGCGGCTCACCGTTCGCGTCGAACACCCGACGCAGGTCGGTCTCGAAGGCGTCGAGGAGTGCCGGTCGGTCGTCTGCCCGCTCCGGCGCGACGCCGAGCGCGCGGGCGTCGGCACCGCCGGGTGCCAGGTCGCCGTCGCCGATGTCGTCCACGAGCCGGGCGAATCCGTACACCGCCATCAGATCGTGGCGCCAGGCACGCGGGAGGAAGAAGGGAGCGACGGGGAAGTTCTCGTGCGCGGCCTTGGCGAGGGTGTGGTGTCCGGGGTCGGCGGCACGCGCCGCGCCGGCCTTCATCGCCGACTGCCCGGGGGCCGGACGGCGCACGCTGAGCGGCGGTGGGGGGTATCCGTAGCCATTGCCGTCACATCTTCCGTTCTACACTGCCGACCCAATACACACTATTTCGGACACGCCGCCCGGCCGACCGTGCTCCCGGCGCGACTCGGGGTGGGCAGGCGTTATCGCCCCATGTGCCGCGTTCGAGGACCGGTACAGCTTACGTCGTGGTGTCGACGGTGGGCGCGCGGGGCACCCCGCCCGGCCACCCCCACCGCCCTGCCGGCCTCAAGTCCGTTCCGGGCGCGACTCGTTGCCCCGTCGAAGCCGGCGGTTCGGGCACGGAGGCGGTGCGGTCGCGGCGGTCGCCGCCTCGGTCACTTGGCCGTGAACTTCTCGTACTCCTTGAGGACCTCGTCGGTCGGTCCGTCCATCCGCAGCTCGCCCCGCTCCAACCACAGCACACGGTCGCAGGTGTCGCGGATGGACTTGTTGTTGTGACTGACCAGGAAGACGGTCCCGGCCGATTCCCGCAACTCCCTGATGCGCTTCTCCGAGCGCTTCTGGAATTTGCGGTCTCCCGTGGCGAGCGCCTCGTCGATCATGAGCACCTCGTGGTCCTTGGCCGCCGCGATGGAGAAACGCAGGCGAGCCGCCATGCCGGAGGAGTACGTGCGCATCGGCAGGCTGATGAAATCGCCCTTCTCGTTGATGCCGGAGAAATCGACGATGTCCTGATAACGGGCCTTGATCTGCTCACGGGACATCCCCATGGCAAGCCCGCCCAGTATGACGTTGCGTTCGCCGGTCAGATCGTTCATCAGGGCAGCGTTCACGCCGAGCAGGGACGGCTGACCCTCCGTGTAGACGCGGCCCCGCTCCGCCGGCAGCAGGCCGGCGACGGCCCGCAGCAGGGTGGACTTGCCGGAGCCGTTGGAGCCGATCAGTCCGATCGCCTCGCCCCGGTAGGCGACGAAGGACACCCCTCGCACCGCGTGGACCTTCCGTACCCCTCGGGCCGCGTCGTCGGAGCGCCGCCGGAGTATCCGGCTCAGAGCGGCGGTGGCGCTGCCCCGCCCGCCTCCGGCGCCGTTGACCCGGTACACGATGTGCAGTTCGTCGGCGATGACGGTGGGCACCCGCCCGCCCCTCTGGGTCTCAGCCACGGCCGTACCTCTCCTCCGCCTTCCAGAAGTACACGAAGCCGCCGACGGCGACCAGCACGGCCCAGCCGAGCGCCCCGGCCCAGGCGTGCGCGGGGAGGTATTCCTCGCCGTAGCCGTCGATCAGGGCGAAGCGCATCAGGTCCATGTAGATCGCCGCGGGGTTCCACTGGAGCACATCGCCGAGCCAGGCGGGCTTGTCCCGCAACATGATCGGGATGGAGAACATCACGCCCGACCCGTACATCCAGGTACGCAGGACGAAGGGCATCAGCTGGGCCAGGTCGGGGATCTTGGCGCCCATCCGCGCCACGATCAGCGCCAGGCCGGTGTTGAAGAGGAACTGCAGGGCCAGCACGGGTACGACGAGCAGCCACGACGGTCGGGGGTAGCTTCCGAAGCCGACGGCCACCGCGACCAGGATGACCATCGAGAAGAGCAGTTGCTGGAGCTGTTGCAGGGAGAAGGAGATCGGCAGTGAGGCACGGGGGAAGTGCAGCGCCCTGACCAGCCCGAGGTTCCCGGAGATCGCCCGGACACCGGCCAGCACCGAGGACTGGGTGAAGGTGAACACGAACACCCCGGTCACCAGGAACGGGATGTACACCTCCCGCTCCAGCCCCCGGTCGGCGTTCAGGATCAGGCCGAAGATCAGGAAGTACACCAGCGCGTTCAGCAGGGGCGTGACCACCTGCCACAGCTGGCCGAGCTTGGCCTGGCTGTACTGCGCGGTCAGCTTCGCCCGGGAGAAGGCGAGGATGAAGTGGCGCCGCCCCCAGAGCTGCCGGACGTACTCGCCGAGGGGCGGGCGGGCACCGCTGACGGACAGGCCGTGCGCGGCGGCGAGGTTCGCCGCCCTTCGGCTCCCGCCGGGCACCGTGGGCGCGGTCGTCGTGATCGCGCCGTCGTGCGTTGTCTCACTCACCGTGGAAACTTTCGTCTTCGAGATGCGCGGCCAGTGCGGGCATGGCCGACCCGCGAACCGGGGTCGGCCCTCCCCGAACGCCCGAACACGAGCTTGTCAGATCACCGGCGGCCGGCCCAGTCGGGTCAGCCGCCATACCGTACGCCACTTCATCGGACGGCGATCACCGCAGGGGGTGGTCCAGCCCTCGCGGAAGCCGCCCAGCCACGCCTTGAGGGCCGGGCGGGTGGGACGGCGTACCAGGGTGAGCAGCGCCCACACCGCGAGGTAGACGGGGACCAGCGGGGCGGGCAGGTTCCGGCGGGCCAGCCACACCCGGTTGCGGGCCACCATGCGGTGGTAGACCCCGTGCCGGGAGGGGTCCGTCGTGGGGTGGTGCAGCACCATGTCGGACCGGTAGTCGATCATCCAGCCCGCGTCGAGGGCGCGCCAGGCCAGATCGGTCTCCTCGTGGGCGTAGAAGAAGGCGTCCGGCAGCCCGCCGACCTGTTCCAGGACCCGGGTGCGCACGGCGCAGGCCCCCCCGAGGAAGGTCGTGACCCGGGAAGAGCGCAGGGGGTCGTCGGCGCGCAGTCGGGGGACGTGCCGCCGCTGTGTGACACCGGTCGCCGGGTCGGCGATGCGGAAACTGACGATGCCGAGCCGGGGGTCGGCGGTGAACGCCGCACGGCACAGCTCGGCGGTGTCGGAGCGGGCCAGCAGCCCGTCGTCGTCCAGGAAGAGCACGATGTCGACGTCGCGGCCGGCGGGCCCGAAGGCCTCCACCCCGACGTTGCGACCGCCGGGGATGCCGAGGTTCTCGGGCAGTTCGACGGTGCGGACGCCCTTGGGGACCTCGGGCACCGGGGAGCCGTTGCCGACGACGACGACATCGACGGGGTCGCCCTCCTGCCGGGCCACCGAGTCGATCAGGGATCGGAGTTCATCGGGCCGGTTGCCCATGGTGATGACGACGGCCCCGATCCTCACCGCGCTCACCGCAGCCTGCTGGAGGCCAGGACGGACACCAGGTGCAGGAGGGTCTGGAGCAGGGCGATCCCCGCGAGGACCGCGACGCCGAGGCGGGTGAAGAACAGTCCGCCGTGGACGGCGTCCGCGATCGCCAGCGCCAGGATCAACAGGGAGGCCTCGATTCCGAGGATCAGCCGGTGGAACTTCAGCGCGGCGGCGGCCCGGCGCGCCAGGGCCATCCCCGACGAGCGCGGTTCGGCCGCAGACTCCCGGACCGGGGGAAGGCCGACCTGGTGCCGGGCGACCCCGACCAGGTCCGTCTCCGCCTTGATCAGGACGGCGCCCAGGGCAGCCAGGGTGCCCAGGAAGGCCCACAGCCACTCGACACGGCCGGCGCCCCACACGTCGGCGGCCCGCAGCCCGAGGCCCACCAGGACGGCCGCGTCGGTCAGATAGGCCCCCACCCGGTCCAGGTAGACGCCGGAGGTGGAGTACTGCGCCCGCCAGCGGGCGATCTCGCCGTCGACGCAGTCCAGCAGGAGGTACAGCTGGACCGCGAGCACTCCCAGCACGGCCCCCGGCACACCGGGCACCAGCAGCGCGGGGGCCGCCAGGACACCGCAGACCGTCATCAGAAGCGTGAGCTGGTCGGGCGTGACCCGGGTGTTCACCAGGAGACGATCGACGCGCAGCGACACCTCCCGCATGTAGAGGCGCCCCGCCCAGTGCTCGCCGCTGCGGCGGTCCTTGACCCCCGCGGGGTGGACGACCGGGCGGAGTTCAGCTACCGATGGCCTTGACATAGTCGGCGTAGACGTCCTTGATCTCGTCGGTCTTCAGGGCGAGGTGCTCCAGGATCGTGTAGCGGCCGGGCCGCGTCTCCGGGGCGAACTCCACGGCCCGCACGAACTCGTCCGCCGAGAAGCCGATCTCCTCCGGCCGCACCGGCAGCCCGTGCCGACGGAGCACCTCCGCCATGTACGCCGACTCCTCATGGGCGCCGCGCAGGAACATGGCGAAGCAGGCACCCAGCCCGCACTGCTCGCCGTGGGCGGCGGCACGCTGGGGGAACAGCAGGTCGAAGGCGTGGTTGATCTCGTGGCAGGCACCGGAGGAGGGACGGGAGTCCCCGGAGACGGACATGGCCACGCCGCTGAGCACCAGCGCCTCGGCCAGCACCTGGAGGAAGTCGTTGTCGCCGACCCCGCCGGGGTGGCGCAACACGGCCTCGCCCGCCTGGCGGGCCATGGCGGCGGCGAGGCCGTCGATCTTCTCACCGGTGACGCGGTTGGCCAGTTCCCAGTCGGCGATGGCCGACACGTTGGACACCGCGTCGCCGATCCCGGCCCGGACGAAGCGTGCCGGGGCCTCGCGGATGACGTCGAGGTCGATCACGACGGCGATCGGGTTCGGCACGCCGTAGGAGCCGCGGCCCGCGTCGTTGTCGAGGGTGGCGACCGGGGAGCAGAGTCCGTCGTGGGCCAGGTTGGTCGGAACGGCGACGAGAGGGAGGCCGACGCGGGCGGCCGCGAACTTGGCGCAGTCGATGATCTTCCCGCCGCCGAGTCCGACGACCGCGTCGTACCGGCCGCTCTTCATGGCACCCGCGAGCCGGATGGCGTCGTCCAGTGTGCCCCCGCCCACCTCGTACCAGGTCGCGCCCGGCAGGGACGGGGCAAGACGCTCCCGCAACCGCACGCCCGATCGACCGCTGACGGCGACGGCCAGGCGGCCGGAGTGCGAGACGCGCTCGTCCGCGAGGACGCAGCCGAGGTCGTCCAGGGCGCCTGGGCGGATGTCCAGGACCACCGGTGAGGGGATGAGCCTGGTCAGTACCGGCATGCGATCTCCCGACCCTTCGCGAGATCGTCGTGGTTGTCGATCTCCACCCAGTCGACGTCGCCGATCGGCGCCACGTCGATCCTGAAGCCTCGGTCCACCAGCTCCTGGTAGCCGTGCTCGTAGAACTGCTGGGGATCGGCCTCCCAGACGGTACGGAGCGCGTCGCCCAGTTCGGCGGCGGCCTCGCCCTCGATCAGGGTGACGCCGATGTACTCGCCGGTCGCCTCTGCCGGGTCCATCAGCTTGGTGATCCTCGTCATCCCCCGGGCGGGGTCGACGACGACCTTCATCTCCTCCTCGGCCAGGTCCTTGACCGTGTCAAGCGCGAGAATGACGCGCTTGCCCTCGCCCCGGGCGGCCAGCAGGGTCCGCTCGACGGAGACCGGGTGCACGGTGTCCCCGTTGGCGAGGATCACCCCGTCCCGCAGGGCGTCCCGACCGCACCACAGGGAGTAGGCGTTGTTCCACTCCTCGGCCTTGTCGTTGTCGATCAGGGTGAGCTTGAGACCGTACTTCTTCTCCAGGGCCTCCTGGCGCTCGTACACCGCTTCCTTGCGGTAGCCCACGATGACGGCGACCTCGTCCAGTCCGACCTCGGCGAAGTTGCCGAGGGTCAGGTCCAGGACGGTCGGACCGTCGTCCGTTCCCTCCGGCCCCACCGGAACCAGTGCCTTGGGCAGCGTGTCCGTGTAGGGGCGCAGGCGGCGTCCGGCGCCTGCCGCCAGCACGAGGCCGATCATGCGGGTTCTCCTTCGTCGTGTACGGCGGGCACTCCGTCCTGATGGGCGGAGACCCAGAAGCGGATGCTCTCGACGAGCACCAGCGAGGCCACGGCCACGGCGAGGGCCGTGAGCGCGAGCGTGAACTGCGCACCGGTGAGCGAGGCCGCGAGCACGGCGACCGCGAGTACGCGACCCTCCTGCCCCCCGATCGCCCGCACGAGCCACCCCGGGGGGGCTCCCGAGCCGCCGCGCAGGCGGTAGACGGTGTCGTAGTGATGGTAGGCGACGGCCGCCACCAGCCCGAAAGCCGCCGGCAAGGCGCCGTTCACCTTCGCGTGAGCCGCGAGCGCCAGCACCGTTCCGTACTCGGCGGCCCGGAAGACCGGGGGGACCAACCAGTCCAGGGGACCCGTCAGCGGCCGGGCGATCACGACCGCCGAGGTCACCGCGTAGCACGCGGCCAGAACCGCGGGCAGCGGACTGCCGTGTCCGGCCACCGCCGCGACGACGAGCAGCGGGACCGCGCCGACGAGCGCGACGGCGGTCCCGCCGGCGATCCGCCCGAGGCCGCGCGAACCGCGCAGCCGACCCGCCAAGGCCTCGGCCACCGGACCCGAGTCCGTCAGATCCGCCAGGACCCCCGCCGCGCGCTCGGATCGGCGGGGACCTCGCTTCGTGGAGCGCAGGACGCGCCCGGCGGTCGTGTAGAGCGCCGCGAGGGCGCTCAGGGCGAGCAGCACCCAGAACGTCACCCGGGGGGTGGTGAGCGCCGTCAGCACGGCGATCAGGGCCCAGCGCTCGCCGATCGGGAGAACGATCATGCGGCGGGCCCACACGGTCCATCCGATGTCGTCGAGCCGGCCGGACAGCGCCGCCGCGGCCCCCGCACCGACCCCGTTCTTCGCGTCCCGGCCCGCCTCGGTGAACGCGAAGTCGACGGCGTGCCGGCAGGTCTGCAACGCCATCGCCGCCAGGGCCAGGGCCCACACGTCGTCGCCGGAACGAGCGGCTCCCAGCGCGAGACCGGCGTAGAAGACGTACTCCTTGGCGCGGTCGAAGGTGGCGTCCAGCCAGGCCCCGAGGGTGGAGTAGCGCAGGGCGTAGCGGGCGAGCTGGCCGTCGGCGCAGTCCAGGACGAAGGAGAGGAGCAGCAACAGGCCGGCCGCGACGTACCCGCCGCGGGTTGCGCTCGCCGCGCAGCCGGCCGCGACGACGGCGGTGACCAGCGACGCCGTCGTCACCTGGTTGGGGGTCAGCCCGCGCCGCGCGCACCAGCGGGCCACGTGACGGGAGTAGGGGCTCACGCAGAAGGTCGTGAAGAAGCCGTCGCGCGACTTCACCGACGCGCGCAGACGGACCGCCTCCTCGTCCACCGCGGCCACCGACCGCCGCGCCTCGTCGCGGGCCCGGGGCTCGTCGGCCACAGCGGCGACGAGACTGCCCAGCTCCGGGCGGTGCACCTCGGCGCCCCCGTCGGCGAGGGCGTCGGCGAGGACGTCGGGCAGACCGCTCCCGGACGCGGCGGGCGAGGCGACCGCGCGAGCGAGGTCCCGCCGACCGGCGGGGCGCGCCGTCACGGCACCCGAGACCGCCGCCAGCGGGAAACGGGGGTCGGTGAGCGCCAACCGCAGGGCGTGCAGATGGCCCACGAAGCGGGTGTCGACGACGGCGACGCGTTCCCCCTCCGGTGCCTCGGTCAGCCGGGCGGCGACCTCGGATCCGTCGGCCGCCCGGACCACCTCGAAGCCGAGCGACCGCAGTTGGGCCTCGACGGACGAGTCGGGCACCGGTGGACCGGTGAGGATGGCGGTCGGCAACCGAGCCTCGCTCCCTGGGACCGGGCGACGCACACCGGACCCCTAGCAGGTGGAACGCCCGGGCCTCGAGGCTCCCGGGCGGCATGTCCGCAGAGATTAGCGGACGCTCCGAACGGCCTGTTCACCGGCTGTTGTCGCGCGGTACGGCACCGAGTGACGCGTTCCTCTCCGCGACGTGCTCGCCTCTCCACTCACCCGATGGCCGCCGCGGCGTCGGCGAGCGCGCCCCCCGCGGAGGGACGGCGCGACGCGGACGCCGTCGCCTCCGCCGCCGCCGTGACATCGGGAGGGGCGGACCCTCCGATTCGCGATGTACGCAGGTCAGAGCACATGACAACGGTGTTCGTCATCGCGTTGCCCGATACCCCCCACCCGTAGTTCACTGTGCCGCGGGACGGGCCGTGACGGATCACTGGGAGGCGGGGCTTCATGGGGGCTGTGCACGGGCACGGCGCGGTGGGCGGCGGGACGGCCGCCCTGGCGCACCGCGGCAGACTGCGGGCGGCCTTGGCGATCACCTTGTCCGTGATGGTGGTGGAGGTCGTCGGCGGCGTCCTGGCGGGCTCCCTGGCCCTGATCGCCGACGCGGCGCACATGGCGACGGACGCGGTGGGCCTGGGCATGGCCCTGTTGGCGATCCGTTTCGCCAACAGGCCACCGAGCGAGCGCCGCACCTTCGGATACGCGCGCGCCGAGATCCTGGCGGCGCTCGCCAACGGCCTCCTGCTGTTGGGCGTCGGCGGATACGTGCTGGTGGAGGCCGTCGGGCGGCTCGTGACACCCACCACCACGCAGGGCGGGACGACGATCGTCTTCGGCGCCGTGGGGTTGGCGGCCAACGTCGTGTCGCTGGCGCTGCTGACGCGCGGGCAGCGGGAGAGCCTCAACGTGCGCGGCGCCTTCCTGGAGGTGGCGGCGGACGCCCTGGGCTCGGTGGCCGTGATCGTGTCGGCACTGGTGATCCTCGCCACGGGGTGGCGGGCCGCCGACCCGATCGCCTCGCTCGCCATCGGCGTGTTGATCGTGCCGCGCACGGTGCGATTGCTCCGGGAGGCCCTGGAGGTGCTCCTGGAGGCCGCGCCCAAGGGCGTCGACATGGCCGAGGTCCGGGCGCACATACTGGGCCTCGAAGGAGTGGAGGACGTCCACGACCTGCACGCCTGGACGATCACCTCGGGCATGCCGGTGCTGTCCGCGCACGTGGTGGTGCGGCCCGAGGTGCTCACCGCGGTCGGGTACGAGAGGATGCTGCACGATCTCCAGGGGTGTCTGGTCGGCCACTTCGACGTCGAGCACTGCACCTTCCAGATGGAGCCGCGTGGGCACGCCGAGCACGAGGCGCGCGCTTGCCACTGAGGGGCCCCGACACAACGGAGGCACATGGCCGCCCGGCCCCGCGGAAGGGACGGCCGCCGCGCGGGACGACACGGACGGAATCCGGGCCCCGGCTGGTTTCGCGACCCGGGGCAGGGAATGATCGTCGCTCGGGCCCCGGTGTCGGGCTCGGCCCGACGGCGCCCGTGAGGTCGCCGCCGCGCGCGGGACATGCGGGCACGGCGTGAAGGGCCGTGAGCGCCGCGGGAGTACGGCACACTGGGGGGCGCGAGGACCGATGCGAAGGATGGGTATGCCGATCACACCTGCAACCGCGACGCACAGTTCGTCGAACGGAACCGCGGACGCGATCCTGCTGGAACTGGTCGACGAGGACGGCACGACGATCGGCACGGCGGAGAAGCTCGACGCCCACCGCGCGCCGGGGCGACTGCACCGCGCCTTCTCGGTCTTCCTCTTCGACGAGCAGGGCCGGCTCCTGTTGCAGCAGCGAGCCCTGGGCAAGTACCACTCCCCCGGTGTCTGGTCCAACACCTGCTGCGGACACCCCTATCCCGGCGAGGCGCCCTTCGCGGCGGCGGCCCGGCGCACTCACGAGGAGTTGGGTGTGTCGCCCTCGCTGATGGCCGAGGCGGGCACGGTGCGGTACAACCACCCCGATCCGGCCTCGGGGTTGGTGGAACAGGAGTACAACCACCTGTTCGTCGGGTTGGTGCAGGCGACGCCGCGACCCGACTCGGAGGAGGTGGCGTCGACGGCCTTCGTGACGGCCGAGGAACTGACCGCCCGACACGCGGCGGATCCCTTCTCGGCCTGGTTCGCGACGGTGCTCGACGCGGCCCGCCCGGCGATCCGGGAGCTGACCGGGGCGTCCGCCGGCTGGTGAGCCGCGCCGGCACCGGTCGACGGACGGGTGCCACGAGGGCGGCCTTCCCCCGCCCGGGCTCCGGCGGGGCCACCGCCCTGGGCCGGCCCGAGGGTCCTGCGGATACCATCCCGCCATGGAGGCCCGGTTGCGGTATCACGTCGCCGATTCGGTGGCGACCGTCGTCATCAGTCATCCCGCCCGACGCAACGCGATGACGACCGACATGTGGAGGGCACTGCCCCCGTTGCTGGACGATGTCGCCTCGGACTCCGCGGTCCGGGCGCTGGTGCTGACCGGTGAAGGAGGCACGTTCTGCGCGGGGGCGGACATCTCGACCCTGGTGCCCTCGGTCGAGGAGGCGCAGCGGCTGGCGTGCGCCGCCGAGGAGGCGCTCGCCGCCTTCCCGAGGCCGACGCTGGCCGCCGTGCGCGGCCACTGCGTGGGCGGCGGCGCACAGCTGGCGTCCGCCTGCGACCTGCGGTTCGCGGCGTCGGACGCGCTCTTCGGCGTGACCCCGGCGAAGTTGGGGTTGGTCTACCCGAGGTCCGCGACCACCCGGCTGGTGGCCCTGGTCGGGCCTGCGACGGCGAAGTTCCTGCTGTTCTCCGGGGAACTCGTCGACGCGGAGCGGGCGCTGCGCACCGGACTGGTCGACGAGGTGCTGCCCGACGACCTGCTCGACGCACGGGTCGCCGAGTTCACCCGACTGTTGGCCTCCCGTTCGCTGCTGACGCAGTCCGCGGCGAAGGAGTTCGCCGACGGTCGTGCCGACCGCGAGGCCCACTGGGCCGAGCAGGCACGCGACCGCGAAGAGGCGAGGGAGGGTGTCGCCGCCTTCCTGGAGCGCCGCGAACCCCGGTTCACCTGGGGTGGCACCGTCGGCTCCGACTCGGAGTGAAGGGGGCGTCGCCCGCGTCGACCCGTTCCTGACTCGCCGGCGCGGCGCTTCCTGCCAGAATTGCCGCGCAACCTCATGGAGAAGGCGGTAAGGGACGTGTCCACACCGGGGTCCGGCGGGACCATCGCACCAGGGTCGATCGAGGGCAGGATCGCCGAGGAACTCGGCGTGCGGGAGCGGCAGGTGAGGGCCGCGGTGGAGCTGCTGGACGGCGGGGCCACCGTGCCCTTCGTCGCCCGCTACCGCAAGGAGGCGACCGAGTCCCTCGACGACGCCCGGTTGCGCGCCCTGGAGGAGAGACTGCGCTATCTGCGCGAGTTGGAGGACCGGCGCACGGCGATCCTGGAGTCGGTGCGCGAGCAGGGCAAACTCACCGACGAGCTGGCCGGGCGAATTCGGGGGGCGCTGACCAAGGCCCGCTTGGAGGACGTCTACCTCCCATACAAGACCAAGCGGCGGACCAAGGCGCAGA
Source organism: Streptomyces sp. HSG2 (assembly GCF_016598575.1). Classification (NCBI taxonomy): domain Bacteria; kingdom Bacillati; phylum Actinomycetota; class Actinomycetes; order Kitasatosporales; family Streptomycetaceae; genus Streptomyces; species Streptomyces sp. HSG2. The sequence goes on from NZ_CP066801.1 coordinate 603,777, forward strand.
TCGCCCGTGAGGCGGGCCTGGCACCGCTGGCGGAGGGGCTTCTGGCCGACCCGGGCACCGACCCGCTCACGGCCGCCGCGGCCTTCGTCGACGCCGAGGCGGGCGTGGACACGGCCCAGGTCGCGCTGGACGGTGCGCGGGCCGTTCTCGCCGAACGGTTCTCCGAGGACGCCGACCTCATCGGCGAGCTGCGCGAGCGCATGTGGGAGCGGGGCAGGCTCCTGGCCAAGGTGAAAGCAGGGAAGGAGGAGTCCGGCGCCAAGTTCGCCGACTACTTCGACTTCGCGCAGTCGTTCGGCACACTGCCGTCCCATCGCGTCCTGGCGATGCTCCGCGGCGAGAAGGAGGACGTCCTCGACCTGACGCTGGAGCCGGAGGAACCCGCCGAAGGCCCGTCGTCCTACGAGCGGATCGTGGCCCGGCGGTACGGCGTGGCGGACCGCGGCCGGCCCGCGGACCCGTGGTTGGCGGACACGGTGCGCTGGGCCTGGCGCACCCGCGTCCTCGTCCGTCTCGGCGTCGACCTCAGACTGCGACTGCGCACGGCCGCCGAGGACGAGGCGGTGAACGTCTTCGCGGCCAACCTGCGCGACCTGCTGCTGGCGGCTCCCGCGGGCGCCCGCGCCACCCTGGGCCTGGACCCGGGGTTCCGTACGGGCGTGAAGGTGGCCGTGGTGGACGCCACCGGGAAGGTCGTCGCCACGAAGGTGATCCACCCGCACGTCCCCGCCAACCGGTGGTCCGAGGCGATCTCCACGCTGGCCGGGCTGGCGAGAGAGCACGCGGTCGAACTCGTGGCGATCGGCAACGGGACGGCGTCCCGGGAGACCGACCGGCTCGCGGCAGACCTCCTTTCCCGGCACCCCGAGCTGGGACTGACCAAGGTCATGGTGTCCGAGGCCGGCGCGTCGGTGTACTCCGCCTCGGCCTTCGCCTCCCGCGAGTTGCCGGACCTGGACGTCTCGTTGCGGGGTGCGGTGTCCATCGCGCGGAGGCTTCAGGACCCGCTGGCGGAGCTGGTCAAGATCGACCCGCGCTCCATCGGCGTCGGCCAGTACCAGCACGACCTGTCGGAGACCAAGCTGTCGCGCTCGCTGGACGCCGTGGTGGAGGACTGTGTGAACGGGGTCGGGGTGGACGTCAACACGGCGTCGGCACCGTTGCTCTCCCGGGTGTCGGGCGTCAGCCCCTCCCTCGCCGAGAACATCGTCGCGCATCGCGACGCCAACGGGCCCTTCCGGTCGCGGGCCGCGCTGAAGGGGGTGTCGCGCCTGGGGCCGAAGGCCTACGAGCAGTCGGCGGGCTTCCTGCGGGTCCGCGACGGAGAGGATCCCCTGGACTCCTCCAGCGTCCACCCGGAGGCCTACCCGGTGGTGCGCCGGATGGCGCGGGCCGTCGGAGGGGACGTGGGGAGGCTGATCGGCAGCGCGGAAACCCTGCGGTCGCTCCGGCCGGCCGACTTCGTGGACGCGGACTTCGGCCTCCCCACAGTCACCGACATCCTCGGTGAGCTGGAGAAGCCCGGACGGGACCCGCGACCCGCCTTCCGGACGGCGGGCTTCAAGGAAGGGGTCGAGAAGCTCTCGGACCTGAGCCCCGGCATGGTCCTGGAGGGTGTGGTGACCAACGTCGCCGCCTTCGGCGCCTTCGTGGACGTGGGGGTGCACCAGGACGGCCTGGTGCACGTCTCCGCCATGTCGAGGACGTTCGTCAAGGATCCGCGCGACATCGTGAAGTCCGGGGACATCGTGCGGGTCAAGGTCCTGGATGTCGACATCCCCAGGAAGCGCGTCTCGCTCACCCTCCGCCTGGACGACGAGGCCGCGGCGCGACGGGAGCCGTCGGAGGAGCGCGGGGCGGGCGCCCCCCGGCAGCGGCGGGACCGTCCGGCCGGAAAGCGGCGCGGGCCGGCGGCGGACGGCGCCATGGCGGAGGCGCTGCGCCGCGCCGGGCTGGCCTGACGGGCCCACCCCCGGACCAGGGGGTGGGCCCGATCGGTCCCACCCCTCAGTCGGTGAACCCCTCGCCCCGCTCGGCCTTCTCCACCAGCAGCGCCGGCGGGGCGAAGCGGTCGCCGTACCGCTCGGCGAGTTCCCGGGCCCGGGCGACGAAGCCGGCCGGACCACCGTCGTAGCCGTTGACGTACTGGAGCACGCCGCCGGTCCAGCCGGGGAAGCCGATGCCGAGGATCGACCCGATGTTGGCGTCGGCCACCGAGGTCAGAACGCCCTCCTCCAGGAGGCGGACGGTGTCCAGGGCCTCGGTGAACAGCATCCGCTCACGCATGTCGCGGAAGGGGATGCGGCGGCCGGGGACGGTGAAGTGCTCCCGCAGCCCGGGCCAGAGCCGGGTGCGCGCGCCGTCCTCCGCGTCGTATTCGTAGAAGCCGCCGCCCCCGGCCCGGCCGGTCCGACCGAACTCGTCGACCATCCGGTCGATGACGGACTCCGCGGGGTGCGGGGTCCAGGTGCCCCCCGCCTCCTCGACGGCCCTCCGGGACTCCGCCCGGATCTTGCGGGGAAGCGTGAGGGTCAGCTCGTCCATCAGCGCGAGGACCTTCGCCGGGTATCCGGCCTGGGCCGCGGCCTGCTCCACGGAGGCGGGCTCCAGCCCCTCTCCGATCATGGCCACGCCCTCGTTGATGAAGTGGCCGATGACCCGCGAGGTGAAGAAGCCGCGCGAGTCGTTGACGACGATGGGCGTCTTGTCGATCTGCCGGACCAGGTCGAAGGCGCGGGCCAGGGCCTCGTCACCGGTGCGTTCACCCTTGATGATCTCGACCAAGGGCATCTTGTCCGCGGGGGAGAAGAAGTGCAGCCCGATGAAGTCCGCCTGGCGTTCGACCCCTTCGGCCAAGGCGGTGATGGGCAGCGTCGAGGTGTTGGAGCAGAGCAGGGCGTCGGGGGCCGACACCTCCTGGATCTCCTGGAACACCTTGTGCTTGAGCGCGGCGTCCTCGAACACCGCCTCGATCACGGCGTCGCAGCCCGCGAGGTCGGCGATCTCTGCGGTGGGGGTGATCCGGTCGAGCAGCGCGTCGGCCTTCTCCCGGGTCGTCCGGCCGCGGGCGACGGCGGCCTCGCACCTCTTCTCGGCGTACGCCTTGCCCTTCGCGGCGGCCTCCGGAGCGACGTCCTTCAGCACCACCTCGATACCGGCGCGGGCGCACGCGTAGGCGATGCCGGCACCCATCATCCCGGCACCGAGCACGGCCACCCGCCGAACGGCCCGGGGCTCGACGCCCGCCGGCCGGTTGGCGCCGGCGTTGACCGCCTGAAGGTCGAAGAAGAACGCCTGGGTCATGTTCTTCGCGGTCTGGCCCGTCGCCAGCTCGACGAAGTACCGGCTCTCGATGGCCTGCGCGGTCTCGAAGTCGACCTGGGAGCCCTCCACGGCGGACGCCAGGATGGCGCGCGGCGCCGGGTAGGGGGCGCCGTTGGTCTGCTTGCGGAGGTTGGCGGGGAAGGCCGGCAGGTTGACGGCGAACTTCGGCTGGGCGGGGGTACCGCCCGGGACGCGGTACCCGGGACGGTCCCAGGGCTGGGCCGCCTCGGGGTGGGCGTCGATGAAGGCACGGGCCCTGGCCAGCATCTCCTCCTCGCTGTCCACGACCTCGTCGACCAGGCCGTTGTCCAGGGCGCGGCGCGGAGTGTGACGGGTGCCCTGCAACAACACCTTCAACAGCGCGTCGGCGATGCCGAGCAGCCGCACGGTACGCACGACCCCGCCGCCGCCGGGCAACAGGCCGAGGGTCACCTCGGGGAGGCCGATGCGGGATCCGGGCGCGTCCAGGGCGACGCGGTGGTGACAGGCGAGGGCGATCTCGTAGCCGCCGCCGAGCGCGGCGCCGTTCAGGGCGGCGACGACGGGCCTGCCCAGCGTCTCGATGCGCCGCAGGTTCCGCTTGACGGCCATGCCCCCGTCGAAGACCTCCTGCCCGTGCTCCGGTGTGACGCGGATCAGGTCGCGGAGGTCGCCGCCGGCGAAGAAGGTCTTCTTGGCGGAGGTGACGATGACCCCGCGAACGGAGTCCCGCTCGGCCTCCAGGCGGTCGGCGACCGCCGCGAGCGAGTCGCGGAACGCGCGGTTCATGGTGTTGGCGGACTGGTCGGGGTCGTCCAGGACGAGGGTGACGACACCGGTGTCGTCCCGCTCCCAGCGGATGGTGGTGGATTCGGTGCTCATGCGGGTGTGCTCCAGGTGATCCGTCGGGAGGGGGTCAGAGGCGTTCGACGATGGTGGCGATGCCCATGCCGCCGCCCACGCACAGGGTGGCGAGTCCGTAGCGCTCTCCGCGCCGCTCCAGCTCGTCGACGAGCGTGCCGAGGATCATCGCGCCGGTCGCGCCAAGGGGGTGGCCCAGCGCGATGGCGCCGCCGTTGACGTTGACCTTGTCCAGGCTCAGCCCCATGTCCCTCACGAAGCGCAGGACGACCGCGGCGAACGCCTCGTTGATCTCGACGAGGTCGATGTCGTCGATGGTGAGACCGGCCTTGGCGAGCGCCTTGCGGGTGGCGGGGGCGGGCCCGGTGAGCATGATGGTCGGCTCGGACCCGGACACCGCGGCCGAGACGATCCGGGCGCGCGCGGTCAGGCCATTGCGCTCGCCGGCCTCCTGGGAGCCGATGGCCACCAAGGCGGCGCCGTCCACGATCCCGGAGGAGTTGCCCGCGTGATGGACGTGGTCGATCCGCTCCACCCAGTGGTACTTCTGGAGCGCGACGGCGTCGAAGCCGCCCAGTTCCCCGATGTCGGCGAAGGACGGCTTCAGCTTCGCCAGGGAGTCCGCCGTGGTGCCGGGACGCGGGTGCTCGTCGTGGTCGAGTACGGTCAGGCCGGCGCGATCGCGGACGGGGACCACGGACCGGTCGAAGCGGCCCTCCTTCCACGCGGTGGCCGCGCGCTCCTGGGACAGGGCCGCGTACTCGTCGACCTCGCGGCGCCCGAAGCCCTCGACGGTGGCGATCAGGTCGGCGCCGATGCCCTGGGGCACGAAGTCGGTCGCCAGGTTGGTCATGGGGTCGTTGAACCACGCGCCGCCGTCGGAGGCCATCGGTACCCGGGACATGGACTCCACACCGCCGGCCAGGACCAGGTCCTCCCAGCCGGAACGGACCTTCGCGGCGGCCATGTTGACCGCCTCCAGGCCGGAGGCGCAGAAGCGGTTCTCCTGAACCCCGGCCACCGTGTCCGGCAGCCCGGCGGCCACGGCCGCGATCCGGGCGATGTCGGAACCCTGGTCGCCCACGGGTCCGACGACGCCGAGCACGATGTCGTCGATGGTGCCCGGGTCGAGTCCGGGGAACCGGGAGCGAAGCTCGTGAAGGAGCCCGACGACGAGGTCGACGGGCTTGGTGCCGTGCAGGGCACCGTCGGCCTTGCCGCGTCCTCGGGGGGTGCGGATCGCGTCGTACACGTACGCTTCGGTGGTCACTGGGGGGCCTTTCGGTGAGGGTGGGAGGCTCGGGCGGCGAGCCCGGGCACGGCCCAGTCGCGCGCCACGGCCTCGGCGTCGGCGCCGGGACGGGCGGGGGCGGAGCGGATGGTCGTGGGCGTCCGGGAGAAGCGCGGCGCCGGCGCGGGCTGGGTGAGCCCGTCGTGGTCCCGGAAGGTGCCGCGAGCGGACAGATGGGGGTGAGACGGGGCCTCGCGGAGCGACAGCACCGGCGCCACGCACGCGTCGGAGCCCTCGAAGACGTCCGTCCACTCCGCCCGGGTCCGGGCCCTGAACCGGCGGGCGACCGCCTCCCGCAACTCGGTCCAGCGAGCGGTGTCGCCGTGGGCCGCGGCCAGGTCCTCGATCCCCAGGAGGGCGGCGAACTCGTCGTGGAAGCGGCGCTCCAGGGCGCCGACCGCCATGTGACCGCCGTCGGCGGTCTCGTAGACGCCGTAGAAGGGGCAGCCGCCGTCGAGGAGGTTGGCACCCCGCCTGTCCTGCCAGCCACCCGCGGCGAGCATGCCGTGGATCATCGTCGAGAGGTGGGCGGCGCCGTCGACGATGGCGGCGTCGACGACCTGCCCGGTCCCGTCCGCGCGCGCGTGGTGCAGCGCGGCGAGGACACCGACGACCAGGTAGAGCGAACCGCCGGCGTAGTCGCCGAGGAGGTTGGCGGGCACGGCGGGCGGCCCCCCGGGAGCGCCGATCATGCCCAGGGTTCCGGTGACGGCGATGTAGGCGATGTCGTGACCCGCGCGGGGCGCGAGAGGGCCTTCCTGGCCCCAGCCGGTCATCCGGCCGTAGACGAGCGAGGGGTTGCGGGAGAGACACGACTCGGGTCCCACACCGAGCCGCTCGGCGACGCCCGGCCGCCAGCCCTCGATCAGGACGTCCGCGCGGTCGACGAGTTCCAGGACGAGATCGGCCCCGCCGGGTTCCTTGAGGTCGACGACCACCGAGCGCTTGTTGCGGTTGGTGGTGTCGAACGCCGGGTCGAGGGCGAGATCGGTCCCTCCCGGGCGGTCGACCCGCACCACGTCGGCGCCGAGATCGCCCAGGAGCATCGCGGCGAAGGGCCCCGGGCCGATGCCCGCCAGTTCGACGACGCGCACGCCGGCGAGCGGGCCGTGCGGTGACGGTGCCGTGGCCATCCAGCCCCCAGGGGTGTGACGCGACCGGTCGAACACCGGCGATGCTAGGAACGGCTCGGGGCGGGCACAAGAGTCCGCCCCGGATCGACGAGCAAGCGCTCAGTCAATTGTGCCGCGTCGACGGTCGGATCGCGCGGCCGCCCCCTCGCGCGTGGCGCGCGACGCGCCCCGGAGCGAGCCCGCCGTTCACCTTCCGGTCATTCCGGCGCACACCGCGCGACCTCACGGGACCGCGGACGCCGCTCCCTCCCGCCGCGCTAGCCTCGGCGACCGACAACGGCGCGCCAACAGACCGGAGACTGTCATGAGCAAGCCCAACAAGGAGGGACGTCGCCACGACGTCGTCCTCTTCGGAGCGACGGGGTTCGTCGGCGAGTTGACCGCCCGCTACCTGGCCGCCCACGCCCCGGAGGGGCTGCGCTGGGCCGTCGCCGGACGCGACGAGGACCGGCTCCGCGCGCTCCTGGAAGAGATCGCTCCGAAGGGCGGCGTGGACGTGGTCCGCGCCGACGCCACCGACCCGGCGTCACTGCGGGACCTGGCCGAGGGCGCGCGAGTCGTCGCCTCCACGGTCGGCCCCTACGTGCGCTATGGCGAGGGCCTCGTGGCCGCCTGCGCGGAGGCCGGGACGGACTACCTCGACCTGACCGGTGAACCGGAGTTCGTGGATCTGACGTACGTCCGTCACGACGCCCGCGCGCGGGAGACCGGGGCACGGCTCGTGCACGCCTGCGGCTTCGACTCCGTCCCGCACGACCTGGGCGCCTACTTCACCGTCCGCCATCTCCCCGAGGGGGTGCCGCTCGCCGTGGACGGCTTCGTCTCCGCCGACGCGATGTTCTCCGGCGGCACCCTGGCCTCCGCCCTGGGCCAGTTCGCGCGCCGGCGGGAGATCGCCGCCGCCGCGCGGGAGCGGCGGCGGCACGAGCCCCGGCCGACGGACCGCCGCGCGACGACGCCGACGGGCGCGCCGCGCTTCGCCGGGGAGATCGGCGCGTGGGCGTTGCCGCTGCCGACGATCGACGCGCAGATCGTGCGACGATCGGCGAAGGCACTGGACCACTACGGCCCGGACTTCCGCTATCGACACTACGCCGCCGTGCGCCGGCTGCCGGTCGCCGTGGGCGGCGTGCTCGGTCTGAGCACCGTCGTGGCGGCGGCCCAGGTGCCCCGGGCGCGGCGGTTCCTGTCGAACCGTCTGAGGCCGGGCGATGGCCCGAGTCCCGAGAAGCGGGCGAGGAGCTGGTTCTCGGTCAAGTTCGTCGGCGAGGGCGGCGGCCGGCGGGTCTTCACCGAGGTCTCCGGAGGCGACCCGGGGTACGACGAGACGGCGAAGATCCTCGCCGAGTCGGCCCTGTCCCTGGCCCTGGACGACCTGCCCCCGGTGTCCGGACAGGTCACGACCGCGATGGCGATGGGCGAGACGTTGATCGAAAGGCTCCGGGCCGCCGGCTTGCGGTTCCGCCTGGTCGCCGAACGCTGAGGCCCCGAACCCGGTCGACCCGGGTCGACCGGGTTCCGGCCCTTCGTCCGGCGGACCGGCGCCCTCGGTGGGGAGTCGCGGCGACACGGACGTGGTCGCACGCGACCCCGGCAGCCTCGTGACACACTGCGAATGTGACCGAGGTCACAGCCGAGCGTGCGCACGGATCACCTCGTTCCGTCGTCTTCCCCGGTGCCCCGACGTCACCGCCGTCCAGCCGCTACCAGGGAGCAAGGCGTTGCCCACCGTCATCGAGCAGCCCGTCGAAGCACGACTCGTCGCCGCCGCGCCGCGCATGCCGAACATCCCGGCGACACTGCGCTACGACCGCGACGACCCGTTCGCGGTGCGCATGACCTTCCCGGCGCCCGCCACCCTGGAGGGCGTCGAGGTGTGCTGGACTTTCTCCCGAGACCTGCTCGTCGCGGGCCTGCGGGCACCCGAGGGCCACGGGGACGTCCGGGTCCGCCCGTACGGATACGACCGGACGGTCCTGGAGTTCCACGCGACCGAGGGAACCGCGGTGGTCCACGTCCGCTCCGGAGACCTGCGCCGGTTCCTGCACGCGACGGCCGGCCTGGTACCCGACGGCATGGAGCGACTGCACGACGTCCTCGACCGGGAACTGGCCGAACTGACCCGGGGAACCCGCTGACGACCCGATCGACGCCGCCCAGCGCGCGGCGGTGACGTGTGGGCGGACCACCGCCTGACCCGACGATGGCGGCGCTTTGATCGCCACCGGCCGAAGAGGACGGCCGCGCGCCGGAGACCCACGGGCCCCTCGCCGCCCGGAGGACCGCCCAAGCCCTCACCCCGGGCCGGGCCGCCGCGCCCACCGCCACCATCGACGGCCCGAAACACGCCCACCCCCCGGACCTGCCAGGTTCGGGGGGTTCGGCGTATCGGGCGGCGGCCGGGAAGGGTTCCTTACCTCACGCTTAACCTACGGGCTCGTAACCTACGCAGACGTAGCCTACGATCCCGTAAGTTCCGTGCGGATCGCGCGCCGCCCGTTCCGTCGCTCGTCCCCTTCTGGAGTTCCCGTGACGATCACCTCGCCGCACCTCGGCAGCCCCGCCGTCTGGACCGACGCCCGGCTGCTGCACGCCCTGGAGGAGGTGGTCGAGAGCGAGCTCAACCGCCATCTGAAGGTGGCGAAGGACTGGATGCCGCACCAGTACGTGCCCTGGAGCGAGGGCCGCAACTTCCCCGGCCAGTTCGAGGACGGGGAACCCTGGGCCAAGGAGCAGTCGAAGGTCACCGAACTCGGCCGGATCGCGCTGGTGGTCAACCTCCTCACCGAGGACAACCTCCCCAGCTATCACCACGAGATCGCCACCCTCTTCGGACGGGACGGCGCGTGGGGCACGTGGGTGCACCGGTGGACCGCGGAGGAGGCGCGGCACGGGATCGTCATGCGGGACTACCTGCTCGCCTCCCGCGCGGTCGACCCCGACCGGCTGGAGCGGTTCCGGATGGCCCACATGAGCGAGGGCTTCGAGTCGGACAACGGGCACTCGATGCTCCACTCGGTGGCGTACGTGGCCTTCCAGGAGTTGGCCACCCGGATCTCGCACCGCAACACGGGCCACCACTCGGGCGACCCGGTGTGCGATCGGATGCTGGCCCGGATCGCCACCGACGAGAACCTGCACATGATCTTCTACCGCAATCTGCTCAAGGCCGCCTTCGAGATCGCCCCCGACCCGACGATGCGGGCCGTGCGGGACGTCGTCGTGGGCTTCCGGATGCCCGGGCACGGGATCCCGGGCTTCGAGCGAGCCGCGGCGCAGATGGCGATCGGCGAGGTCTACAACCTGCGCATCCACCACGACGACGTACTGCAGCCGGTGTTGCGCTTCCTGAAGATCATGTCCATCGACGGCCTCGGAGCCGAGGGTCGCGAGGCCCAGGACGAGCTCGGGCGCTTCCTCGGCGGCCTCGACACGGAGGCGGCCCGCTTCGACGAGCGACTGGCCGCTCGCAAGGCGCGCGTGGCCTCCCGCAAGGGCTGAGCGCGGCCGGAGCCCCTTGCCCCCGCCCGGCCGGGAGCCGCGGCTCTCGGCGGGAGAGCGAGGAAGGTGACCCGGCTCGCGGCCGCCCTGGACTTCGAGCGCTCAGGCGGCCCGCGCCGATTCGCGCCTGATCGCCAGGCGCTCGGTCTCCGACAGGCCGCCCCACACCCCGAAGCGCTCGTCGCGTTCGAGCGCGTATTCGAGGCAGGTGGACCTGATCGGACACAGCCCGCAGATCCGCTTCGCCTCTCGCACGGAGCTGCCCGGCTCGGGGAAGAAGAAGTCCGCGCCGGTCTGCGCGCACAGCGCCGCGTCCTGCCAGGCCGGAACGGGTTGGGTGTCGGTGTCGATCTGCATGACGGAGATCCTGCCCAAGCGGTCGAAACGTTCGCTCAACGTCTCGTCAACACGGGGAGGGGCGGTGCCGACGCGGCCCTCGACACCGGAGTCTGACCCCACGGTGCCGGGGAACGACGACGGCGCGCCGCGCGCCACCCGAGACGCCCTCCGCTCCGGTCCCGATCAACGCTCCCGTGGGGGCGACGGGGGTCCGAGGACCCGCGCGGCGGCCGTGCTCACGAGGGACGGTCTCGCCCGGCGGAACGAGTGTCGGCCGCGCGGCCCCTCCCACCCTCGCGATCCCGCGCCTTGCTGGGGCGAACCCGCCGGGGCTCGCCCGGCATCTTGGGATGCTCGGGAGGGTAGGGGAGGTCGCCGAGCCCGTGGTCGTGTTCGTCACGGCGAGCCGACTCCAGCAGCGCGTCGAGGGAGTAGGCGTGGTCGTCGATGTCCGCGTGCACGTCCCCCAGCGCCGCGAAGCGCGCGGCCATCGTCGTGAGGTCGAAGTCCTCGGGAGCGGCGGCCTCGATCTCCTCCCATCGCAGGGGCGCGGAGACCGGTGCGTGAGGTCGGGGACGCACCGAGTAGGCGGAGGCGATGGTCCGGTCCCGGGCGGTCTGGTTGTAGTCCAGGAAGACCCGACGTCCCCGCTCCTCCTTCCACCACCGTGTGGTGACCCGCGTCGGCATCCGCCGCTCCAACTCCCGCCCCACGGCGATGGCCGCCCGTCTGACCTGGGTGAACGTCCAGCGCGGCTCGATGGGAACGAAGACGTGCAGACCCCTGCCGCCGGAGGTCTTGGGCCAACCCCGCAACCCGCCGAACTCCTCCAGCAACGCGCGCAGTTCCACCGCGGCGCGGACGGCGTCCCGATAGTCCGTCCCGGGTTGTGGGTCGAGGTCGAGCCGGAGTTGGTCCGGACGGTCGACATCGCCGCGACGCACCGGCCACGGGTGGAAGGTCAGCGTCCCGTACTGGACGGCCCACAAGACGGCCGCCGGTTCGGTGGGGCACATCTCGTCGGCGCCGCGACCGCTGGGGAAGGCGATGTGCGCGGTCGGAATCCAGTCGGGCATCCCCTTGGGTGCCCTCTTCTGGTAGAACCACTCCCCCGTGACGCCGTCGGGGTGACGCTCCAGGGTGGTGGGGCGCTCCCGCAGGGCACGGAGCACGCCCGGGGCGACCGCCTGGTAGTAGCGGGCAACGTCGAGCTTGGTGTACCCGCGCTCGGGGAAGAAGACCTTCCCGGGACTGGACAGGCGTACGGTCCGGCCGCCGACCTCCAGTTCCACCGACTCGCCCATGGCGGCAACGCTAGACCTGGGGGCCGACCGCCGCATATCGGGTGAGAAGCGGGGTTCGCGGACACAATCGGCTCCATGGACCTTCCCGTGATGCCCCCGGTCAAGCCGATGCTCGCCAGAGCGGTGTCCGAGATCCCGCCCGGCATGCAGTACGAGGCGAAGTGGGACGGGTTTCGCGTGATCGTCTTCCGCGACGGCACCGAGGTCGAACTGGCCAGCCGCACCGGCAAGTCGTTGACCCGGTATTTCCCGGAAGTGGTGACCGCGGTGCGCGAGAGGTTGCCCCGGCGCGCGGTGGTGGACGGTGAGATCGTGATCGCCCGGGAGGGCGGGCTCGACTTCGACGCGCTGACGGAGCGGATCCACCCCGCGGACTCACGAGTGCGCGCGCTGGCGGAGCGCGATCCGGCCTCGCTGGTGGTGTTCGACATCCTGGCCCTGGCCGACGACGCTCTGGGGGGCCTCCCGTTGTCCGAGCGACGGGCGTCGCTCGCCCGGGTTCTGCGGGGGGTGGCACCACCCGTGCACCTGGCGCCCGCCACGACGGACGTCGAGGTGGCCCGGCGCTGGTTCGAGCGGTACGAGGGGGCGGGTCTGGACGGTGTCGTGGCCAAACCCCGGGACCTTCGCTACCGCCAGGGCGTGCGGGCGATGTTCAAGGTGAAGCACGAGCGCACGGCGGACGTGGTCGTGGCGGGCTACCGCTTCCACAAGAGCGGACCCGTGGTCGGCTCGCTCCTGCTCGGCCTGTACGACGAGCGCGGCGACCTGTGGCACGTCGGGGTCAGCGCGGCCTTCCCGATGCGCCGACGCGCCGAACTCGTGGCGGAGCTGGAACCATGGCGCATGCGGGACGCGGCCGGTCACCCATGGACCGAGGGGGCGACGTCGGGCGTCACGCGACTGCCCGGGACGCCGAGCCGCTGGTCGGGCAAGAAGGACCTGTCCTGGGTGCCGCTGCGCCCCGAACGGGTGTGCGAGGTGGCGTACGACCATCTGGAGAAGGGAGCGCGCTTCCGCCACACGACCCGGTTCCGCCGCTGGCGCCCGGACCGGGAGGCGAGCGGCTGCACCTACTCCCAACTGGAGGAACCGGCGCGATACGACCTGTCGGAGATCCTCGGCGGCGGGTGAGCCCGAGGGAGCCGGCCGCCAGGCGCACGAGCGCCCGAGGCGCGGACCCGGTCGCATCCGACCGCGTCGGACCACCGGTCCCTCAGTTCCCGTCGCCGACGCCCCGGACCGGCAGGCCCCCCGACGCGAGCGCCTCCCGCGCCCGGGCCGCCAGTCCCTCCGCCCCGCACCAGGTGGCCAGCTCCAGACCCCGCTCCAGCGCGTCCGCGGAACGGGCGATGATCCCGTACTCCACGCGGGCGGCGGCGCACTCGTACCGGCACGGCGAGGTCTCCAAGTAGGAGAGCGCCTGGGCTGCCAGACGGACCGCCCGCCGACCGGTCTCCAGAGCCGCGGCGCAGCGCAGGGCCTCCCCGATCGCGGTGTCCGTCCCGAACCGCTCGGCGCGTCGGCGCGCCTCCGCGGCGAGTCGGGCCGCCCGGTCGGGGTCGGCACCGGCCAGGGCGCGGGCCAGTTCCACCGCCCAGGGGGCCATGACCGGATTGTGGTGCCCTCGGGCCGCGGCGGCCTTGGAGGCGGCCTCCAGCTCGTTGAGCCCGTCGTCGGAGCGTCCCACCGCGAGCAGCAGCGCGCCCCGGACCGTGCGGGGATCGGGGAGGACGATGGTGGACGGGTAGGGCGGAGCGAAGCCGTACTGCTCGGCGGTGGTGCGGGCCTCCTCGACCCGCCCTCGGGCCATCAGGGTGTCGATCAGGTTGCAGGTCGCCGACCAGTACAGGGGCAGGCCGCGGCCGACGCGTTCGGCCAGGCGCAGCGACTCGCGGAGCGCCGACTCCGCCTCCCGCAACCGCCCTCTTCTGCGGTGGGCGAGGCCCACGTAGGCGTGGGCGAGAGCGAGGTGGCCTCCGCTCCAGCCTGCCGCCTCGTACGAGCGCAGGGCGTCGGTGAAGAGTTCCTCGGCCCGATCCAACCGGTCGCTGTAGAGGTAGGCGCTCGCCAACATCATCAGCAGTTCCAGACCCCAGTCGGGATCGGTCCAGCCGAGGCCGGGCGCGAGCCGCCCGTCGACGAGGGCCCGATCGCAGGTCTCGACGACCTCCTCGGCGTTCTCCCCGTGGGTCATGGCGTCGAAGGCGCGAAGAATGAGCAGCGCGCGTTCGGCGTTGTCCCGGCCGGCGCGTCGGACGGCCAGCTCCTTGAGTCGCTCGGAGCGGCCGGGGGTGGCCGTCTCCCCGGCGTGGACGCCCTCCCACATGTATCGGACGGCCTGGAGGCGCAGCCTGGCCGGTCCCTCGGGGGTGCGGGAGGCCTCGGTCTCGACGGTGCGCACCGCCTCCTCCAACTGGTCGTTGTGGAGGAGGGCCTGGGACAGCCGGAAGACGGCGTCGGCCCGCAGTTCGCCGTCCAGTCCCGGCATGCCGAGCGCGGCTCGCAGATGGTCGATGGTCCGGGCCGGGGCGGTGAGCAGGCTCGCGCGGCCCAGCTCGTACAGGACCCTGGCGTGGTCCTCGGGCCGAGGCGGCTCCTCCAGCGCGCGTTCCAGGCAGCGGCGGGCGGCTTCGGGTGCGCCGACCCCCAGGTGTTCCCGGGCGGCCTCGCGCAGGCGTGCGACGACTTCCTGGTCGTCGTCCGGGTGGACCAGGAGGAGGTGGCGGGAGGCCGCGGCGGCGCCGAACCCGGAGTCCGCGACGACCTGCGCGGCGATGCCGTGCATGGCCCGGCGCAGGGCGTCCGGAGCCGAGTGGTAGACGCCGTTGGCGATCAACGGGTGCACGAACTCCAGCTCGCCGTCCGGGGACAGGAGCGAGTCGGCGGGGTCGGGACGGGTGAGGATGCGGTCGGCGCACAGGGACTCGGCGCACCGCCGTGCGTCGAGCGGGTCGAGGGTGGCCAGCCGACCCGCCATGCCGACGGTGATCCCGGTGCCCAGAACGGAGGCGGCCCAGGCGAACCTCGTGGCGTCGGGGCCGAGCCGCTCCAGCCGAGCCACGAGCCCACCGCCGCGTGCCGCGTCGTTCAGCTCGCGCAACCGACCGGCGCGGGCCTCGACAGGCTCCAGGGCGCTGTCCCGGACCTTGGCGAGCAGTTCGACGGTCTCGTACGGGTTCCCACCGGTGACCCGCCACACCTCGCGACAGAAGGCCGTGTCGGCGTCGGGGCCGAGCGTGGCACGGGTGAGGCCGGCCGCCGCCTCCTCGGTCAGCGCGCTGAGGGCCGCCGCACGGTGGTGGGCCGCCGCGGCGACCGCGTCCAGGAACCGGGCCCGGTCGCCGGCGGCCCCGGACGGCCTGCCGGCAATGACCACCAGTACGGGCAGCTCGTCCAAGAGTTCGACGAACGCCGCCAGCCAGCGCAACGTCTCCGGGTCCGCCCAGTGCACGTCGTCGAGGAGCAGCACCAGGGGCCACTCCCGGCGGGCGAGTCTGCGCACCACGGCGACCAGTCCGTCGCACACACCCTGCGGGTCCGCGTGTCGGACGCCGGGCGCCGCGATGCCGAGCGCCGGTCCGGCGATGTCGTACCAGTCGCCCAGATACTCCCGGGCCTCCTCGGGAAGCATGGGTACGAGCGCCGGCTGGAGCAACTGCCGCACCACGTTGTACGGGACCGACGCCAGGGTCTCGCCGCCCCGGGCCGACCAGACGGTGCAGCCGCGTGCCTCGGCTGTCCGGCGGGTCTCGGCGAGCAGCGCGGTCTTGCCCAGCCCGGCCTCGCCACTGAACACCAGCAGGCCGCCGGACGAACCGCGGTCGGCGCGCAGGGCGTCCACGGCACGGGTCACCACACCGACCTCGGCCTCCCGCTCCCACAGGGAAGCCGTGGCGTCGGCCGGGGGCCGTACCTCCGTCATCCCGTCCCTCCCCAAATCACCCAAGGACTGACGGATTCGAGCGTAGACCCGCGGACGCTCCCGCGGTGGTGGTCCGGGCCGGGTCTTGCCGTCGGCGGCGACATCGGGTATCACCGCCTCGACCTCGGGCCGGGAACGACGCGAACCGTCGAAGACCGACCGCGCGGGGGGCCGGGCGGCCCGGCGAGAAGGCCCCGCGAGAGGGAAAGCGCCCGGCGGGGCCTCGCCGGGAGGCGAACGGGGCGGAGGGACGGGAGGGATGGAGGCGGCGGGCGTTCCCCTCCGCCTGACCGAAGCCGACAAGTCGAGCCACCGATTCCTGTCGGTTCGCCTGCCCGAGTACCCGCGGGTCACTGTCCAGACTGGTGGTTCTCGTATCCGAGGCACCCAGGGGGATGTCGTCCATGCTCGGTTCACGCGTCACGGCCGTCGGCCACTACCAGCCCGCCCGTGTCCTCACCAACGAGGATCTGGCCGGGATGGTCGACACGAGTGACGAATGGATCAGAACCCGTGTGGGCATCCGCACCCGCCGGATCGCCGGTCCGGACGAGCCCGTGGACGAGCTGGCCGCGCAGGCGGCGGCGAAGGCCCTCGCCGGTGCGGGGCTGGCCCCGGCGGACATCGACTACGTGCTGGTAGCCACCTCCACGGCGGTGGACCGCTCGCCGAACACCGCCGCGCGCGTCGCCGCCCGGCTGGGCATCCCACAGCCGGCCGCGCTCGATCTGAACGTCGTGTGCGCGGGCTTCACCCACGCGCTCGCCACCGCCGACCAGGCCGTCCGAGCCGGCGCGGCCCGCCGGGCACTGGTCGTCGGAGCGGACAAGATGTCGGAGGTGACGGACTGGACCGACCGCACCACGTGCGTGCTCGTCGGCGACGGGGCGGGAGCCGTGGTGGTGGAACCCTCCGACGCGTCCGCCGAGGGCCCCGGCATCGGACCGGTTCTGTGGGGCTCGGTTCCCGAGATGGGCCACGCCGTGCGCATCGAGGGCACGCCGCCGCGCTTCGCGCAGGAAGGCCAGAGCGTCTACCGGTGGGCGACGACCCGACTGCCCGCCATCGCGCGGCGCGCCTGCGAACAGGCCGGTCTCCACCCCCGGGACCTCGCCGCCGTGGTCCTGCACCAGGCGAACCTGCGCATCGTGGAGCCTCTGGCGGAGAAGATCGGCGCCGTCGACGCCCTGGTGGCCCGGGACGTCATGGAGTCCGGCAACACCTCCGCGGCCAGCATCCCGCTCGCCTTCGCCAAGATGGTGGAGCGGGGCGAGATCTCCACCGGGGACCCCGTCCTGCTCTTCGGATTCGGCGGGAACCTCTCCTACGCCGGTCAGGTCGTCCGCTGCCCCTGACGGTGTTCGGTGCCGCCACACCGCCGAGGTCGCCCGGGCCGAGGCCCCCGCCTCACACCAGGCCCTCGCTCGCCGCGCCCGAGGGGAGCCGTCCCACCCGGACCCGGCAGCGCCGCGCCGCCCGTCGGGCCAGACCATCGAGACGGAGTTTCCGAGGCACACGCTCCCGGGCGCACCGCGGGTCACCCTCCGACTGTCCGGGCATCACGGTACGTGAGAGCGTCTCGGCACTCGACCGAGCGGCTCACCAGGCTTCGTCCGGGTGCGGAAAGCGCAGGTGAAGGGCGCTGCGAAAGCTTGATATGGTGGACGTCGTCGCCGCGCGAATGGCTCTCGCTCGGGCGACGGACACCTTGTCCGGGTGGCGGAATGGCAGACGCGCTAGCTTGAGGTGCTAGTGCCCTTCAATGGGCGTGGGGGTTCAAGTCCCCCCTCGGACACCAGCCGGCAAAGACCCCAGTTCGTCTGGGGTCTTTCTGTTTCTCCGGCTGCGGCGTGACCGACCACGTGACCAACAACCGAGCGAACTTCCTGGTCAGACCAGGGATGACAGGCCGAGACGGCCGGCGCTCGAGGGGACCGGCTTCTTCGCTCCCTCGGCACGGCGCCTGCCCATACCGCGCCATGGTGAGCCCGGCGAGTGGTGCCGGGCGTCGGCCGAGACCTCTCCCGGGATCTCCTGGTTGCCGCGATCATTGGTGATCTTCGACTCTCGCCGGTCGTGCGGCCGGAAGCTCTCCGTCGGGGTGCGGGCGGTCGCGCGCCGTCCGCAGGCGGGCCGGCACCTTCTCGGGGTCCCGAGGACGCCGAGTGCCGTCGTGTTGTGGGCAGGGGTGCGGGCGACCAGCGTCTCGCCGAGGGCGCGGGGCGCGCCCATCGCCTGACTCGATGCCCAGCATGAGGAGAACGCGTTTGATCGGCGCCCCGGGCATCCCACAGGATCGGTCCGAGTCCACCGCGCGGCCCCGGGGGTTGGCGTCACCGGTCGCCGCCTAAGGGGGCGCGGGCACGCCGTGGGCGAGCCGTCGGCGTGCCCTCCCTCGGTGCGGCGAGGCGGCCGGGCGGTGGCCCTCCGCCGGTGCCGGGCGGAGCGGCGAGCGCTCGTTCGACACCGCGCGTACCCCTCGAAGGAGGCTGCCTTGACCGAGACCACGTACGACGACCTTCCACCGCAGGGCCACGAGGGCGCGGACCCGCTCGACCTCCCCGCGCTCCTCGACCAGTGGCGCGAGGAGCAGCCGATCCGCCGCATCTCCGTGGTGGGGGGCGGCAGCGCCTGGCTTGTCACCCGCTATCAGGACATCCGGGACGGCCTCGGCGACCAGCGGTTGAGCGCCGACCGCAACAGACCGGGCTTTCCTCATCTGCGGATCGACGAACCACCCATGCCGAACGGGACCTTCAACCACTACGACGAGCCGGACCACAACCGGGTCCGCAGGATGCTGGCGAAGGCGTTCACTCCCAGGAGCGTCGAGGCGCTGGAGCCGGCCATCGGGAGGATCGTCGACGAATTGCTGGACTCCCTCGCCGAGCTGCCCCGTCCGGTGGGATTCCACGAGCACTTCGCGCTCGCCCTGCCGAGCCTGGTGATGTGCGAGGTCCTCGGTGTCCCGTACGCGGACCGGGAGGTGTTCCAGAAGAACACCCAGGACATCCTGGACATCGGCCGTTCGGGCGCCGACGTCACCCGGGCCTTCGAGGAGATGCTGTCCTGGCTGGAGGAGTTCCTGGAGGCCAAGGGGCGAGACCCTCAGGACGACCTCATGAGCGAGATCGCGGTGCGGCGGGTCGCCACGGGCGAGATCGCCAAGGACGAGGCGGTCGGCGCCATCTCGATGCTGCTCCTGGCCGGGCACGAGACCACGGCCAACATGCTCAGCCTGGGGGTACTGAGCCTGTTGCGCGCTCCCGACCAGCTGCGGCGCCTGCGTACCGACCCCGGCGTCGTGCCCGGCGCCGTCGAGGAGATCCTGCGCCACGTTCCTTTCCTTCAGACCGGTCTGCGCCGCATCGCCACGGAGGACGTGGAGATCGGAGGGGTGACCATACGACGTGGGGAGGGGGTCGTCCTGGCCATCCACGCCGGGAACAGGGACCCTCGGGTCTTCGACGACCCCGACCGGCTCGACCTGGGCCGTGAGATCCGCAACCACCTCGCCTTCTCTCACGGCATCCACCAGTGCATCGGCGCCACGCTCGCCCGCGCCGAGTTGCGGATAGCGCTGCCGGCCGTGTTCGCCCGCTTCCCCGGGCTGCGGATCGCCGTGCCGGACGCGGAGATTCCCTACCGCCCGAACACGCTGTTCCTCACGCTCGACGACCTCCCGGTCACCTGGTGACCGCGCGGGGAGCGGGAGACGGAGGCGAGGGAGGTCGCATGCGGATCCGGATCCACGAGGACAGGTGTATGGGGGTGGGCCGGTGCGTGGAGACGGCCCCGGAGGTCTTCGACCAGGACGCCGAGGATTCCCTGGTCGTGCTGGTGGATCCGACCCCGCCCGCGAGGCTGCGGGGGGCGGTGCTCGACGCCGCCCAGGCCTGCCCGGTCGCCGTGATCACGGTGCGCGAGGACTGACGGAGCCCCCGTCCCGGGTTTGCTCGAAGGCGGGCGGCGAAGTGGCCGGGGGCGGCTCCGTCGGGCCCGCCCCGGTCGGGCCGCGCCGGTGTGGCGGCCCGACCGGGGAAGGGTCCGAGCGGAGGACGCGTACCGGCCAGGAGGCTCGGTCGGGGGCCCACTCCACACGATCCGGGTCGTCAGGACCGCTCGGACGACACGTGCGCGGTCGCGGGGTGATCGCCTCGGGACGTCGGAGAGCCGGGGTCCCTCCCGCCGAGACCGGACGATCCGGTGCCGCGGCATGGCGCCTCGCGGCGTCGTCGGACGACCTCGATCACGCGGTCCGCCGCCGCCTCGGCGCGCTCGTGTTCCCACACCCGCAGAGGCAGCCAGCCCGCCGCCTCCAATCGGGCGTCGGTGTCGAGGTCTCGGGCCCGATTCTTCTGGATCTTCTCCTTCCAGAACGCGGCGTTGTTCTTCGGCCAGGTCGCGTGATCGGGGCACCCGTGCCAGAAGCAACCGTCGACGAAGACGGCCACCTTGGCGGGCCCGAAGACGATGTCGGCCTCCCGTCGGACCTCGCGTACCGGCCGTCGGTGCACCCGGTACCGGAGCCCGGCGGCGTGCAGCAGGTGCCGCAAGGCGATCTCCGTCCGCGTGTCGCGACTCTTCTGGCGACTCATGCGCGCCCGCGTGGCCGGGGAGGTCTCCAACCGCCTCGTGTCGTCCATGCCCCCATGCTGCCGTACCGGGAGCACCGGATGGCACGGACCGCCGGGAGCGTCGAGGGGACGCCGGGGCTCCGCCAGGCGGGGTGCCTCGGCGGGCGCGGTCCGCGTCGTCGAGGAGCGGTCGCCCCCGTGCCGCGTGGTGGGACCCACGCGGGGTCAGTGAGCGACCAGCTCACGGGTGTCGAGGGAGGGCACCGCGGTGCGGGAGGTCCGCCACAACCATCGCACGTCCCGTCCGAAGGACCAGAGCAGCGAGGCCAGCGCCGCCAGGACCACCCCCGTCTCGACCGGCGGCGGCAGGACCCGCGCACCCGCGACGAGCAGCAGGACCCCTTGGAGGGCGGCCACCGTCTTGCGGGCCGTGCTCGGCGGCAGCGGGGCGTTCAGCCACGGAAGGAAACGGGCCGAGGCGACGAAGACGTAGCGCATGGCGCCGATCAGCAGCACCCAGGGGCCCAACCGCGTCGCCACGTGGACGCTGAGCACCAGGATCAGGAAGGCGTCGACCTCCATGTCGAAGCGGGCCCCCAGCGGGGTGCAGGTGCCCGTGCGACGGGCCACCCTGCCGTCGACACAGTCCAGGAACAACGCCGGCGCGGTCAGCCCGACCAGCAGCGCCGCCGACGGAGCGTGCCAGAAGGAGTCGGCCACCATCGCCGTGACCGCGCCGACCAGGGCCGCCCGGCCCAGGGTGACGCGGTTGGCGGCGCCGAAGGCGAGCGGGCGGGCACGGCGCAGGGCCCGGGAGAGCGTCGCCCACACCGCCAGGGCGAAGCCGAGGCCGGTCAGCCACCCCACCGGGCCCATGCCCACGGCGGCGCTCAACGACCCCAGCAGGACCACCTGCGCCGCCGCACCCGCTGCGATCTCCCGCCGGACGGGACTCGCGTCGTACATGTCGTTCAGGGCCACCGAACACCCTCCGGCCGAGTGACAGAGTCGATCAAGGCCGCTACGTTGTCCGCGACCCGCGCACCCCTCGGTACGCGGCCGGCCTACCGATCGTTCAGGAGAAATCCGTTGAAGCGCACCGCTGCGGCCTTCTGGCTCGACTCGCCCGGGCGAGGGGTGATACGACACGTGGACCTGGCGGATCCGGGCCCCGGCGAGGTCGTCGTCCGCGCCCTGTACTCCGGCGTGAGCCGCGGCACCGAGACCCTCGTCTTCGACGGCCGGGTGCCGGAGAGTCAGCACGCGGCGATGCGGGCCCCCTTCCAGGTGGGAGACTTCCCCGCACCGGTGAAGTACGGCTACCTGAGCGTGGGCGTGGTGGAGGAGGGGCCCGAGGCGCTGACCGGCCGGACGGTGTTCTGCCTGCACCCCCATCAGACCCGCTACGTCGTCCCGGCGGCGGCGGTCGTGGAGGTGCCGGGCTCCGTGCCGGCCGGCCGCGCCGTCCTCGCCGGGACGGTGGAGACCGCCGTCAACGCCCTGTGGGACGCCGCACCGCTGCTCGGCGACCGCGTGGCCGTGGTCGGCGCGGGTATGGTCGGCTGCGCGGTGGCCGCGCTGCTGGCCCGCTTTCCCGGAGTCCGCGTGCAGTTGGTCGACGTCGACCCGAGCCGTGCCTCGGTGGCGGAGGCGCTCGGCGCGCGCTTCGCGACCCCGGAGAACGCTCTCGGCGGCCTCGATCTCGTCGTGCACGCCAGCGCCACCGAGCGGGGCCTTCGTCGATCGCTGGAACTGCTGCGCCCCGAAGGGACGGTGGTCGAGCTGAGCTGGTACGGCGACCACCCCGTCGCCCTGCCGCTCGGCGAGGCCTTCCACTCGCGCCGGTTGACCCTGCGTGGCAGCCAGGTCGGCACCGTGTCGCCCCGGGCCGCCGGCCGGGATCACGCGGACCGGATGGCCCTCGCCCTCGATCTGCTCGCCGACCCCACGCTCGATGCCCTGATCACCGGGGAGTCGTCGTTCACGGAGTTGCCGGAAATCATGCCGAGGCTCGCCTCCGGCGCGCTCCCGGCCCTGTGCCACCGCGTCCGGTACCCCTGAGGGGGCAGCGGGCAACGGCTCCCGACCCCGCCGACACGCGACCTCTGACCAGTCCGAACCTCTGAGGCCCGATGGCGAGGACGCTGAACGCGAGGCCGGGTGTCGTCGTACTAGACGACGTCCCGCGCACCGACCGGCGGGGGATCAGACGCGCCACACATGGAGGGTCGTCCGTTGTTCAGCATCACCGTCCGCGATCACATCATGATCGCCCACAGCTTCCGCGGCGAGGTCTTCGGACCCGCGCAGCGCCTGCACGGAGCGACGTTCCTGGTGGACGCCACCTTCCGGAGGGAGCAGCTGGACGACGACAACATCGTCGTCGACATCGGACTCGCCACTCGTGAACTGAGCTCCGTGGTCGGCGACCTGAACTATCGCAACCTCGACAACGAGCCCGACTTCGCCGGGGTCAACACCTCGACCGAGTACCTGGCCCGGGTCGTCGCCGACCGACTCGCCGAGCGCGTCCACCGGGGCGCGCTCGGCGAGGGGGCCAAGGGCCTGGCCGAGTTGACCGTTACCCTGCACGAATCCCACGTCGCCTGGGCGAGTTACGAGCGTGCGCTGTGAGTGAACTGACCCTGGAAGCGACCGCGTCGACCGGTTCCCGGACCCGCCTCGGCTACGTGCCCGCCCAGGCGTCCACACCGAGGAACGGCGAGATCATCCCCATGTCCCTGCGCTCCGTGCACTTCGTGATGCCCGGCGGGGTCGACGACCCGGCCGCGCCGAGCGGTGGCAACGCCTACGACCGGCGGGTCTGCCTGGACCTGCCCGGGTTCGGATGGCGCGTGCGTCGGACGATCGTGCCCGGCTCCTGGCCCCGACCGGACGAGACCGCGCGGACCGCGCTCGCCCGCGCGCTGCGCCGACTGCCCGACGGGGCCGTGGTGCTGCTGGACGGGCTGGTCGCCTGCGGAGTGCCCGACATCGTCGTCCCGGAGGCCGCGAGGCTGCGGATGGCCGTCCTGGTGCACCTCCCCCTCGCCGACGAGACCGGACTCGCCCCGGATCGCGCCGCGGACCTGGACGCCCGGGAACGCGCTGTGCTGCGGGCCGTCCCGGCCGTCGTCGCCACCAGCGACTGGGCGGCGCGCCGCCTCGTCTCCCACCACGGGCTCGACCCCGCCAGAGTGCACATCGCCGTGCCGGGCGCCGACATCGCCCCGATCGCGCCGGGGACGGACGGCGTCTCCCGGCTGCTGTGCGTGGCGGCCGTCACGCCCCGCAAGGGCCAACACCGGTTGGTGCGGGCA
This sequence comes from Streptomyces sp. HSG2, assembly GCF_016598575.1. NCBI lineage: Bacteria > Bacillati > Actinomycetota > Actinomycetes > Kitasatosporales > Streptomycetaceae > Streptomyces > Streptomyces sp. HSG2. The sequence goes on from NZ_CP066801.1 coordinate 627,331, forward strand.
CTGGCCGAGGTCACCGACCTGCCGTGGACCTGCTCCCTCGTGGGCGGTCTCGGTCAGGACCCGGGGTACGTGGAGGCGCTGCGCGAGCGGATCCGGGAGCACGGCCTGGAGGACCGGCTGGAGTTGTCGGGTCCCAAGGCCGGGGCCGACCTCGACGCCGCCTACGCGTCCGCCGACCTGATGGTCCTCACCTCCTACGCGGAAACCTACGGGATGGCCGTGACCGAGGCCCTGGCCCGCGGCATCCCGGTGCTCGCCACCGACGTCGGAGGGCTCCCGGAGGCGATCGGCCGAGCGCCCGACGGCGGAGTGCCCGGCATCCTGGTGCCGCCGGAGAGCCCCGGAGCCCTGGCGGCGGAACTCCGGTGCTGGTTCGGTGAGGCGGACGTGCGTCGACGGCTGAAGGCCGCCGCGCGTGGCCGACGGGCCGCCCTCGGCGGCTGGGCCTCCACCGCGCGAAGCCTGGCCGGGGTCCTCCGCCGACTGCCTGACGAGTCACGGGGGTCGGCGTGAGGAGCACCGAGACCGACGCCACCGCAGGTGCCCCCACGCGGGTCGGGCGCGCCGAACCGGCGCCGGCCTCCGCGGCCCGTTCCGTGGCGTCGGGACGGACACGGCACGCGACCGGACCGGGAGAGGCCCAGGAGGCGGGGGCGGTGTCCCGGGCCGACCACGCCGCCCCGGGTGGGCCGACCCCCGGCGACACGGGGCGGGTGGTCCCGGGCCCGGACGCGGCTCGGGACGTCATCCCCGGGGCCGGGCCCACCGGACGGCACGGCCCGCCCGAGGGAGGGCGGGAGAGCCGCGAGGCGACGGGCCGCGCCGCCGACGAGCACGGCACCTGGCGTCCGCCCGCCGGCGAGCCGGCCGACCCCCCGCGGTACGCCCCGGAGTGGCTGCGGTTGCGCGAGCCCGCCGACGCCGACGCCCGTTCGAGGGAGCTTCTCGGGCCACTGCGGCGCCGGCTCGCCGAGATGCCGTCGGACGGACTCGTCGTCCACGACCTGGGGTGTGGCACGGGGTCCATGGGCAGATGGCTCGCTCCGCTGATCGACGGAGCCCAGCGCTGGATCCTGCACGACCGCGATCCCTACCTGCTGCACTTCGCCGCGGCGGACGCCCCTCGACGCGCCGCCGACGGCGGTCCGGTCACCGTCGAGACACGGCGCGGCGACCTCGCCCGGCTCACGCCGGACGCGTTGCGGGGGGCCTCCCTCGTCACGGCGTCGGCCTTGCTCGACGTGGTGACCGCCGAGGAGGCCGACGCGCTCGCCGCCGCGGTGGTCGGGGCGGGCTGTCCCGCGCTGCTGACGCTCTCCGTGGCCGGACGGGTGGCCCTCGACCCGGAACATCCGCTGGACGCGGAGTTGGCGGAGGCGTTCGACTCCCATCAACGACGCGACGGACTGCTCGGCCCGGAGGCGACGGACAGCGCGGCGGAGGCGTTCGAGCGGCGCGGGGCGACGGTGCTGACGCGGCCCAGCCCCTGGCGGTTGGGGCCGGAGGAAGCGGCGCTCACCGCGCAGTGGCTGCGCGGGTGGGTGGGCGCGGCCGTGGAGGAGCGCCCGGGGCTGCGCGGCGCCGCCGAGCGGTACCTCGCCGAGCGGCTGGCCGCCTGCGCGGCGGGGCACCTACGGGTCGTCGTGCACCACCGGGACCTCCTCGCTCTCTGCCCGACGCGGGGAGGGGCGGGGTGAGCGCGCGGACCGTGCGGGAGCGGCGGGCGGTGCTCGTGCCCGGCCCCACCGCCGCGCGGGCCCGCGCGCCTCGTGCGGGGTGCGCCCACGCCGCCGGGGCGCGGTCGCGCCCTCCGGGTGCGGGCCTCCGAGTCTCGCGGTGGCCGCGGGTCGTCCGTTCCCGTCTGGGGGGCGTCGTCGGCGCCGCGATCCTGGGCGTGGTCGTCTGGCGGCTCGGCACCGGGGCGCTCGTGGACGGCCTGGCCCGGATCGACGCCGGGGCGCTGCTCGCCGCGCTGGGCATCGGTGTCGTCACCACCGTCTTCAGCGCGTGGCGTTGGACGCTGGTGGGGCGCGGTCTGGGTCTTCGCGTGCCGCTGCGGCCGGCCGTCGCCGACTACTACCGGGCGCTCTTCCTCAACGCCGCGCTGCCCGGGGGCGTCCTGGGCGATGTGCACCGCGCGGTCCGCCACGGGCACGGCGGGGAGCGTCCGGGGCGCGGGGCGGCGGCCGTGCTCCTGGAACGCGTCGCCGGGCAGCTGGCGCTCCTCGGTGTCGGGGCGGTGGTCCTGTTGTCCCTGCCGTCGCCGGTCATGACGGGCGTCCGGCAGGTGGCACCACTGGTGGTGGCGGGGCTCGCGGGCGCCGTCGCCGTGGCCGTGGCACTGCGTCCGCACCGCTCGTCGGCGGCGAGCGCGGGCTCGCTGCGCGCGCGGCTGGGCACGGCGCGGGCGGGCCTGATGCCCCGGCGGGGCGGTGCGGCCGTCGCGCTGTCCTCCCTGGTCGTCCTGGCCGGCCACCTGACCATGTTCGTGCTCGCCGCCAGGGTCGCCGGCACCACGGCTTCCGTGGCCGCGCTGCTGCCGCTCGCGGTGCTGGCGTTGCTCGCCATGGCGTTGCCACTGAACGTCGGTGGTTGGGGCCCTCGGGAGGGGGCGACCGCCTGGGCGTTCGGCGCCGCCGGTCTGGGCGCGGGCCAGGGCCTGACCGTGGCGGTGGTCTACGGGGTGCTGTGCCTCGCGGCCAGTCTGCCCGGCTCGTTGGTGCTCCTCGCCCGCCGGGGCGCGTGGCGGGGGGCACGCAGGGGTGCCGCCCGGACGGTACGGCGGATCGCGGGGCCGCCACCGAACGCCGCCGGCCCGGCGAGGCCGCCGCGAGAGGGGTCGGCTACGGCTTCCGGGCCCGGGACCAACACGTTCGACGGCACCGACCGAGCGGCCTTCGCGGCGGGAGCGACGGGCGGCGCCCCGGTGCCGGGACGGCCGAGCGTCGGCGCTCAGATCTCCTCGCGGGTCACCACGTCCAGGCAGGCCCCGAAGGAGTCGACGAGACTCGCGAGCAGTTCCTCGCCTTTCCGCGCCGAGGCCAGCGAGGGCCGGCCGACGACCCCGGACCGGGTGTAGCCGGACATGCCGAGGGAGAGCAGATGACGCCGATCGTCGGCGACGAAGTCGGACTTCTCGTATCCCGGTCGGAGGGCCTCGGGGTGGCTGTGCAGCAGCAGAGAGGTCTCGATTTCCCCCGCGTGCATGTCACTCGACAGCGAACCGACCACACCCGCCCTCTCGCGGGCCGCCTCCCAGTCCTCCGGGGCGGGGAACAGCGCCATCCGCTCACCGCGCGCGGAGGCCTCCTGCACCACGTTGCCGAGGACGTAGTTCCCGCCGTGGCCGTTGACCAGCACCAGGGCCTCGACGCCCGAGGCTCTGAGCGAGTCGGCGATGTCGCGCACCACGGCGTGCAGGGTGGGAGCGGAGACGCTGACGGTACCCGGCCAGGCCGCGTGCTCGTGCGAGCAGGACACGGTCACCGGGGGCAGCGAAAGCACCGGGTGAGCCGCGGCGATCTCCCGGGCCACGGCGCACGCGACCAGGGTGTCCGTGGCGAGCGGCAGGTACGGCCCGTGCTGCTCGAAGCTGCCCACCGGCAGCAGCGCGACCTGTCGCGCCCGGCCCGCCCCCCGCTGCCGCACGTCCTCGGTGGTGTCCATCGGCAGCACGCCGGCGATCCGCGCCCCACTCATTCGTACTCGGCCTTCCCTCGCGATCGACGAACTCCCGGCGAGGACGACCTCGTCGAGCGGCACCCGTCCCGGAATCCCCCTGACGAACTCGGAAGATCATGACAGAGAACATCGGCGTACTCGGTACGAAGTCACCCCAGCGCACCGACGTGGAGCGCGTCGTCAGCGCCCCCCTGCCCACGGTGCACGGAAAGTTCCAGGCGGTGGGATACTACGACCACCAACGGGGCGACGAACACGTCGCCCTCGTCCACGGGGACATCGGGACGGAGAGGGTGCTCACCCGCCTCCACTCCGAGTGCCTCACCGGGGACGCCTTCGGCTCCCGCCACTGCGAGTGCGGCGACCAGTTGGACGCCGCCCTGCGCGCCGTCGTCGACGAGGGCGCGGGCGTGGTCGTCTACCTCCGCGGCCACGAGGGCCGCGGCATCGGCCTGCTCCCCAAGCTCCGGGCGATGGCGTTGCAGGCGGACGGCCTCGACACGGTCGAGGCCAACCTCGCGCTCGGCCTTCCGGTGGACGCCCGCGACTACGAGGCCGCCGCGCGGGTCCTGTCCGACCTCGGCATCGCCTCCGTGCGGCTGATGTCCAACAACCCGGCCAAACGAGAGGCCTTGACGCGCCACGGCATCGAGATCGCCGAGCGGGTGCCGCTGTTGATCCCACCGTGCGACGGCAACATCACCTACCTGCGGACCAAGCGCGAGAGAATGGACCACGACCTGCCCCATCTCGACGCCATGGCGCGCCCGTCCTGAACCCCGCTCGTCGCACGGGCCGCGGAGCCGCGCCACGGCCCCGTCCCGGCCCCCGCCGTGCCCGAGGTCGTCACCGCCGTGGCCGGGGCCACCGCCCGTCGAGGGCCCGTGGCAGGTGTGAGGGAGGGCGTAGGCGACACGCGGGACTAGGGTGTCGGGCAGCGTCGAGTCGTGGACGGGGGAGCGCCGGGATGCTGGATCCGATCTCGCTGGGGGCGATCGCGGCGGTGTTGGGGGCCGTGGGGGCCGGCATGGCGAACGAGGCAGGCCGATGGGCCTGGGAGTCGGCGGGCGGCCTGGTCCGCAGGATCGCCGGCCGGGAAGTTGTCGCCCCCGCCACCCGGGAGCAACTGGAGGACGTGGCGCGGCTGGTCCACGAACGAGTGCGGGACGATCCCGAACTGGCCCGTGCCTGGCTGCGGTTCGCGGAAGGGGTGCGCGGCCGGCACTCGTCATCCGGCGTCGGTCGCCGCCGCCCCGGCCTGCCGCCGGGCCCCCGGTCCTTCACGGACCGCGGCAGTGCCCTGCGCCTCCTGGACGGCGAGGCGACCCGAGCCCACCGGGGCCGGCCCAGGATCGCGGTGGTCCACGGACCGGAGGGCATCGGCACCAGCTCTCTGGCCCTCCATTGGGGTTGGCTGCGCGCCGATCGCTTCCCCCACGGCCAGCTCTACGTCGACCTGCGCACGCGCGGCCCCGCCGAGGCCACCTCGACGTTCCTGCGGCTGCTCGGCGTTCCCGAGGAGGAGATCCCCCCGACGGTCGAGGACCGCTCCGCGCTTTTGCGTGACTGCCTGACCGACCGGCGCTCGCTGCTGGTCCTCGACCACGCGGAGTCGGCGGCCCAGGTCCGGCCCCTGCTCACCGCCGCTCCGGGGGTGTTCACCCTGGTGGTCGCCCGGCACCCGCCGGCCGGCCTGGACGCCCTGCGGGTGCCGGTCGGACCGCTCGCCCGTCGGGACGCCGTGCGGTTGCTGACCGACCTGGCGGGCAAGCGGACCGTGGCGGCGGCCCGGGCGGCGCTGCCCGGCGTCCTGGAGCGCTGCGGTGGATCGCCCTACGCGCTGCGGGCCGCGGCCACCCACCTGCTCTCTCCGGCGAGCCCCGCGGCCCGCCCTCCCGGGACGCCCGGCGACCATCCCGTGCACACCGCCGCGATGGACTCCTACCGGCGTCTCACCCCCGGTGCGGCCCGCCTCTACCGGCTCACCGGGGTACACGACTGGCCCGCCGTGGACGCGGCGACGGCCGCTCGGGCCGCCGACGTTTCGGAGGCCGAGGCCAGGCGGCACTTGGCCGAGCTGGTCGACGCGCTCCTGATCGAGACCTCGGAGGGGGGCCGCCATCGCTTTCGCCCCGCCGTTCGGACGCACGCCGCCCGGACGGCCGCCGCGACGGACGGCGTCGCCGCCTGCTCGGCGGCCGTCGACCGGGTGGTGCGGCACTGCCGGGATCTCGCGGTCGGCGCGGCACGCGCGGCGCTGCCGGAGAGTTGGCGGGTACCGCGCGCCCACTCCCCGGTCGGTTTCGCCGACCGGGGGGCGGCGGTGGCGGCGCTCGCGGCGGAGGCACCCAACCTCGTCGCGGCGGTACGGGCCGCGGAGGAGTTCGGCGACGTGGACTCCGTGCTGACGCTGTGCCGCGCGCTCTGGCCGTTGCAGTTGAAGGCCGGCCATCACGACATCCTGCTGCCCGCGTTGCGGATCGGCGCTCGCGTCGCCGACGCCCACACGCCCGGCAGTGCGTCGGCGGGCGCCCTGCACGCGCAACTGGCGCACTCCCTGACCGAGTCGAGGCGGTGGGACGAGGCCGAGAGCGAGATCCGGGCCGCCGCTCGGGACGAGCGGGCCTCCGGGCACGCGCGCGGGCACGCCTCCGCCGTGGAGTTCCTCGGGCTGCTGCGGTTGCGACAGTGGCGGTTCGAGGAGGCGGGTGCCGCCTTCCAGGAGGCGGGTCGCATCCTGGACTCCATCGGCCCGGGCGACGAGGGCGCCGCCGACCTGCCCCGTGCCCGGGCCCTGTTGCAGCGACACCGCGGGCGGGCGCTGCGCGGGCTCGGGCGCCGGACGGAGGCCGTGGCGACGTCGGAGCGGGCCCTCGCCTTCTTCCGCGGGCGAGGCGAGGCCTACAACAGCGCCCGGACGCTGACCGATCTGGCCGAGACCCATCTGGACGCCGGGGCGGCGAACCTCGCGCTGCCCTTGGTCGAGGAGGCGCTGACCGTGCTGGCACGGGAGAACGCGACCCCACACGTGGCGTGGCTGAGGACACTGCGGGAGCGTTGCCTCACTTGACCTGATCGACCGTCACCGCGTGCGCGACGTCTCCCGTACGAACCGTCAGCCGGCGGCCGGGAAGCTCCCCCGGCTCCCAGCCCGCGGCCAACCACGCGTACAGACCCGAGGCGTAGGCGAGCGGGTCACCGTCGACGCCGGGAGCGGCGGCGATCCGGAGCGACTCCCCGGAGCGGGTGCGCACCAGACAGCTCGTCGGGTCGGTCACCCGGACCGCCATCGCGGCGAGGGGGTGGCGCGCCAGTACCTCGGCCGCCCACCGCGCGGGCGTTCCCAGGCGTGGATCATCGGCCGGTCCGTGGCGGAAGACCAGGTCGGCGAGGGCCAGATGGTCGGTCTCCCGGGTGTCCTCCGACACCGCCAGGTGGACGTCCCCTGGCGGGGCGGAGGTCGGACGGAGGTCGGCGTACCGCGTCACCATGACCTCGTCCGGGTGCGTCACCCTGGTGAACACGGTCATCGGGACGCGCGGGGAGCCCGAGTCGAGCGGGAGAAGCGGCAACGGCTCCAGACGGGCCGGGGCGTCGGGCTCGGGAAGGCCCATCAGGTCGTAGAAGAGTCGGCGCAGGAGCGCCGCCGAGGCCCCGGGCGCGGAGCTGACGAACGCGGCCGGCTCGGGCATCGGGTGGTGTGTGCCCATCAGGGCCTCGACCTGGGGGCGCAGCGCCCTGTCGGGGTCGAGACGAGGGGCGGCGCGGACGAAGGCGTGCGTCGGTGCGGACGCGTCCAGACCCGCGAGGGGGGCGGCGGCGAGCAGGACGGGCGTCCCGAGCGCGGCGGCGTAATAGGTGACGGAGCCGTGGTCGCCGATCACGACGTCGGCGGCGAGCAGCGCCTGACGCCAACCGTCCAGCGGGTCGATCAGCGCCAGTCCCGCCCGCCTGGCGCGGTCCAGCCAGGCGCGGACCTGTCCGGGACCGTGACCGTGCCAGATGTTCGGATGAAGCACGGCGGCCGTCCGGTACTCGTCCGCGGGCAACTCCGCGGCCAGACGGGGCAGCAGGGACGGCAGGACGTCGTCTCCGCCGTCGCCGAACAGGGACTCGGGGTTCCAGGTCGAGGTGAGGAGGACGAGTCGGCGACCGCGACCGGTGCCGAGGGCCCGACGGAAGCGCCCGCGGTCCGGGCGAGCCGCGACGACACGGTCCCAGCACGGGTCGCCCGCGACGACCCCGGTGGCGGACGCCTCCGGGCAGCCGGCCCGCAGTCGCTCGGCCTGCTCCGGGTGGGAGAGCACCAAGGCGTCGGCGATCGGCCGTCCCTCCGGGTCGAGCAACCACTCCGGCGACATGCCGAACACGGGCGGAGGGCTCCCGGCTCCCGGCTCCCGGCTCCCGGCTCCCGGCAAGCCGAGTCTCTTGGGGTATCCGACACCATGCGACAGGACGACGAGTTTTCCCGGAACGGCGTCGAGTCGACCGCCGAGGCTCGCCGAGATCGCCAGGGCGACCGGCGTCGCCACGGCCTGTTCCCAGGGCAACACCGGCACGCCCACCGCGGCCAGCAGTTCTTCGAGCCCGGACCGGAATGCGGAGGAGCCGGGACCGGTGGCGAGCACTTGAACGCGCAGATCGTCGTGGAAGAGCGGGAGGACATCCAGAAGGCGGGTCGCGGCCGTCACGTTGTGCACGACGAGGAGCACCTTGGTGGTGCGCCCACGCGTCGCCCACCGCGCCGCGTCATCGCCCACCGGAACCCGTATCCAGCCGGTGTCCGCCGCCACGTCCTGTCAGCCCCCGTGTGTCGCTCGTGATCGGCACACGATACCGACCCGGGTCGAAGGCCCCGTGCCGCCCCCGTCCGGTCGCCGGCCAACGGGTCGGCGACGCAGGGTCGGGGGACCTCTCCCGTCCGCGTCGGGACGGTACGGGGGCACGGTCGTGGCAACCGCGCCCCCGTACCGTTTCCCGGCGTGGGGCCGGCGTGCCGGCCCGTCGTCAGCGGGGTCCGCCGCTGACGACGAAGCTGTCCGCCATGGTGCCCACGACGTGGCGGGGGATGAAGGGGAAGGACTCGGTGAGGACGTAGTAGTACGTCCCGTCGGGGTACTCCGGGGTGACGCCCTGACGGCCGTTGGCCAGGTCCAGCTTGCCGTGTCCTTCGACGTACTCGAAGTCCTCCGTGTAGGTGCCGTCGTAGCGGCCGCCCGGACCGCCGGATCTCGTGCCGGACCGCAGTCGGTAGGACGGGGTCAGGTCGCTGATGCCGGACTCCGGGTCCTGGGGGTCGGTGTAGCCGTACCGCGCGTAGACGGGGAAGCCGTCGCCGGCCCATCCCAGCAGCGGGGAGTGAGCGGAGGGGTCCAGGTTGCCCACGAGGCCGGTGGGCATGCCGTGGTAGTGGTAGGCGCCGGTCGGCTGCACATGGGCGTGGTTGTCGTCGAGGCCGAGGGACGCGGTGGGGCTGATGGCCTCGACCGTCCATCCGGACTGTCGGTCGCCCCGGTACCACTCGGCCGCCAGGGGATCGAAGAGGACGCCGTTGACGGCGATGCCGAACGGCTGCGGGAGCAGCAGCGGGGTCGGCTCGGCGGCGACCTCCCCCGCCACCGGCAGCTCGAACTCGTACGACTGCGCGGAGATGGAGTTGGGATTGCCGGGGTTGGGGAACTCGCCGGTCTCGTGGTTGGGGAGGCCGTTGGCCCGGATCGACCGGATGCCGTCGGCGACGACGACGTCGATCTCCGTTCCGGTGGTGGGATCGACGATCGAGTAGTCTCCGGTCAACTCGGTGGACTCGGGCACGGTTTCGGATACTTGCGGGACCTCTCCGGTGGCCGAGGAGTGCGCCACCCCCGTGACGGTCGTGCGCCCGCAGGCGGACACGCCGAGAGCCGCGGCGAGACCGCCGAGCAGGACGATCCGTCGGGAGGGAGAGGAGGGCCCGGACGTTCTGGTCTGATCCTGAGACATGGCCGTGAGACTGCTCGGCCTGCCTGTGCGGGACATCGGGAGAACCTGTGCGATGGCCGTGAAACGGGGATCACGTCGGGCGGTGGCGGCGTGGGCCCGGGAGGGCACCGTACCGACATGCCATGCTCGGCCGGGACAGGCGGGCCTCGACAGAGGGAGACGGACGTGAGGCTGACCATCCTGGGCGGCGGCGGCTTCCGAGTACCCCTGGTGTACGGCGCGTCACTCGCCGATCGAGGCGTCGGACGGGTCACCGACGTCGTGCTCCACGACACGGACGTCGGACGCCTCGCCGCAGTGGGCCGGGTTCTCGCCGAACAGGCCGCCGGCGTCCCCGACTCCCCGCCGGTGAGGGTCACCGGCGACCTGGACGAGGCGCTGCGCGGGGCGGACTTCGTCTTCTGCGCCATCCGGGTGGGGGGGTTGCGCGGACGCGCGGAAGACGAGCGGGTGGCGACGGCGGAGGGCGTCCTGGGTCAGGAGACAGTCGGGGCCGGAGGACTCGCCTACGGGCTGCGGACCGTGCCCGTGGCGGTCGACATCGCCCGTCGGGTGGCCCGTGTCGCCCCTCGTGCCTGGGTCGTCAACTTCACCAACCCGGCCGGTCTGGTCACCGAGGCGATGGCCCGCCACCTCGGCGACCGAGTGATCGGCGTCTGCGACAGCCCCTCGGCCCTGGGCCGGCGGATCGCCGGCGCGCTCGGGGCCGACCCGGATCGATGCCGGACGGACTACGCCGGGCTCAACCACCTCGGCTGGGTGCGCAAGGCCTTCGTGGACGGTCGGGACGTACTGCCACGCCTGCTGGCCGACTCCGAGCGACTGGGCTCCCTGGAGGAGGGCCGGCTCTTCGGTGTCGAGTGGCTGCGGTCCCTCGGCGCCATCCCCAACGAGTACCTCCACTACTACTACTTCCACCGGGAGACGGTGCGCTCGGTTCGCGAGGCCGAACTCACACGGGGCGCGTTCCTGTTGCGCCAGCAGACCGCGTTCTACGACCGGGCGACGGACCCGGGGGTCTCGGCCCTCGACCTGTGGCGGCGTGCCCGTGCCGAGCGGGAGGCGACCTACCTGGCCGAGAACCGCCGTGCGGTCGGTGCCGGCGAGCGCGCCACCGAGGACACCGGGGGCGGCTACGAGTGGGTGGCCGCGGCTCTGATGCGCGCCGTGGTCCGCGACGAGCCGACCGTCCTCGTCCTCAACGTGCGCAACGGCGACACCCTGCCGGGCCTCGATCCGGAGGCGGTCGTCGAGGTGTCCTGCGAGGTCGACGCCGGCGGTGCGCGACCGCTGCCCGTCGACCCGCTGCCCGCGCACGCCGCCGGGCTGGTGTGCGCGGTCAAGGCGGCCGAGCGCGAGGTGCTCACGGCGGCCGAATCCGGCTCCCGGGCGGCGGCGATCAGGGCCTTCGCCCTGCACCCGCTGATCGACTCCGTGAACGTGGCCCGACGGCTGGTGGACGGCTACGCCGCCGTCCACCCTGGCCTGGCCTACCTTCGCCGACCTCGGCCCACCGGCACGCGCGGCCGGGATCCCTTGTCCGCCGACCCCTCCGTGTGATCTCGTGGCCCCGAGTCCGGATCGCCGCTCTCCGACGGCGGCGACGGGGGCCGGCTCGAAAGGAGCGAGAGACGATGACGACGCACGCGGGTCGGGTGTGGGCGATCAGCGACCTGCACGTCGGCCATGCGGAGAACCGCGAACTGGTCGCCGCGATGCGCCCGGAAGACGACCGGGACTGGCTGCTCGTCGCCGGGGACGTGGCGGAGAGCACGACCGACATCCGCTGGGCCCTGGGCACCCTCGCCCAGCGGTTCGCCCGGGTCGTCTGGGCCCCCGGCAACCACGAACTCTGGACGCACCCGCGTGACCCGGTCACCCTGCGCGGTGTGGAGCGGTACGCGCACTTGGTGGACCTCTGTCGGGAGCTGGGCGTGATCACTCCCGAGGACCCCTACCCCGTCTGGCACGGTCCCGGCGGGCCGGTCGTCGTCGCTCCGCTCTTCCTGCTCTACGACTACTCCTTCCTCCCGGCGGGGTGCGACACCATGGAGCGGGGCCTCGCCTACGCCCACTCCACCGGGGTGGTCTGCACCGACGAGTACCTCCTGCACCCCGACCCCCACCCCGGCCGCGAGGCCTGGTGCCACGCCCGGGTGGCCGAGACGGAGGCACGGCTGGCGGCGCTCCCCGCCGACACCCCGACGGTGCTGGTGAACCACTACCCCCTGGACCGCCACCCCACCGAGGTGCTGCGGTACCCGGAGTTCGCCATGTGGTGCGGGACGCTGCGCACCGCCGACTGGCACCGACGTTTCCGCGTGGACACCATGGTCTACGGCCATCTGCACATCCCCCGCACCACCTGGCACGAGGGGGTCCGTTTCGAGGAGGTGTCCGTGGGCTACCCCCGCGAGTGGCGTGAGCGGCGAGAGCCACCGGGCCGACCGCGGCTCATCCTCCCCGGCGAGGAGGCCGCCCGGTGATCGCCGAGCTGCTCCCGGACACCGTCGCCACCGTCGAGGACTTCGGCCACGACGACACCGGGCACACCCCGCTCCACCCCGAGGAGGAGCCACTGGTGGCCCGGGCGGTCGCCAAGCGTCGTCGAGAGTTCACCGTGGTCCGCTCCTGCGCACGCCGGGCCATGCTCCGACTCGGCGTGCCGGCGCAGCCCGTGTTGACGGGGGAGCGCGGGGCGCCACTCTGGCCGAAGGGTCTGCTGGGCAGCATGACGCACTGCGACGGCTACTGCGCCGCCGCGCTGGTCCGCGACACCGATCTCGCCTCCGTCGGCATCGACGCGGAGCCGGCGGCGGCGCTCCCCGACGGCGTCCTGGACGCCGTGGCCCTCCCGTCGGAACGGGACCGGCTGCGACGGTTGGCCGAGGAGCGCCCGCATGTGCCCTGGGACCGGCTGCTGTTCAGCGCCAAGGAGTCCGTGTACAAGGCGTGGTTCCCGCTGACCGGGGCCTGGCTGGACTTCGACGAGGCCGACATCGAGTTCACGACGGGGCCGGACCGGGTGGACCGGGGGGCCCTTCGCGCCTCGCTCCTGGTGCCCGGTCCGAGGGTCGGGCGGGACCGGCTCGGCCGTTTCGACGGACGCTGGACGGTGCGTGACGGGCTGCTCGCCACGGTGGTCGTCGTACCGCGTCCCTGACGGTTGGGGCGCCCCGGGCGCGGCCCGGCGGTTCGGCAACGGCACCCGCGCGGGTCTCGGAGTTCAGCGCAGGTAGCCCAGCGATGCCTCGATCCGCCCGGCCAGGTGGTCTCGTCGGCCCGGGTCCCGCGAGGAAGACCCGCCCGACCAGGCGCGGCACTTGCTGGCCAGAAGGAGCCCGAACCTCTCCGCCTCGCGCTCCTCGGCGGCGTCGAAGTCGGTACGTGCGGCCACCGCGCGCGCCGTCTCCCGGAGTGCGCGTTCGTCGAGGGTCGCGCCGAGCAGCCGGGTGGTGACCGGACCGCCGGGGCCGTCCCGGCCCTGGTGGCCGGCGTTCATGTGCCACAGCTCGTGGCCGAGGATGACCAGTTGGTGTTCCGGCGCGGTGCGTTCCTCGACGACGACCACGTCCTGGTCCGCCAGGTCGAGCCAGAGTCCGCTGGCTGTCCCGGCGGGGAACGCCGCCGCACGGAAGACCACGGGTCGACCTCGGCGTTCGCCCATGGCCGCGCACAACGCCACACAGAGGTCGCTGGAGCGCGCGGTGGGCGGGCCCAGCCCCGTGACGAGGTCCGCGCAGAGGCGGCGCATCTCCCTCTCGATGCCCACTGTCCTCCCCAGTCTCACGACTCCGGTCGCTTGACGCTCTCCAAGAGCATGTCCAGCCATTCGGCCACTTTGTCGCGGTGCTGGTCCGTGGGCAGTTGCGCGGCCCGCCAGGCGATCCCGCGGACACCATGGTCCTGCATCAGCCGTTCCAGGGGGTCCTCGGCCGGGGAGGCCGATCGGCGTTCGTGGTCGGCGAGGCGTTGCAGCAGTTCCTGTTCGGTGTGGCTCAGGACGCTCGCCAAGGCCTCCGGGTCCTCGGCGGTCAGGAATCCCGCGTGCACACCGAAGAAGCGTTGGATGGCGTCGCAGTGCTCCATGGTCGGCCGGCGGTCGCCGTTGATGAGGGCTCCCGCCTGCTGACGCGACATGCCGGTGCCGTCGGCGATCTCCTGCTGGGTGTACCTGCGGCCGTTCCGTTTCAGCCTGCTGCGGCGCAGCAGGTCCAGACGCTGCAGGAAGCGGGCCTGGACGTCGGGTTCACCGGCCGGACGACCGGCGAGCAGCGCGTGCACGACGGATTCGGGAACCCCGGACGCGACGGAGAGACGCTCGATGCCGAAGACCTCCCGGCGCGGGACCCCGAGCCGGTCGGCGAGGGCCGCGACACGGGCGACGACCGCCGGGAGCACCTCCGAGGGCGTGCCGTCGGACCTCTCGAAGCCATCCGCCACCGACCGATCTCCCATGTCTCCCACCGGACTCACAGGCTTCTCACAAGCGGTTGTCGTGAACTTCCCGGAGGCTAGTCCTTCGCCCGAGGCGGCCTCCAGGCATCGCCACGATTGTGGCCAGTTTCGGCCGTCAATCGGCCAGGAATGCCACGATAGTTGACATGGCTCACGTGGGGGCAGCAGGATCGGGGCGCCGCGTGAAGGCCGCATAGGGCAAGAGGGGTGACCTCCCGATGGGATTTCAGGCTGGAGAGCAGCGGCCGGTGCCGCGCCCCGCCTCCGCGACCCCCGAGACCCTGGCGTACCTGCGGGACTACGCCGCGCTTCTGGAGGCGGTGTCGTTCCCGTCGTTCGTCCTCGACCGCGCGTGGGGAGTGGTGCTGGCCAACGAGGCGTTCCGGGCGCTCTTCCGAGACGTGGGGCCGCACCCCTCGGCCATGCCCGACGAGAACTTCCTCCGGTTCGTCCTCTTCCACCCGGACGCGGCGTCGGTCCTGGGCGAACACGAGTCGCGTTGGTGTCTGCCGATGCTCGCCCAGTTCGCCTCCGCGCTGGAGCGGGACGGCGGGCACGAGGACGTGTTGCGGGACATCCGCCAGGAGATCGCCCAGGATCCGATCATGGATGTCGCCTACCGGCACGGCCTTCCGCACTGGGTACGGGCCGTCGGCGAGCAGGCGGTGGAGCACGACGGCGCCGTTCGGCCGCTGCTGCACCCGGACCCCAGGTGGGGCGCGACCGAGTGCCGCTTCGTCGTGGAGACGCCCGGCCGGCTGGAGCGGCTGGGCTTCACCCGGTCGACAATGGTGCTGCGCGAGGCCCCGCGTCGGTCGCACCGTCCCCGCCGGCGGCGCAGACCGACCGGGCACCTGAGAGCCGTACCGGCGGCCACCGACTGAGGGAACCGCGTCGGCGGGACCCGCGCGACCGACGGTTCAGACGCCCCGACCGGCTCGCCCTCCCGAGGCGGCCTGGATGCCCTCGACGATCTCGTCCAGCACACCCTGCCCCTGGTCGACGTCGACCCCCACGCGGACCACCACGATCCGCTGCGGGGCCGAGGGCGAGGGGAAGGCCACCGACTCGACGTAACCGTCCGAGCCCTCGCTCGTGACCGCCAGCCAGCGGACCCGGTAGCCCGACTGTCCCGCCACCGTGACCTTCTCCGACACCAGTTCCTCGTGCGAGTCGAGCGATCCGTAGCCCTGGCCGTAGGACTCCTCGGCGTTGGCCTCGATGTCCGCCTTGGCGACCTCCTCGGCCGTGGCGCCCCCGGACACCCGCGGGCTCGAGTGGGCTCCTCCCTTGGTGCACTCCCGGGACTCGTCCCCGGGACACGCGTAGGTGTCGTCGGAGACGACGAAGGCGCCCATCGGACCGCGCTGACCGTGCCAACCCTCGGGAATCGGCAGGCTGATCCCGCTCAGCGGGTCCGTCACCGTCCCGGACCCGGCCCCACCGTCGGCGGAGTCCCCGGGGGCACGGTCGCCACCGTCCGGGCCTCGGTCGTCCCTGGGGCCGCGCTCGTCCCGGGGCCCGCCCTGGGCCGAGCGACCCTCCCGATCGGTGGTCCCGTCACCGGCCAGGGCGTACACCCCGACCCCGATTCCCGTCAGGACGGCCGCGGTCGCCACCACCGCGGCCGCGGTCCACAGCCGCCGACGCCCGGCGGGCCGAGACGTGTACTCGGGCGTGGGGGTCGGGTGCCCCTGCCAGGCCGCGGTGCCCGGGGGCGGCGGCACGGCCTGGTTCCCCCACGCGGGGGGCGGCACGGTGCCGGGTGCCACCTCGGGCGACCGGGCGGGCTCGTCGCCGGGGATCGGTTCCCGCGCGGCCGGCTTGGCGAGGCTGATCGGCACCCGCTCCCCCGTCGACTCCGTGGCGCCCGGAAGAGGGCCCGACTCCCGCCCCTGGGCAGGGTCGACCGGCGGGTCCTCGCCCCCGGGGGACGCGGTGCCCTCCGAGGAGGTCGCGGCGGCGGGCCGTATCCGGTCCGTCCACGCGCCGCCGTCCCACCAGCGCTCCGCGGCGGGAGCGTCCGGAGCCTGCCCGGGGTCCGGGTACCACCCCGGCGGTGTCGCCTGCGTCATCGTCTCTTCCCTTCGTGGGATGCCCCCGGCTTCGGCCGGGGGAGGAATCGAGGCCCCTGCGAGGCGGGGCCGGGGACGCCGACCGGTCGGCCGCCGGGACGTTCGGGCGCGCGCCCACATCGACCGGGCGGGGTCTCGGCGCGCGCCGGAGTCCGAGAACCGCGGGCGTCGGCGCGAGGCGATCACGCTCGGCGGGTGGTTCCCCTCCTCCGAACCGTGCTCGAGCGGTCGCCGTGCGCGCGGCGCGACCCCACCGAGCGTCCGGACACTCACGCACGACCGCCGGACGGTTCCCGACCGGGACGTGCGCGCGGCTCGGAACGTGCCGGCCGGGCCGGTGTCCGTGCGCGCGAGTGGTGCGAGACCTCAACGAAGCACTCCGGGCGGGCGATCGACGACGAGACGGGAAACCTCCCTCGGCGCGGGGCCGCGGGAAGACCCCCTCCTCAGGGAGAGGAGGCCGAGCGCCCACCCTATGAGGTGAGCGTGAAAGGGGCATGAGAGGACCGCGAGACTCGGTCGGACACCGAAGCGCCGACCCCCGCACTCGGGCCCGAAGGCGGGTCTCTCGACGACGCCCCGGTACGCACGACCGTGGACCCGGGCGACGCGTACCGGGTAGCGTCCCGCAGCGTGTCCGAAGCTCGCACGCGACGACGGCCGGGAGCGGCGTTCGGCATGTCGCTCGGCCTGGTGCTCGCGGCCGTCCTGCTCACTGTGGTCCCGAACGGCGAGCGCGGGGTGGGCGGCCCGGACGGGTGCGTGCCGCACACGATCGCCTCCTGGCGGCCCCACGAGGAACTCACCCGGACCTTCGCCGACTACGGGGACGATCCCGCGCGCACGGACGACTGGACGGGCGGCGACGGAACCCACTCGGTGCGGCTGCCCGACGGCAGGGTGCTGTGGTTGTTCTCCGACACCTTTCTCGGCCCGGTGCGTCCACCGCCCAACCCGGCCGGCGAGCCGCACGCGTGGCGCGACGCCGCGACCCCGCTGGTGCGCAACTCGGCGGTGGTGATGCGCGACGGACGGCTCGAACGCACCCTGCCGGCGCCGCTCTTCGCCGACCCCGGCCCCGATCGGTGGCGATGGCCGGTCGCGGCCCGCGTGGAGCCCCGCGCCCCGGGGTCCGACGAACCGGTGTTGCGGGTGCTGCTCTGGCAGCGCGCCGCGGGGCCGGATCCCTGGATCTACGGCGTGCCCACGGCGACCGAGGTGGCCACCCTGTCCCTGCCCGGCCTGCGCGTGGAGGGGGTGTCGCCGGTCCTGGACCAGCGGTGGGTGTCGGATCCGTCACAGCGGGTGCTGTTCGGCACCGCGCTGGTGTCCGAGGCCGGCTTCACCTACGTGTTCGGCGGGGACGACCGACAGGCGGTCTCCGGACCGGTGTCCCACGCCTACGTGGCGCGTGTCCCGGACGGTCGGCTGGACGACCACACCGCCTGGCGGTTCTGGACGGCGGCGGGTTGGGCGGCCGAGGGACGGCCGGAAGCCGTCCTGGGGGACGGCCGGAGCACCGGGGTGGGCAGCGCGTTCTCCGTCGTCGACGCCGGCGACACCCTCCTGTTGTTCACCATGGCCGCGGGCGCCGGAAGCCTGTCGGACGTGGCGATGTACTGGGCGTGCGCGCCCACCGGGCCCTGGCACGGGCCCTCGGGCGGCTTCCGCCCGCCGCTGCCGGAAGGAGCGGGGGCCTACAATCCGCGGGCGCACCCGGTCCTGGCGTCCGCGGACGGGTCGTTGGTGCTCAGCCACGACGTCAACTGGCCGGGGACCGGGGACGCCCTCGCTCGGCTGAGCGGGAACGTCTCCCTGTACCGCCCTCGGTTCGTCATCGTGCGTGCGGCCCCGTCGAGGTGACGCCCGCACGGCCGCCCCGCCGCGCGTCCACCCGTGGCGGATCCTCGGGTCAGGAATGCGAGCGGACGTCCCATCGTTGAGGATGGGCGGTAGCACTCGACCCCGACCGAAGGATCAACACCCCGTGAGCAGCCAGGTCCCCCCGATCACCCTGAACAACGGCGTCGAGATGCCCCAGCTCGGCCTGGGCGTCTGGCAGGTGCCGGACGACGAGGCCGAGAGGACGATCTCCGCGGCGCTGGAGGCCGGGTATCGAAGCGTCGACACCGCCTCGTTCTACGAAAACGAGGCGGGCACCGGAAAGGCCCTCGCCGCCTCCGGGATCCCCCGCGAGGACCTCTTCGTGACGACCAAGCTCTGGAACAGCGACCAAGGTCACGACGCCGCCCTGCGCGCCTTCGACCGTTCCTTGACCAAGCTGGGTCTGGACTACGTCGACCTGTACCTCATCCACTGGCCGATGCCCGCGCGGGACCAGTACGTGGAGACCTACCGGGCCCTGGAGAGCCTGAACGCGGACGGCCGGATCCGCGCCATCGGAGTCTCGAACTTCCTTCCCGCGCATCTGGAGCGGCTCATCGCGGAGACGTCGATCGTGCCCGCCGTGAACCAGATCGAGCTCCACCCGCACCTGCAGCAGCACGCGAGCCGCGAGTTCCACGCCCGGCACGGCATCGCCACCGAGGCGTGGTCGCCGCTGGGGCAGGGCAGGGGACTGCTGGAGGTGCCCGCGCTGGTCGCCATCGCGCAGAAGCACGAACGCACCCCGGCGCAGGTCGTCCTGCGCTGGCACGTGCAGACGGGCAACGTGGTGATCCCGAAGTCGGCGACGCCGTCCCGGATCCGGGAGAACATCGACGTCTTCGACTTCGCGCTGGACGACGAGGACATCACGGCGATCGGCGCCCTCAACGAGGACCGGCGACTGGGTCCGGACCCGGCCGTCTTCGAGATGGCCTGACGGCCGCGCCCCGCCGCGCCCTCCCCGTCGGCACCGCCCGCCGGAGGGCGCGGCGCGGCGTTCCGCCGACCGGGCACGGGCGGCGGGACCGAACGGCACCCGCCACGCGCACGCCCGCGCCGTCTCCGCGAGCCGCCGGCCCGGTAGGGGGCCGCGAGTCCGTCCCCTCAAGGCGGGGGATCGTGCGCCTTGCGAAAGGACCGCAGGGTGAAGACCGGTTCGGGTCTGGGCCGGTGCTGGTCCGGGAGGGCCGCGAGGCGTTCGGCGATGCCGTCCGCGCGCGGATCGCCGGGCGGCAGGGTGACGAACCACCCCCGGCGCAGGTCGTCGATGGTCCTGCGGGGGCTGCGTCCCTGGCCGCGGCCGACGAACCGGGCCTGCCCACCGGGTCTCAGGCCGTGGCGGCGGGCGTGGGCGGTGACGGCGGCGGCTCCGTCCGGGACGGGGCTGGGGGGCCGGGTGGCGAGGATCGCGTCGATGTCGCTGCCGACGTTGTGGGACGGACCCTTGTCGACCGTGGTGACCCAGGTCCCGCCCGGCCGCAGTACCCTGGCGCACTCGCCGACCAGGGCCGCCGCCTCCTCGGCCCCCGTCGCCAGGTGCAGGAGCCACACGGAACAGACCGCGTCGAAGGCCTCGTCACGAAACGGCAGCCGGCGACAGTCGGCGCGGGCGACCGCGCCGGGCAGCCGTTCGGCGGCCCGGCGCACCATGCCGGCGGCCCGGTCGACACCGGTGACCCGCAACCCGCGCGCGTCGGTGCCGAGGCGTCGGGTGACGATCCCGGTTCCGCACCCGGCGTCGAGCACGTCCCGCACCGTTTCCGGCAGCAGTCCGAGCACGGCCCGGGCGGCGGCCTCGGCCCGCGGCTCGCCGCCCCGCCAGGCGTCGTAGTGGCGGGATTCCTCCTCGTAGTCGAGCACCCGCTCAGCGGGCCCCGTGCGCGGCGGACACGGCCTCGACCCTGCGGGCCAGTGTCAGGTCGAGGCCGGTGACGGCACCGCCGGCGCTGTGGGTGTGGACGGCCAGCGACACCGTGTCGTATCCGAGGGTCAACTCCGCGTGGTGGGCGAGTTCCTCCTGGAGCTGGGAGATGTGCACCACCAGTGCCGTGGCCGCCGGGTGCGAGGCGAGGTGGTAGGAGCGGGTGAGACGTCCCTCCCGCAGCCCCCAGCCGGGCAGGTCGGCCAGCGCCTCCTCGATCTCCTGCTGCGACAACGGTTCGACGGGCATGGGCGGAGCTCCTTCCGCGCGGGGCGCCGGGCACCGCCCAGCCTGCCACAGGCGCCCGTTCCCCGCCCCGGTCGCGCGAGGGAACGGCCGGTGGCCGGCCGCGCCCCCTGGGACGAGGGGGCGCGCCGTGGCAGACTGCCCGACGACCCGCGTGGGGAGGCACAACGTGAGCGAGCGACGGGCCGCCCCGACGGTGGGCCAGGTGGTGTTGGGTATCCGGCTGCGGGAACTGCGGGAGGCGGCGGGCTTCGGCCGGGACGGGGCGGCGCGGGTGTTGCGGGTCGCCCCGGCCACGATCCGGCGGATGGAGACGGCCGAGGTCGCCCTGAAGATCCCGTACGTCCAGGTCCTGTTGTCCGCATACGGAGTGCCGGAGGCCGAGGTGGCCGCCTTCGCGGCGCTCGCCGAGGAGGTGAACGGACCCGGCTGGTGGCAGCGCTACCACGACGTGCTGCCGGACTGGTTCAGTCTGTACGTCAGCCTGGAGAGCTCCGCCCGGATGATCCGGTCCTACGAACCGCACTTCGTGCCGGGACTGCTGCAGACCGAGGCCTACGCGCGAGCGGTGCTGGAATCGGGCACGATCGGGGCCTCGGGGGACCGCGAGTCGGTCGATCGGCACGTGGCTTTGCGCATGGAACGGCAACGGCTGCTGCGCGGCGAGAACCCGCCCCACCTGTGGGTGATCATGGACGAGACCGTGTTGCGCAGGCCGGTCGGGGGCGGTGGCCGGGTGATGCGCGAGCAGCTCGACGCCCTGCTGGAGTCGGCGGCACTGGACCGGGTGACCTTGCAGGTCGCGGAGTTCGCCGCCGGACCGCACCCGGGGACGTACGCGCCGTTCACGCTCTTCCGGTTCGGCGAGCCGGAATTGCCCGACATGGTGTTCACCGAGTACCTGACCGGTGCCCTGTATCTCGATTCGCGTGGGGAGGTCTCCCGGCACCTTCGAGTCCTCGACCACATGACTGCCCTGGCCGCCTCGGGCCGACGGACCGAGAAGATCCTGCGCGGCCACCGCGAGGCCCACTGACCCGTACGGGTGCCGCGAACGGGTGCGCGTCGCCGACCGCCCCTAGGTTCGGGTCGAGGGCACGGCCGTGCCACGACAGGGGACAGGCCCCGTCGAGGCACCCGGTGCGCACCGTCTCCCCACCGGCGGAGCCCGACGGAACCCCTCCCAGGGGTGTTCCGTCGGCGGGCCGGGACCGCGCACCGGACGCCGTTCCCCGGCGGGCAACCGTTGCCCGCCACGGGTGCTAGGGAGGCGCGATGCCCGGTTTCCAGGTGCTGTATCAGGCGGCGGCGCTCTGTCTGACCTACCCGGACGACGACTTCCGCGCCCGGTTGCCGCTGCTGCGCGAGGCGGCCCCGCAGCTGCGCGCGTTCACCGACCACGCGGTCGCCGTATCGCCGCCCGACCTCCAGGCCCATTACACGGAGGTCTTCCTCGACGAGGAGCGGCACAGTCTCCGGCTGAGCCGGTGGTCCAGGGACGACGACGGGGGCGCGGCGCGGCGGTTCGCGGGCCTCTTCGAGGCCCACGGGTTGCGGCTCACGGGCGAGCAACCCCCCGACTTCCTCCCGGCGGTGCTGGAACTGACCTCGCGCACCGGCGACGACACGCCCTTGTTGGACCATCGGGACGCGCTGGTGGGGCTGCGAGGGCGACTCCAGGACCGCGGGACCCCCTACGCGTGCGTGCTGGAGGCGGTCTGTGCCACGCTTCCGCCCGCGCCGCCCTCACCGGGGCGGTCGCCCGGCCCCCGGGCGGGGCGGTGAACCGGCCGCGCGAGGACGCGGGGGCGGAGGCGACACCACGCGGGGGACGGGAAGCGGCGACGGCCCGTCCGTTCGGTCGATCCGGGCGGGCGGCGGGTCACCGGGCCGGGCCGGGCCCGTCCTCGCCGTCGGGCGCCGGTTCGTCGTCGACGATCTCCGCGTCCACCACCGTCTCCTCCTCCGGCGCCGCCTGGGTCGCGGAGTCGTCGGGCTTCCGGCTGCCGGCCGCGTACATCGCCTGCCCCATCCGCTGGCTCACCGCCGCCAGCCGCTCCACCCCCTCGCGCAGGGCGGCGGTGTCGGCCTCCCGGTCGAGCAGCGTCCGCGCCTCGGCGACGGCCGTCTCCACGTCGGACCGGACGTCGGCCGGGATGGTGTCGGTGTTCTCCCTCAGGAAGTCCTCGGTCTGGTAGACGAGTTGCTCGGCCTGGTTGCGGGTCTCCGCGGCCTCCCTCCGGGCCCGGTCCTCCTCGGCGTACCGCTCTGCGTCCCGGACCATGCGGTCGATGTCCTCCTTGGCCAACGCCGACCCGCCGGTCACCGTCATCTTCTGTTCCCGTCCGGTGGCCAGGTCCTTGGCCGAGACGTGCATGATCCCGTCGGCGTCGATGTCGAAGGCCACCTCGATCTGTGGCAGGCCTCTCGGAGCGGGAGGCAGACCGGTGAGGTCGAAGACGCCCAGCTTCTTGTTGTAGCCGGCGATCTCGCGCTCTCCCTGGTAGACCTGGATACCGACGGAGGGCTGGTTGTCCTCCGCGGTGGTGAAGGTCTCCGACCGTCTGGTGGGGATCGTGGTGTTGCGCTCGATCAGCTTGGTCATGATGCCGCCCTTGGTCTCGATGCCGAGGGACAGCGGGGTGACGTCCAACAACAGCACGTCCTTGACGTCGCCGCGCAGGACGCCCGCCTGGAGTGCCGCGCCGACGGCCACGACCTCGTCGGGGTTGACCCCCTTGTGCGGGTCCTTGCCCGTGAGGTCCCGGACGAGTTCGGTCACGGCCGGCATACGGGTGGAACCGCCCACCAGGATGACGTGGTCGACGGCGGACAATTCGATGCCCGCGTCCGCCACGGCCTGGTGGAAGGGGGTCCGGCAGCGTTCGAGGAGGTCGGCGGTGAGTTCGCGCAGCCGCGTGCGGGTCAGCCGCTCCTCCAGATGCAGCGGACCCTCGGCCGAGGCCGTGATGTAGGGGAGGTTGACACCGGTCTCGGTGGACGAGGAGAGTTCGATCTTGGCTTTCTCCGCGGCTTCCCTCAACCGTTGCACCGCCATCTTGTCCCGGCCCAGATCGATGCCGTGGCCGTCCTGGAAGCGCTTGACGAGATACTCGACGACGCGTTGGTCCCAGTCGTCGCCCCCCAGACGAGTGTCGCCGTTGGTGGCCTTGACCTCGATGACGCCGTCACCCATCTCCAGGAGCGACACGTCGAAGGTTCCACCCCCAAGGTCGAAGACGAGCACGGTGTGCTCGTGTCCCTGGTCCAGCCCGTAGGCCAAGGCCGCCGCCGTGGGCTCGTTGATGATCCTCAGCACGTTCAGGCCGGCGATCTCACCGGCCTCCTTGGTCGCCTGCCGCTGGGTGTCGTCGAAGTAGGCGGGCACGGTGATCACCGCGTCGGTGACGTCCTCGCCGAGATAGGCCTCCGCGTCGCGCTTCAGCTTCTGCAGGACGCGCGCCGAGAGTTCCTGGGCGCGATACCTGGAACCGTCCACCGTCCCGTCCTCGGGGAAGCGCCACGTCGGGTCGCCCATGTGTCGCTTCATCGACCGGGCCGTCCTGTCGACGTTCGTCACGGCCTGCCGCTTGGCGACCTCGCCGACCAGCACGTCGCCGTTCTTCGCGAACGCCACCACCGAGGGAGTGGTGCGCGCCCCCTCCGCGTTGGCGACGACGGTGGGCTCGCCCCCCTCCAGCACCGCCACCACGGAGTTGGTCGTCCCCAGATCGATTCCGACCGCGCGTCCCATCGCCGTCCCCTTCCACCGGGGGTCCGGGTACCTGCCCCGACCTCGGCGAAACCGAGCCACGCCGGGCACGTCGCCGCCCCTGGGGCGGACGTGCCGCCCGCGCCGAGGGACGGCACGGGCGGCACGGTGCCCGCCGGCGCGTCGCGGGACGGACGCCGACGGGAACGCACGGATCAGACGAGCTTGGCCGTCAAGGTGATGGTCGTCCCGGTCAGGGCCTGGCTGACCGGGCAGCCCCGCTTCGCCTCCTCGGCGGCGGCGGTGAAGCCCTCCGCGTCGAGTCCGGGGACGGTGCCCTCCACGGTGAGGTGGATGCCGGTGATGCCCTCGCCGGGCTGGAAGGTCACGTCGGCGGACGTGACCAGTCGGTTCGGCGGGGTACCGGCGCCCGCCAGCCCGTGCGAGAGCGCCATGGAGAAGCAGCTGGAGTGCGCCGCCGCGATCAACTCCTCGGGGCTCGTCCGCCCGTCGGGGCGCTCGGCGCGCGACGGCCACGACACCTGGTAGTCGCCGATCCCCGAGGAGTCGAAGGTGACCCCCCCCTTCCCCTGGAGCAGGTCGCCTTCCCAGACGGTGTGTGCGGTGCGCGTTGTCGCCACGGTCGTTCCCTTCGCATGGATCCTGCGACCCCCTCTCGGGGCCTCGACACCCATCCGACCACACTCCGGCCGGGCCCACTCGCAGGACCCGGCTCGCCCCGACCCCCGGCGCGGACTCGCGGGCGGGGCGACGGTCGCCCCCGCGCACGGCGACCGGTGCGCGCCCCGATCGCGCTCCCCCCAGCGGGCGGGAGGCGAGCCGGCCGGCGGCCTCAGGACCGGCCCTCCCCCAACACGCCGTCCGGTTCGGCGGCGGGCGCCCCCGCCGGCCGACGCGCCGCGCGGGAGCGCGGCAGCCGGGCCCCGGGCTCGGCCGTCTCCCCCAGCCAGCGGGCCAACACCTCGTGCACGCGCTCGGCGCCGACCGGCTCGGCGCCCTCGGGCTCCGGCGGGCCGAGGACGAGCGGGGACAACAGGAAGGGCTCCGACTGCGCGCCTCCGAGGCCCCCGTGCGAGCCGATCTGCTCCTCGAAGGCGAGGACCTCGCCGTCGGCCGGATCGTGAAATGAATTGATCATGATGTCGGCGGTGTGGGGGAAGGTGTGGGTCCGCCGTACCGCTGCTGCGGCGGCGGGACCGAAGGGAGCGAGCGGACCCGGTTCCCGGTCCAGCCGCGCCAGCGGTGTCTCCACACCCCGTGCCCCCAGGACGACGCCGCCGTGCTCCTCGCTGCGGACCAGCAGAAAACCTATGCCGGGGTGGTTGGCGAGAGTGGGGAGCAGCGCGGGGTGACGCGCGTCGATCTCCTCGCGGCTCATCCGGTGCGGCACGTCCGGGAAGGAGACGAGTCCCAGGTTTCCCGAGGCGAGCACGATCGGCTCCCGGCGGCGCCGCTCCGGCCTCGACCGCTCCTCGCGCTCCTCCACCGGTATCCGCAGGGCCGCCCGCACCGCGCTGCGCGCCTCCGCGCCTGAGCGGGTCCGACGCGCCCGCCTCGGCACCGGCAGACCGCAACCGGCCCGCACCAGGTCGGCGAGGGTGAGACCGTAGCGGGCGCGGAAGGTCTCGCCCGGGCTCTGTCCATGGTCGGAGAGGACCACGATCCGGTAGGGGCGCGGCGCGTGCTCGGCCACCTTCTCGATCAGCCCGACCGCCCGGTCCAGCCGCCGCAGCACCTTCTCCGCGTCGTGGCTCGTAGGGCCGGAGTGGTGGGCGACCTCGTCGTAGGCCACCAGGTCGGCGTAGACGGAGGAGCGGCCGGCGAGCAGGTCGCCCATCACGGCGGCGACCACCACGTCCCGTTCGACGACGGTCGCGAACGCCCGCACGAGAGGGTAGAGCCCGCCGCGGGACACGCGGGGTCGGTCGCCTCGGCAGCGAGCCCTGGCGGACTGACCGACCTCGCGGCCCACCTCGGCGACGAAGGAGAGCGCGGTGCGCACGGCGTTCGCCGGGTCGGAGAAGTAGGCGAAGTAGCCGGCACGCGATCTGTTCTCCCGGCCGCGGCGACGCGTGGCGATGGACAGCACGAGGGCCTGTTCGCCGGCGCCGCCGCTGAACAGGTTGCCCCGGCTGGCCCCGTCCCGACGGAGCAACCCGCCGTGCCCCGCACGCGCCTCGGCGCGGTGTTGCAGGAGCGCGGCCGTGCTCGGCCGGTTGCAGACCATCACCTCCCGCCGGTCCTTCTCGTACCAGCGGAAGGCGGGCACGTCGTGGTTGTCGCCGTGCAGGATGCCGAGCTGGCTCGCTCCCGTCTGGCTGGACCAGTCGGTCCGCCAACGGGTGAGTCGATGGGTGGCCGGCGAGCCGTCCTCGCCGAGCCAGCGGGCCAGCGTGGGAACCAGCCCCTTGGCCACGGCGTCGCGCAGCACGTCGTGGCCGACGCCGTCGAGTTGCAGGAAGACCGTCCCGGGCGTGGAGGGACAGGGCGGGGCCCGCCGGCGGCGCCGGTGCGCGAGACGGTGGAGACGACGTCGGTAGGCGTCGTCGTCGCGCACGGCCAGGGCGGCACCGGTCGCGGAGGCGACGGCGGACATCACGGCGGCCACCACCACCGCCGTCTCCCAGGCGGCGGCGCCTCGCTCGGCCGGGTTGAGACGCAGGGCCAACAGCAGGAGGGCTCCGTTGAGGAAGAACACCAACAGCCCGAGGACCAAGGCCGGCACGAGGAGGAGCAGACGCACCAGCGCCGGCCACACCAGCGCGGACAGCAACCCGAAGGCCCCCGCGCCGGCGGCCGCCGCGACGGCGGTGTCCGTGGCGCTGTCGCCGTCCTCCGACTGGATCCGGAAGTCGGGCAGCAACCCCGCCAGGACCAGCATGGTGACCGTGGAGGCCGCCCACACGGTCACACTCCGACCCAATTGACTGGCGACCCGCCGCCAGCGCCCTCCGCCCACGCTGCGCCACCTCACGTCCCGCGCGACCCACGCGGTGCGCACGGGCCCGCCTCCCAGCCTGTCACACCGGTCGGCCACGCCCCCGGCGGTCCGCGGCCGCCCCTTCGCCGTCGGGCGCGCTGGTCACCTCCCGTCGTACCCGGCCGTGGGCATCGACAGACGCCGATGCACACACGCCTTCATCTCCGCGTCGTACGACGGCTCGGCGCGCCCGACCGTCTCGACCCGAACCCCCCGCCGGGCGCACTCGGCGGTGAAGTCCGCCACGGAGGACAACGCCCCCTCCAGCACCCGGCGACTCGGCGCGACGAACACGTCACGCCCCGGGCTGACCCCCTCCCAGAGCGCCTCGTGGTCCGCCCGGACGCCGCTCACCAGCAACTCCCTGGCGACGACGTATCCGCGCTCGACGGCCCAGCGAGCGCACATGGCGTGCTGGCTGCGCGAGTCCACCAAGAAGGGGTCGGTGTCCAACTCCTCCAACGGCGTCAGGCTCGCGAGCGCCGTCACCCGCACGGGGGCGGCTGCCGGTCCTGGTCCCATACGTCTTCCCTCACCTCCGGTTTTCGCCGCCGACCCTACCGCCGGGCGTACGCTTCCGGGAGTCGCACGGAGGAGGCGCGAAGGTGCCTGTGGAGGTCACCTGGTGGGGTCACGCCACCTGCACGGTCGAGGATTCGGACACCCGCGTCCTGACCGACCCGCTGTTCGCGAGCCGGCTGGCGCATCTCAGACGCAGGCGCGGGGGCGTTCCCCCCGCGCGCGCCCGGCGCGCGGATGTGGCACTCGTGTCCCACCTGCACGCCGATCATCTCCACGTCCCCTCCTTGGCCCTACTGGCTCCGGGGACCCGGCTCCTGGTGCCCCGGGGCGCTTCCCGTGCGGTCCGCGGGCTCGAACGCCTCTCCCACCTGCGGCCGACCGAGGTCGCGCCCGGTGACGAGATCAGGGTGGGCGACCTGTGCGTACGGGTGGTGCCGGCCCGACACGACGGCCGGCGCCTCCCGGTCGGACCCCACCACTCCCCCGCGCTGGGATACGTGATCGAGGGCGAGGCCCGCACGTACTTCGCCGGGGACACCGGCTTCTTCGAGGCGATGGCGAGGGAAGTGGGACCCGTCGACGTGGCACTCCTGCCCGTCGGCGGCTGGGGTCCCTACCTCGGGGAGGGGCACCTCGACGCCCGGCGGGCGGCGCGGGTGTCGGCCCTGCTCGATCCCGTCTGCGCCGTGCCGGTGCACTACGGCACGTACTGGCCCATCGGGATGGACGCCGTGCGCCCTCACGAGTTCCACGCGCCGGGCGATGAGTTCGTGCGCCTGGCCGCGCTCCACGCGCCGGCTGTGCGGGTCCACCGACTCGGCCACGGGGAACGCGTTCGACCTCGGGTCGGGCGGTGATCCTCCTGGAGGTCGCCCCGGCGGCGATCCCGACGGAGACCACCCAGCAGGCGCTCGGGTATCCGTCCCTGTTCCTGCTGGTCCTGATCGGTTCCCTGGTGCCGGTGGTGCCGACAGGGGTCCTGGTCAGTTCGGCGGCCGTGGTCGCCTTCCACCACTCGGCGTTCTCGCTGGGGCTGCTGTTCGCGACGGCCTCGGCGGCCGCCTTCCTGGGAGACCTCACGCTGTACTGGCTGGGACGGCGCGGGACACGGTCGCGAAACGGCTCCCGTTGGCTGGAGGCGCTGCGGGCGCGGGCCCCGGAGGACCGACTCGAACGCGCCCGGGTGAAACTGGCGGAGCACGGAGTGGCGGTACTGGTCGTGTCACGGCTGGTGCCGGCGGGCCGAATACCGGTGATGTCGGCCTGCCTCCTCGCCGACTGGTCGGTCCGCCGATTCGTCCGGGGCGACCTGCCGGCCTGCCTGGCCTGGACCCTGACCTACCAGGTGATCGGCGTCCTCGGCGGGTCCCTGTTCCGGGAGCCGTGGGCGGGAGTGGCGGCGGCGGCGGCGCTGACCGTCGCGATCGGCGCGGCCCCCGCCGTCCGGCGACGCCTGCCCCGACGGGCCCGGGCCTGAGGTCGACCCTCGCTTCGGCGCGGTCGCCGGCCCCGACAACCCTCCCGGGACGGAACGCCTAGTCCAGGACGCGGCTCGCGCCGACCGGCAGGTCCCACAGGTCCTCGCGGGGCAGCCCCGCGCCCTCCCAGGCGGCGCGCACCCGGGTGAGGGGTTCGAGGACGGGCTCGCAGGACAACAGGAACGTCCCCCAGTGCATGGGAGCCATCCGACGCGCCCCGAGGTCCCGGGTGGCGAGCACGGCCTCCTCGGGGTCGCAGTGCACGTCGCGCAGCCACCAGCGCGGCGCGTAGGCGCCGATGGGGAGCAGGGCAAGGTCGATGCCGGGGTGGCGACGTCCGATCCGACGAAACCAGTGGCCGTACCCGGTGTCCCCGGCGAAGTACACACGGCGGCCGTCGGGGGCGGTGACCACCCAACCTCCCCACAGGCTGCGGCAGGTGTCGGTGAGCGTGCGCTTGGACCAGTGGTGCGCCGGAACGAAGTCGAAGCGGACCCCGCGCAGCTCGACCGCCTCCCACCAGTCGAGATCCGTCACGCGGGTGAACCCCCGCCGGTCGAACCAACGCCCCAGACCCGCCGGTACGAACAACGGGGTGTCCCGCGGAAGCCGGCGCAGGGTGGGGGCGTCCAGGTGGTCGTAGTGGTTGTGGCTGACGACGACTGCGTCGACCGGCGGCAACGCGCTCCAGGCCACTCCGATCGGGGTGATCCTGGCCGGCGTGCCCAGGACGCGGCGCGACCAGACGGGATCGGTCAGGACGGTGAGCCCACCGATCCGCAGGACCCAACTGGCGTGCCCGGCCCAGGTGACGGCGATGCCACGGGCGTCGACCCGGGGAAGTGGCCCCGGCGCGAAGGGCAGCCGGCCCACGTCGACCAGTCCTTCCGGCCCCGGCCGCACGGCCCCCTCCCGGGCGAACCGGGCGACCGCGCGCAGGCCGGGCAGCGGGGCGGTCAGTCGATCGTGGAACGCTCTCGGCCACATCCGGCGCACACCCGGCGCGAGCGGGTCGGGAAGCTCGGGCGCCGGGAGATCGGGGGGCGGGGGCGACGTAGGCGCGTCCGCGTCCGGAGACCCCGTGGCCGGGGTCGGATCGGGCTGCCGCGTCATCGGGGAGGCTCCTCTCGCCGGGTGTCGCGGAGATCTCCGAGAACGGCTTCGAGGGTGGACAACGCCTCCCGCACGGCCGGTGCGTCGAGCGGGTCGGCGCGGGCGAGGAGGTCCGATCCTCCCTCGGCCGCCACCCGCGACAGGGGTCCCGTGGACAGGCGGACGCGCAGCGCCCCCAGCTCGTCGCCGAACCGGTGTCCGCCGGGGGTGGGCACGCCGAGCCGCGCGGTGAGGAAATCCTC
The DNA here is from genome assembly GCF_016598575.1 of Streptomyces sp. HSG2. Taxonomy (NCBI): domain Bacteria; kingdom Bacillati; phylum Actinomycetota; class Actinomycetes; order Kitasatosporales; family Streptomycetaceae; genus Streptomyces; species Streptomyces sp. HSG2. Next base: position 657,649 of record NZ_CP066801.1, read on the forward strand.
CAACTCCTGCGCGTCGCGCACGCCGTGACCCAGCAGGGCCTCGCGGAACGGTTCGAGATCGGGATACAGGTGACGGCCGGACCTCGGGGGCCGGCACAGCGCCCCGCCGGCGACGACGGCGGCGTGCACGGCCGCCGCCGAACGCGCGTGCCACCGCACCGCGACGGAGCGGTGGCGGACCATCGGTTCGGGCTCGGCGAGCGCGTACGCCGCCGCCGAGGCGACGGGGGTCGCCACGCGGGCGCCGAGGGCGGTGAGGACGTCCAGGACCCGAGCCCGCAGCCCGTCGCCCGAGGCCGTGGCGGGGAATCGGGCGACGGCCGCCGGCCATCCGGGAGGCAGGAACGCCCCGGCCAGGTCGCAGACGACCGTGACCCGCTCCGGCTCCATCTCCGCGGGACTCACCACCACGGTCTGGTGGGGATCGTGCACGGTGTCGCGCCAGGTCTCGTCGCTCAGCAGGTGCAGCCCCTCGCCGACGGCGACGCGCGTGGTCTCGTACAGGACGTCCGGGGGCGCTACCGCGGCGGTCGGATCGTCGGCGATCGAGACCACCAGCAGACGTGGGTCATGTCCCTCGGCCCGGGCCCGACGCACCGTCTCCAGCAGGGCGTAGGGGTCCGGCACGCCGCCGCTCTCGGCGGCGGTCGGCACCTGGAAGGCGCGCCGGCCCACGAGTCTGACGGCCGGCACCCACCAGGCCGCGCAGGGACGGGGCACCAACACGTCCCCACCCAACGCGGCGGAGAGAGCCGGCAACAGGACGGCCGCGCCGGGTGCGGCGGCCGTCCGGGAGAGCCCGGTCGGCAGGCCGCGTCCTCGCCAGTAGCCGCAGGCCGCGTCGAGGAGTTCGGGACCGCCTCCGGCCCGTTCGCCTTCCGGGCGGGTCGCCGCCGCGGCGACGGCCCGGGACAACTCCGGCGGAACGGGGAAGCCGTCACCGGCGATCGACGGTCCGTACCGGACGGAGCCATGACCTCCCCGGGTCGTCTCGCCGATCGTGCTCCGCATCCGCCACCTCCGGGCCGTGAGTGCCACCGCCTGCGTCGTCGGGCCTCGGGCGCCGCCACCTCGCGCATCGGCCAAGGTTCCCCGCCCGCTCACGCCCTCCGGACGGCTCCGGGCGGGCGACGATCCCGCTCGGCTCCGGCAGCGGAGCCGACGGCCTCAGCGCCGTCCACCGAACCGGCCCCGGGCCAGCCGGTGCACGGTCAGCCCGCACGCGCCGGCGACGAGGGCGCCTCCGGCGACCAGGGCGGGAAGGGAGTCGGAGAGCGAGCCGCCCGAGCCGGCGTGGACCGCTCCCGGGAGCCGTGGAGCCGCCGTCTCGGGGACGCGCTCCTCGGAGGGGGGTCGGTCTGCCGGACGCTCCTCCACAGGGTCCTCGCCGGAGGGATCCTGCCCCTCCGCCGCCTCGTCGGGATGACACGCGGCGCCCCCGGGGCGCTGCTCCGGAGGCCGGTCTTCGCGCTGTTCGACCTCCGGCTCCGGTTCGCCCTCGGCCTCGGCCTCGGCCCCTGGTGTGTCGGGCTGGTCCTGGTCCGGTTCGGGAGCGGAGAGTGGATCCGGGTCCGGGGCCTGGTTCCGGTCCGGTTCCGGTTCCGCACAGGTCGGGTCGGTGGGGCAGGGCTCGCCGAGGTCGGTCGCCTCCCCGCAGGCGTCGTCCGCGGCCTCGCCCCGGACGGTGAGGGGCACACTCCAGGCTCGGACACCCACCGGTGCGTCGGCGGCCTCCGGACAGACTCCGTCGACGGTCCACGTGCCCTCGGTGCCGAGAGGTTCGCCGGGGCCCGCCGCCGGATCGGCGAAGGCGAGGAGCGCGCTGCCGGCGTAGGCGACCGCTCCGTCGTTCGCCTCGCCGACGGTCCGGTCCCGGCGCAGGGTCGCGCCGCCGCCTTCCAGGACCGGCGACGAGGCCGCCACGGTGTCGGGCGGCGTCCCGTCGGGCGCGGGGCAGGAGACGGACAGGTCCACGGCGCCGCCGGGCGCCACCGTGGCCGGGACGGACCACGCCGTCGGAACTCCGGCGTCCCGCCGCTCCGGTGCCGCCGGGGAGGGCGCGGGCGTCGGGCCGGTTTCCGGCACGGCGGCGGCGACGCCGCCCGTCAGGTAGGCGGCCACCACGGCGGTGGACAGGGCTCGTGCGGTGCGGCGCATCAGGTGGGCTCCCCTTCGCGCGGTGGCTGCGGGGACACGCTCGTGTCCCCGCGGCCATCACAGCCCTTCCCTCGCCGCCTCGCCCGCCACCCTGCCCCGTCCGGGGGACTCGGGCGGGCGAGCGGGTGAACCGGAGGAGCGGCGCCGCCGCCCCTGGTCGGGTGAACGGGTCCCGGGCGAGGGGTCCCGTCATCCGCCGTCGCGCGAGTCGGCCGCCCGGGGACCCGGGCCGCCGGCGCCGCCGTCGGCCGCCGGCGCGTCCCCCAGGACGAGGCGCTTGGCCCGGGTGTACTCCTCGTCGGTCAGTTCCCCCCGACCGCGCAGTTCGGAGAGCCTCGCGAGTTCCTCCGCCCGGCTTCCGGTGCCGCCACCGCCGCCGGCCGTCTTCCGGATGTAGGTGTCGAACTCCTCCTGCCGCGCCCGCGCGTGCGCGACCTCCCGGCGACCCATGTGCCGACCGCGTGCCACGACATACACGAAGACGCCGAGGAACGGCAGCACGATCACGAAGATCAGCCACCCCGCCTTCCCCCACCCGCCGAGTTCGTCGTCGCGGAAGATGTCCCCGATGACACGGATCAACAGGATGAACCACATGATCCAGAGGAAGAACCACAGCAGGGTCCAGAACATGCTCAGCAGCGGGTAGTCGTAGGCCAGGTCCATGGGTCACTCCTGTCCTCCGCGTCCCGAGGGGACGTGAGGGGGGTTCCCTCGGGACCACCATGTGCCCGACCACGACACGCCGCAACACGCCGCCGCTCGGCCCCGGTGTCCCTCACCGAGCGGGGCCGCGGTGCCCGGGAGCCGCCTCCCGGGCACCCCGTCCGGTGCCGCTCAGGCCTCGCGGGCGCGGGGCTCCGCCCGACCGCCGCCGCGCCCGCGCGCGCCCTCTCGGGTACGCCCGGCCGCGACAGGTCGACGGGGGTTGCGGCGCAGCCACTCTCCCTCCAGCCGCGCCATCCGGTCGCTGTGGGTGCCCAGGGCCTCGTCGGATCCGTAGAGCAGCGTGTCGTGGCGTGTCCGGTGGATCGTCTCCAGCTCCTTCATGAGCTGGGCGTCGTCGAGCCGGCTCGGCTCCACTCCGGTCGTCGCGTCGTCCCGCGTGTCGTGAGCGTTCATGGCGCCCGGGTACCCCCGCGTGAGGACCGCATCACCCCACCACCGGTGTGCGGCGACTCCCCGGCCGCCCCACCGAGGGCGCCGGTCACCGCGCGCGCTCGACCCGACGCTCGTCCCAGACCGGCTCGGAGGTCTCGCGGACCCGACCGTCCTCCCCGAAGACCAGAAACCGGTCGAAGGAACGGGCGAACCAACGGTCGTGGGTGACCGCGAGGACCGTGCCGTCGAAGCCCTCCAGTCCCTCCTGGAGTGCCTCGGCCGATTCCAGGTCGAGGTTGTCGGTGGGTTCGTCCAGGAGCAGGGCCGTGGCGCCGCGCAGTTCCAGGAGCAGGATCTGGAAGCGGGCCTGCTGGCCGCCCGAGAGACGTTCGAACGTCCGCTCGGCCTGTCCGCCCAGCTCGTAGCGGCGCAGACGGGCCATCGCGGCTCCTCGGTCCTGCGCGTACTCGCGCCAGAGGATGTCGAGCAGGGTCCGCCCTTCGAGCTCGGGGTGGGCGTGCGTCTGGGCGAAGTGTCCCGGCACGACCCGGGCACCCAGCCCGAACCGACCCGTGTGTTCCACGTCCTCGCCCGCCAGCAGCCGCAGGAAGTGCGACTTCCCCGAGCCGTTGGAGCCGAGGACCGCGACTCGCTCGCCGTACCGGATCTCCAGGTCGAAGGGGCGCATCAGACCGGACAGCTCCAGTTCCTCGCAGGTCACGGCGCGGACTCCGGTCCGACCACCCTTCAGGCGCATCCGGACGTCCTGTTCCCTGGGCGGTTCGGGTGGAGGTCCCGCCTCCTCGAACTTGCGCAACCGGGTGCGGGCCGCCTGGTACCGGGAGGCCATCGCGGGGCTGTTGGCCGCGGCCTGCCGGAGGTCCGCGACGAGGCGCTTCAGCCGGGCGTGCTTCTCGTCCCAGCGGCGGCGCAGTTCGTCGAAGCGGGCGAAGCGCTCACGGCGGGCCTCGTGGTACGTGGCGAAGCCGCCACCGTGGACCCAGGCGTCGGACCCCGCCGGCCCCGGTTCCACCGACACGATCCGCTGTGCGGACCGGGCCAGGAGTTCGCGGTCGTGCGAGACGAACAGGACGGTCTTGCGGGTCTCCTGGAGTCGCTCCTCCAACCAGCGCTTGCCCGGAACGTCGAGATAGTTGTCCGGCTCGTCCAAGAGCAGCACCTGGTCCGTGCCCCGCAGCAGCGCTTCCAGCACCAGTCGCTTCTGCTCGCCGCCGGACAGATCGCGCACCTGTCGCCACCGCGCCCGGTCGTAGGGCACACCGAGGGCGGCCGTGGCGCAGATGTCCCACAGATTCTCGGCCTCGTACCCGCGCGCCTCGGCCCAGTCCGCGAGGGCTTGGGCGTAGGCCAGTTGGGCGGCCTCGTCGTCGACGGTCACGACGGCGTGCTCGGCGACGTCGACCGCCAGGGCCGCCTCGCGGATCCGGGGGGACGCCACGGACACCAGAAGGTCACGAACGGTCGACTCGTCCCGCACGGATCCGACGAACTGCCGCATCACCCCCAGACCTCCACTGACCGTCACACCACCCCCGTGCGGGGCGAACTCGCCCGCCAGGAGGCGCAGGAGCGTGGTCTTGCCGGCGCCGTTGGGGCCGACGAGAGCCGCGACGGCACCCTCTCCGACCCGAAAGGAGACGTCGTCGAGCAGTGGCGTCCCGTCCGGAAGGGTGTAGGAGAGGTGCGCGGCTTCGATATGACCCATGGCAGGCGATTCTGCGTCGCGGCTCCCGGGGGCGCCAACCGCTTTTCCGTCCGGGGCGCCGGTGCCGAGCGTGCGGCGCCGAGTCGGGCTGCGCGAAACGGCGCGCACGGGGTAGGCGTTCGACATGAGCCCCGATCCGGACCTGACCATGACGCAGCCCGGCCCCCATCGCGTCAAGGGAGCCTTCCTGAACCTGGACCGACGTCTGTTCGAAGCGGTCGCCGCGCACCACTGGCCGGGCGGCGACCGAGTGCTTCCCCGGCTGAGTCGCGCCGCCGACCACGGACTGCTGTGGTGCGCCACGGCGGCGGCGCTCGGCCTGACCCGTGCCCCGGGTGCCCGCAGAGCGGCGCTGCGGGGGGTGGCCTCCCTCGGCCTGGCCTCCCTCACCATCAACACCCTGGGCAAGCGCACGGTGCGACGACCTCGCCCGCTGCTCGACCCGGTGCCCCACGTCCGTCGATTGCCGAGGCAGCCCACGACCACGTCGTTCCCCTCCGGACACGCGGCCTCGGCCGCCGCCTTCGCCGCCGGAGTGTCCATGGAGTCGCCCCGTTGGGGCGCGGCGGTGGCCCTGCCGGCGGGGGCGGTGGCCCTGTCGCGGGTCTACACCGGCGTCCACTTCCCCAGCGACGTCCTGGCCGGGACCGCGCTGGGCGTCGGTGCCGCCTGGATCGCCCGGCGACTGATGCCGACACTCGTCGAATCGGTACGACCCGCCGCCTCCCGAGCCGAGGCACCGACGGTGCGGCGGGGCGCGGGCCTGGTCATGGTGGCCAACACCTCCTCCGGGACCTCGACGAGGATCCGCGCGGTGCGCGACGAACTCCCGGAAGCGCGGATCGTGACGTGCGGACCGGACGACATCCGCGAGGAGTTGGAGCGAGCGGCGAAACACGCCCGGGTGCTCGGCGTCTGCGGCGGCGACGGAACCGTCAACACCGCCGCGGAGGTCGCCCTGGAAAGCGGGCTGCCACTGGCCGTCCTCCCCGGCGGCACGTTGAACCACTTCGCCCAGGACCTCGGCGTACGCGACGCGCGGGACCTGCGCCGAGCCCTGGAGAGCGGCTCGGCCGTCCGGGTCGACGTGGGCGAGTTCGTCGGCGACGACCGGCGGGGCGTCTTCCTCAACACCTTCAGCCTCGGCGTGTACCCGGAGCTGGTGCGGGAGCGCGAGCGCTGGTCGGGCCGGATCGGCGAGTGGCCGGCCGGGGTGCTCGCGGCCGTCCGGGTCCTGCGAGCGGACCGACACCCGGTCGAGGCCGGCATCGGAGGACGCCGGCGCCCTCTGTGGCTGCTGTTCGCCGGCAACGGCACGTACCACAGGATGGGGCTCTCCCCGGGCCGCAGGCTCGACCTGGCGGACGGCCGACTCGACGTGCGGGTGGTGCGCGGAGGCCGGCGGCCGGCCACACGACTGCTCTCGGCCGCCCTCGCGGGGCCCTTGACCCGTTCCCCGGCCCACACGGCCGTCACGACGGGACGGCTCCGCCTGACCGACCTGGCGGCGGGAACTCTGTTGGCCTACGACGGAGAGGTCCGCGAGACGCGGGGCGACCTGACCCTGCGAAAGCTGCCGGAGGCCCTCACGGTCTACCGACCGCCGACGGGTGACGTTTCCTGAGACCCCCGGCCCGGACGGTCGAGCCCGACACGCGCCACCCTTCCACTCCATCCCACTTGTCCGGAAATGCCCGGATGGATAGCGTCCCCCGGACCGCCCGTACCAAGGAATGGATGGCACCGGTGCAACCCACAGTCTGCCTGAACATGATCGTCAAGGACGAGGCGCCGGTGATCCGCCGCTGTCTCGAATCGGTGCGTCCCCTGATCGACACCTGGGTCGTCGTCGACACCGGTTCCTCCGACGGCACCCAGGAGGTCGTCCGGGAAACCTTCGGCGACCTGCCCGGCAAGCTGTACGAGCGGCCGTGGAAGGGATACGACGGGAGCCGCACGGAGGCCATCCGGCTCGCTCGCGACAGCGCCGACTACCTGTTCTTCATCGACGCCGACGACATCATGGAGATCGACGACGGGTTCCGTCGGCCGGAGCTGACGCTGGACGCCTACCGGGTGGCCCTGCGCGACCGCAGCCTGGTGCACTGGCGCCCGGCGCTGGTCTCGACCCGGATGCCCTGGCGCTACGTCGGCGTGCTGCACGAGTACATCGACTGCGGGCGATCCCACACGCTGGGGACCCTCGAAGGCGCACGGATCATCTCCCTGGGCGGTGGGGCGCGACTCCGGGGCGAGGGCAGGCGGAACAAGTACCTCCGTGACGCCGCCGTCCTGGAGCGGGGCCTGGTCGATGAACCCGACAACACCCGCTACGTCTTCTACTTGGCGCAGAGCTGGCGCGACGCGGGCGAACCGGAGAAGTCCCTCGCCCAGTACGAGCGTCGGGCCTCGATGGGGGGTTGGGGCGAGGAGGTCTTCTGCTCGCACCTGTACGCCGCCCGTCTCGCCGCGAGTCTCGGCAGACCGGCCGCCGACGTGGTGGACCGCTACCTGCGCGCCCACGAGAGCCGTCCCATCAGAGCCGAGGCACTGGGCGACCTGGCGCGACACTGTCGCACGGAGGGCCGCCGCTGGCCACTGGCCCACCTGTTCGCGCGGCAGGCCGCCCGGATCCCGTTCCCACGGGACATCCTGTTCGTGGAGTGGGAGTGGTACGCGTGGCGGGCGTTGGACGAACTCGCCGTGTCCGCCTTCTGGGTGGGCGAGTACGCCGAGTCCCGGGACTGCTGCCTGCGCCTCCTCGACGGGTCGGAGCTGCCCGAGGAACACCGCGACCGCGTCGCGCGGAACCTGGCCTTCGCGCGTGAGAAGTTGGCCACCGGCGCGGACACCCGCTCCGAGGAGGCGGGTGCCCGCCCCGTCCCGCAAGGCGTGTAGACGGGGACGGTGCCGGCGCCCTCACCCGTCGTTCGCCTCCCCGCCCTCGCCCATTCCGGGTACGGGGTCGGCATCACGCCAGGGGCCGTCGTCCTGGGCGAAGTCGTAGGCCGCCCACGGTCCGGTCAGCCACACCCGGCCTCCCCGGACATCGCGCGCGGCGCGCCGTACATGCTCCACGAACCCCTCGGAGGCGGTCCGCGACACCAGGTACGCGGCGTCCAGGGCGGTCCGCTCGGCCCCGTCCTCCGACCGCTCGGGCCGCTCCTCCTCGGGCGGGACCCGAAGACGCTCCTCGTCGGCACGGTCGGCGAGGTCGCGATGCAGACGGGCGGCGAAGTCGTCCACCACGTCGCGCCCCGCGAGCTCCCAGGTCGCGTCGAAGACCCGGACCCGCCACTCCACGCATCCCTCCAGCCGCTCCAGCGTGTCCCAGAAAGACGCCTCGCAGCGCTCCATCATCACCCGCACGGCGCTGTCGTCGCGGAAGACGACCCCGGCCCGGAAGGGCAGGGGGGTGGTGACGGCCGTGAGCGCGTCGACGACCTGCTGGTGGGCCCGCTCCACGGCCTCCGCGCCGGACGCCGTGGACAACGCTTCGGCGAAGTCCTCCTCGGGCACGTGACCGACCACCGCGACCAGCCCCCGGTGGTGCAGCATCCGGGGAGGGTCTCCGCCGACACCGGCCGGCTGGACCTGGAGCGCCGCGCCGAACGGCCGGCAGAGGGCGTAGACGTAACGCAAGGCGGTCACGACGTCGCTCCCCGTCCGCCCGCGACCTCGAGCGGCCCACCGGCCGCTCCGCGCGGCGCTGGCGTCGGCGGGGGGCAGGACTCGACGAAGTCGTAGGGCGGCAGCGGGCCGTCCACCCCGACATCCGTGTCCGGCCGGTTCCGCCGGGCTCGCGCCACGACACCCAGGAAGGACTCGGTCTCGGCCCGGTCGACCAGGCACGTCACCCGGGCGAACCGCCCCGTCGCGTCGGTGCCCGCGGTGAGCGCCTCGACCTCCGGTTCGAGGGCTCTGCGCAGGGCCGCGTCCACCCCGCGCGATCGGGGACCCGCGGTGAGCCGGTACTCGACGCGCCCGGCGAGGGCGTCGAGGCGTTCGGCGTAGTGCTCGGCCCGCCGGGCGAGCCGGCCGGTGACGGCCTCGTCGTCCGGGGCGAGGGTGCCGAAGCCGAGCGGCAGCACGGTGCCCGTGGCGGCGGCGTGGGCGACAACGCGCGCGTGGGCCCGACGGTCGGCCCTCCCGGGGCGCGGCAACACCGGGACATCACTGACGAGCGCGGCCAAGGAGCCCCGGGTCAGCGAGCGAACGGCACACGGCGGATCCCCGACGCCGCTCACTCCCCTCGGCGGGGGATGAGAGCGGGACGTGATGCCGTAGACGTACGTGCTCACCTGGTTCCTCGGAGGTCGTGCGGCGCTTCGCTCCTTCGAGCCGAGAGAGGTCGACGCCCGCGCCGACGCTCCACGCGCGGGCGGGTGAGGTCGGCGCGGGGTCGTTCGCGCGACGATCCCGAGCCGGTCTCCCACGGTCCCGGGTGGCCGGGACACAAGGAGGCAAACCTCCCGAAAGCCCCTCGCCGCCGGAACCGGGGTTTCGTGGCCACCTCGACACACCGCTGCACCGGATCGGGGGTGACCGGGAAGCGGTGCCGTCACCGTGCGTGAGCGGACACCGCGCTCGACGACCGACGTCCCCGCCGGCTCCGCTCGACCGGGCGGGGGCGCGCCTCGGAGCCCGGAGCGCTCGCCCCGGTCACGACGGGCCTCTGGTGCCCGACGCCCGTGGTGCCCGGAGCCGGACCGGCGGGGTCGGCGGACCGGGAGGCCGCGCTCGCGCGCCCCAACTAGGCTTTCCCGCATGGACATTCTGGGAGCCACACTGCGCGTCTACGTCGACGATCTGGACCGGGCGATCCCGTTCTACGAGGGCCTGGCCGGGACGGAGGCCCTGCGCTTCGAACGGGGCGGCGTCGAGGCCGCGGCGGTCGGCTGCTTCCTGGTGATGAGCGGTGCCGAGGCCCAGTTGGAGCTCCTCCGCAAGATCTCCGCCACCGTGGCGGTGACCGATGTCGAGGAGGCGGGCCACCGGCTGGGCGCGCTGGGCGCCGAGATCGTCGCCGGCCCCATGGCGACCCCGGCAGGCCGCAGTCTCGTCGCGCGCCACCCGGACGGCGCGGTCTACGAGTACGTCGACCGGCGCGAGTCGGCGGTCAGGGCCCAACGCTGATGGTCGCGCCAGGCCCCGTCGACGAAGAGGAAGCCGGGAGAGAACCCTTCGAGGCGGAAGCCGCAGGCGCGCGCGAGGCCGATCGACGCCGTGTTGCCGGGCTGGACGTTGATCTCCAGGCGGTGCAGTCCCATCCGGTGGAAGCAGTGCCGCACGACCAAGCCGACCCCCTCCTTCATCAGCCCTCGTCGGGCGGCGTGGCGGAAGGCGCCGTATCCCAGGGCCCCGCTGCGGAAGGCACCGTGGACGATGTTGTTGACGTTCACGAAGCCGGCGATGGCACCGTCGTCCGCCTCGCAGACCAGGAATCCCGCCTTCGCCGGGTCCTCGATCAGCCTCCTGGCGTAGGTGTCGTAGGCGTCCGCGTCCGTCGGGGGGAACAGCCAGGGGTGGTGGAGTTCCGCGCTCTCCCGGGCCCGAGCGGTGAATTCCCCCGCGTCCGCGAGGGTGAGAGGGCGGATCGCCACCCGGGGGCAGGTGTCCCGGTGGCCGTTGGGATCTTCGGACATGCCGTCGAGCCTAGCCAGTGCCTCGGGCGGGGCGTCGAGATCGAACGCGGCGCGGGTCCGCGGTGGATCCGGGCGCGCACGGGCGGCGCTGTTGCGCCGACGGCGGAAAGCGGTAGGGCGGGGCGCGACGGGCACTACGTTCTTGTCCCATGACGGCGATGACGACACGTACGGTCGAGTACCCGGCGGACGGTCTGACGATGATCGGGCACCTCGCGGTCCCAGCCGGGAGCGACCGTCGGCCGGCGGTGCTGCTCGGACCGGAGGGCATGGGCCTGAGCGACGTCGAGCGACGCCGGGCCGATGCCCTCGCGGAACTGGGCTACGTGGCAATGGCGTTCGACCTTCACGGTGGGCGCTATCTGGGCGACCCCGAGGAGATGTTGGCCCGTTGCCTGCCGCTGCTCGCCGATCCCGACCGAATGCGGGACATCGGCCGCGCGGCGCTCGGCGCGTTGCGCGCCGAATCGCGAACCGACCCGGCCCGGATCGCCGCCCTCGGCTACGGCACCGGGGGCGCCATCGCGCTGGAACTCGGACGCGCCGGTGCCGACCTGCGCGCGATCGGGACGGTCAACGCGACCACCACGGGGCGACCGGGCGAGGCAGCGCGGATTCGCTGCCCGGTGTGGGCCGGGGTCGGATCGGAGGACCCGATCATGCCGCCCGCGCGCCGAGACGCGTTCACCGCCGAGATGCGGGCCGCCGGCGTCGACTGGCGCCTCACGGTCTACGGAGGTGCCTTGCACGCCTTCCATCATCCGCCGGTCGACCACCCGACGGTCCCCGGCGTCGCCTACCACCCGCGGCACGCGAGGCGCGCCTGGCGCGACGTCGTCGACCTGCTCGCCGAGTGCCTGCCCGTGACGGAGTAGCCGGAAGCACGCCCCAGGCCGACCACCCGGAACCGGGCGTCCCGTGCGGGGAGGTTCCGGACGGGTGATCCGGATCTCGACTGACCGACGTCGAACGAGTGGGCGTCCATTCGGTTCGGCGCGGATCACGACCTCCGCACCGGGCCGAAGTCCTTCGTTCCGCGCCGTGGTCGAGCGGGTCGGGGAAGCTCGGGTCGGCAACCGCCCTTGACGGGCTCGCCGTCGGCACCCGGACGTCCGTCGGTGCGCGGCACCGTGCGCCGAGGAGCACCGTCCTCATCCGACGGGTCCGGGGTGGGGACGGATCAGGGCGGAGATACCGAACACCTCCTCGTAGAGGCGCAGTTCGGCCTCCCACGCTCGGGCGATGGTCTCCGCCCGTCGAAACCCGTGCCCCTCACCGGGGAAGGCCAGGTACGTGTGCGGCACCCCTCGCTCGGTGGCGCGGGCGAGGAGCCGCTCGGCTTGGGCGGGCGGGCAGATCACGTCGTCCAGACCCTGGAGCAGCAGGAACGGGGCGGTGATCCGGTCGGCGTGCGCGGCCGGCGAGCGTTCGGCGTAGCGCTCGGGCACCCGTGCGTGGGGGCCGACGAGGGTCTCCAGGTAGTGGGACTCGAAGTCGTGGGTCCCGCCCGCGGCCCAATCGACCAGGTCCAGGACGGGGTAGACGATGGTGCCGCAGGCGTAGACGTCGGTGCCGACCAACGAGGCGGCGGCCGTCCAGCCGCCGGCGCTGCCGCCGCTCACGGCGATCCGGTCACGGTCGGCGGATCCCTCCGCCGCGAGCGCCAGCGCCACGGCCGCGCAGTCCGCCACGTCGACGACGCCCCACTCTCCGCGCAACCGGTCGCGGTACTCCCGGCCGTATCCGGAGGAACCACCGTAGTCGACCTCCACCACCCCGATACCCCGGGAGGTGAGGGCGGCGATCGCCAGGTCGAGCGCGAGCGTGGACCGGCCGGTGGGCCCACCGTGGGCGCGCACGACGTACGGCGGGCACTCGGTTTCGGGGGCGACGCAGTCCGGGTGACGCGGGGGGTAGACGGTGGCGTGCACCTCGCGTCCCTCCGCGCCGACGAAGGTGCGGACCCGGGGCCGGGGGTAGTAGGCGGGGTCGACGACGTCGTGGTGGGGGTGGCCGACGACTCTCGTGTGTCCGGTCCGGGCGTCCAGCTCCACCACCTCGTACCCGCTGTGCGGGCTTGCGCCGACGGCGGCCACCCGGTCACCGAGGACCGCGAGCGTGGGTGCGAATTCCGTCCAGGGGCCCGCCGCGTCGACGACCTCGCCGGACTCCACATCGAGGATGCCCAGCCTCAGGGCCCCGCGTCCGTGCAGGACGGCGGCGAGACCGTTGTCCAGGGGGGCGGACCAGCGCAGGCCGAGTCTCCACAGCGGGCCGGCGAACTCCTCCTCGCGCGGGCACACGGGGGCGCCGTCCCGATGGATGTTCCACCAGCCGGTGCGGTCGGAGGTGTACAACAACGCGCCGTCGGCGGCCCATTCCACCTGGGCCACCGACTCGCTCCGACCGCCGGCCACGCGTTCCGGCTCCCCGAGCACGCCGCTCGGGTCGACCTCGGCGACCAGCAACTCGGTCTCGTCCCACGGCATGCGGGGGTGATCCCAGGCGAGCCAGGCGGCCCGGCGGCCATCCAGGGAGAGTCGCGGTCCGCTGAGGAACCGGTGTCGTTCGGGAACGAGTTCGCGCACGGCATCCCGGTCCTCGGCGGCCGAGCCGTCCAACGGAACCGCGGCGAGGACGCGTCGCACGTCGCCTGGGCCGTCGCCGGTGAACTCCTCCATTACGCACCAGACTTCGGCTCGCCCGTCGGGCAGCGACGGTTCCGCCCATCGCAGGCCACCGCCGACGGCCGACACCGGGGTCAACGGGCGAGGTTCGCCGCCGGGCCGCAGCGCGTACAGGCGTTGGTCGGCACGGTGCGCGAACACGACGAGGAAACCGTCCGTGCCGGCTCGTCCGGTCCACGGCCGCCCGCCGTACTCGATCACGCGGCTGCGCGCGTCCCAGGGCGCGGGCAGCATCTGTTCCACGGCGCCGTCCGAGCGTCGGCGCATCAGAGTGCGTCGACCGTCCTCCTTCGGGCGTGGCTCGGTCCACCACACGTCGTCGCCGACGAAGCCGACGTCGTCCGGGCGTCCGTCGCACGCGGCGACGGTCCGGGCGTCGATCGGCGACGGCCACGTGCCGTAGGGCAGGATGGGCATGGCCTCTCCCCTCGGTCAGGCCGACCGCAGGAAGCGGTCGAGGACCCGGACGCCGAAGCGCAGCGCCTCGACCGGCACGCGCTCGTCGACGCCGTGGAACAGTTCCTGGTAGTCGAACCCCGGAGGGAGCCTCAACGGCGCGAAACCGTATCCGGTGACGCCCAGGCGGGAGAACTGCTTGGCGTCCGTGCCGCCCGACATGCAGTACGGGACGGTGTGCGCCCCCGGGGCGAACTCGGCCACCGCGGCCCGCATCCGGGCGAAGGTGGGGGTGTCCGGCGGGGCCTGGAGAGCGACCTGGCGATGGGCGTACTCCCAGTCCACGTCCGGTCCGGTCAGCTCGTCCAGCGTGGCGCGGAACTCCTCCTCCGTGCCCGGCAGGAACCGCCCGTCGACATGGGCGACGGCCGTGCCCGGGACGACGTTCAGCTTGTAACCGGCATCCAGCATGGTCGGGTTGGCGCTGTTGCGGACCGTGGCCTCGACGAGTTTGGCGGCCGGACCGAGCTTGTCCAGGAACGCGTCCACGTTCTCCAGATCGGCGTCGAGGCCGTAGAGGGCCGCGAGTTCGACGAGCGCGGCCCGTACGGTGGGCGTGATCCGGGGCGGCCAGGCGTACTCGCCGATCCGGGTGACGGCGGCGGCGAGGCGGGTCACGGCGTTCTCCCCGTTGACCTTCGAACCGTGGCCGGCCCGCCCGTGGGCCGTCAACCGCAGCCAGCCGGTGCCGCGTTCCCCGGCCGCGATCGGGTAGATCTCGCGGCCGGTGCCGTCGTGAAAGGTGAACGCCCCCGACTCGCCCACCGCCTCGGTGCAGCCCTCGAACAGGTCGGGGTGACGGTCGGCGAGAAAACCGGCCCCGTCCTCGGCGCTGGCCTCCTCGTCGGCGGTGAACGCGATCACCACGTCCCGTCGTGGGCGCGCGCCCGACCGGGCCCACGCCCGCACGACGGCGAGGATCATCGCGTCGGTGTTCTTCATGTCGACGGCGCCCCGACCCCAGACCACGCCATCACGGACCTCACCGGAGAACGGGTGCACGCTCCAGTCCGCCGGCTCGGCCGGGACCACGTCCAGGTGGCCGTGCAGGAGCAACGCGTCGGCCCCCTGGTCGGAACCCTCGATCCGGGCGACGACGTTGGTCCGGCCGGCGGTCCGCTCCAGCAGGGTGGGTTCGACACCGGCCTCGGCCAGGCGTTCCGCGACGTACTCGGCGGCGGGGCGCTCCCGGCAGTCGCCGCCTCCGCGGTTGGTGGTGTCGATCCGGATCAGGTCCGAGGTGAAGCGGACGACCTCCGCCATCGCCCGCCCGTCCGGTTCCCGCTCCGCGAACCGCTCAGCCATACTGCTCCTCCACCGCCGCCGAGGCGATCGTGGTGACCGCCTTGAATGTCCGGATCGCCTGGTACATGGTGCTCGTCGTGTACGCCACCCTGCGTTCGCCGACCTGACTCACCCCGGGCACGAGCGTCGAGGCCGCCGCGAGGTGCTCGGCGTCGAACTCGACGGCGACCGTGAAAGGGCCGCCCCGGACCGGCTCGTAGCGGGTCGCCCGCGTGACCGCCTCCTCGGCCGCCACACGGATGTCCTCGGCCGTCCTCTGCGGGGTGCGGCACACCGCCGCGTACCGCGAGACGTGATCCTTGACCGCCACCTTCACGGCGGCGGGAGCGTAGCCGAGCGCGTCCTCGCAAGCCGCGTCGTCACCGGTGACCAGAACGACCGGCACCCCGTACTCGGCCGCCACGTGGGCGTTGAGCAGGCCCTCGCTGGCACGGACGTCGTTCAGCCAGACCCCCGTGATCTGGTTGGCGAGGTAGGTGTGCGCCAGCACCCCCTCCATCCCGGCCCCGGCGTGGTAGCCGAGGAAGACCACCCCGTCCACGTCGCCGTATTGCACGCCCTCCACCATGGACAGCGCCTTGTGGCGCCCGGTCAGGAGCAGGGCCCGTTCGTCGAGGCGCTCCAGGAGCAGGTTGCGCATCGTCCAGTGCGCCTCGTTGACCAGGACCTCGGCGGCCCCACCGTCGACGAGGCCCCGCACCGCCGCGTTCACGTCGGACGTCAGCAGCGTCCGGCACCGCTCCCACTGCGTGGTGCCCGGCAGCACGTCGGCGGGCCAGGTCACCCCCGTGGCGCCCTCCATGTCCGCGCTGATGAGGATCTTCATGGTGGGTCACGTTACGCGCGGCGGGCCCACCCGGCCACCTTCGCGCGCGGGCCCGCAGTCCGCCGCTCGGAGGTCAGGCGTCGCCGGGGGGTGCGGACACCCCGGCCACCAACCAGAGCGCCGGCAGTTCCAGCGGGCGGCCGTCGACGCCGTGCTCGGTGGTCACCAGCGGCAGTTCGCCACCGTCCAGCACCGTCAGTCCGGCGGCTCTCAGATGCCCGGCGACCTCGTCCTCCCCGGCCTCGGCAGGGGTCAGGCCGTGCCGGAAGACCGGGGCCAGCTTGGCCGAGGGGCCCGCCGGCTCCCGGGCCAGACCCATCAGCACGGCCTTCGCGGCCGGGGCGGGCTCCACGACAAGGGCCCGGCCGCGGCTCCCGAGGAGGGTGGCGATGCCATCGGCCAGCGGCTGCCGGTCGTCGGCCACGCACTGGTGCAGCACGCCCCGCAGATAGAGGTTGGCGTCGCCGAACTCCGCGTGCAGGCCGGCCGCCTCGGACGGGTCGGCGGCGTCCAGACGCCGGTAGGAGGCGAGCCCCCCGGGGTCGGAACGCCGGGCGAGGTCGACGGCCGCGGCGGCCAGGTCGACACCCACGACGGTGGGGAATCGTCCGGCCAGAAAGCGGGTCTGGGTTCCGTTTCCGCACCCCAGGTCGACGAAGGGCAGGTCGGACGCGAGAAGGTGCGGTTCCAGAAGGGGCAGGTGGCGAGCGGCGGTGATCTCAGGCTCGGCGTCCCAGAACACCGCGCCCCGCTCCTCTGGGGCCTCGCCCCAGAACCCCTCCCAGGCCCGACGGTATCGACTCGACACGCTCATACCCGCTCCCCTTGTGCGACGTCCCCGCCCGTGCGACGGGGCTCGTACGGTCTACCGCGCGTCCGACTCGGCGTCACGGCGCGGGATTTCCGGCGCCATGGGCCGGTGGAGCGTCCGGAGGGAGCCTACCGGCCGGGTCCCGGGCGGCGGCGGGGGAGGGTGAGCTCGAACCACACGGTCTTCCCACTCCTCGTCCGGCTGCTCCCCCACTCCCGCGCGAGGGTGCTGACCAGACGCAGTCCCCTTCCGGCCTCGTCCTCGGGCCCGGCATCGCGCAGTCTGGGTGGTTCCGCCTCGGGGTCGTCCACCTCGCAGAGCAGCGTCTCGGCCCGGATCAGTCGCAGGTCGAGGGTGCGGGCACGAGCGTGGCGTACGGCGTTGGTGACGAGTTCGCCCGCCAGAAGCGCCGCGTTCTCGGCCAGTGGCGCGAGCCCCCAGACGTGCAGTCGCTCCCGCACGGCCTCCCTGACGCGCCGCACCTCGACCGGCTCGGCGGCCAGGCGCCACTCGGCCACGTCCTCCGGGGCGACGCCACCGAGGCGCGCCATGAGGAGGGCGACGTCGTCCTTGCGCCCGCCACGGGTGTTCAGCGCGCGGATGATGGTGTCGCAGGCGTCGTCCATGGAAGCGGCCGGGTGCGCCGCGGACTCGCAGAGCGTGGCCAGCCCCACCCCGATGTCCTCGCCACGGACCTCGACCAGTCCGTCCGTGCACATCACCAGGCGGTCCCCGGGCGCGACGGCCACGCGAACGGACTCGAAGGGCACGCCCCCGACGCCGATCGGCGCGCCCGTGGGCAGGTCGACCAGTTCGCTTCTGCCGTCCTCCGCGCGCACGAGGACCGGGGGGATGTGCCCGGCGTTGGCGAGGTGGAGTTCGCCGACGACGGGGTCGTACACCGCGTAGAGGCACGTGGCGAGGTAGGTGTCGCCGAGCCGTTGGGCCAGGTCGTCGAGGTTGCGCAACAGTTGGGCGGGCTGGAGGTCGAGCCCGGCCATGGTCTGGACCGCCGTCCGCAACTGCCCCATCATGGCCGCCGAGTTCAGCCCGTGGCCCATGACGTCGCCGACCACGAAGGCGGTACGCGCGCCGGGCAGTTTGACCGAGTCGAACCAGTCCCCGCCGACCCGGCCCAGGAGGGTGCCCGGGAGGTAGCGGGTGGCGACGTCGCACCCCGCGAGGTGCGGGGGAATGTGCGGCAGCATGCTGTCCTGGAGCGTCTCGGCGACGTTCTCCTGGTGGGTGTACATCCGTGCGTTGTCGAGCACGAGCCCCGCGCGGGAGGCCAGTTCGGCGCCGGTGACCCGATCCATGTCGTTGAAGACGGGACGCTCGGGGTGCCGGAGCAGGATCATGAAGCCGAGGACGACGTGACGGGCCTTCAGGGGCACCACCAGCATGGAACGGCCCGTGATCAGCGGGCGGATGTCCCGCTTCTCGAACTGGGAGGCGATCGCGTGACCCGTCTCCTCGGTGATGCGCGGCACCAGCACCGGCTCCCCGGACGTCATGCACCGGAAGAAGGGGGTGTGGGCCGGAAAGGGCATGGCCTCGCCCACGGGGACGACGTCGTCCCAGCGGCCGGGTTCGTCGGTGTGCTCCAACGCCACCCGGTGCCACAGGGTGGTGGTGTCCGGTACGCCGTCGGCGAACCCCTCGCCGGCGACGACCTGTTCGCGTAGGTAGGTACCGGCGACGTCGGTGAAGCGGGGCACGACGGCGCGGCTGACCTCCGTGATGGTGCGGGCCAGGTCCAGGGAGGTGCCGATCCGGCCGCTCACCTCGTTGAGGAACTCCAGCCGCTCGCGGACGGCGGCGTACTCGAGGTCCTCGCGGTCCTCGATCGAGGCGGCGGGCCCTCCGGGCGGCGGCCCGCCCTCCGCCGCGGCACGGGCCGCACGCTCCCGCCGGGCATGACGCTCGACCCGACGGGCCACGCCCCAGTCCGGTGTGACGGGCACGCGCTCGTTCTGACTGAACTCCAGGATCGGATAGCCCAGTTCGAGGACCTGCGCCACGATGCGGGCGCTTTCCCCGACGCTCATGCTGGGCAGGATCTCCGGGAGTCGCCGGGCGAGTTCCTCCGCACCGGGGAAGTCGGTGTGCAGGGCGAACCCCGGTGCGACCCGCTCGCCCGCCCGGTCGCTCCCCGCCGCGAGCGAGGAAGCGTCGGCGGCCAACACCAACAGGCGTTCTCGGCCGGGCCCCACCAGCGGGTAGGCCCACCACAGGACGTCGGCGCGCCGCCGTTCCCGGACGGCGAGGCGGGCACGGCCCGCGGCGGGGTAGGACGACCGGCCGTCCAGCGACGACGCCAGGCCGGGCCCGAGGTCGTCGCCCTCGCCGCCCCCGCTCGGGTCGTCCTCCTCGGAGAACGCGCCCGTCACCGGCAGCAGGTCGAGGGCGGGGTGTCCGATCGCCCGCTCCTTCGGGCGGGCGAAGAGACGTGCGGCGCCGCGACTCCAGTGGGAGACCGATCTGTCGCGGTCGACCACGACGACGGCCAAGGGGACACGCCCGGCGGGCGCGGTCCTTTCCGTGCCAGGGTCCATGGCGATCTGGCCCTCTCTCCCGTCGGCTCGGCAAGATCTGTACCGACGGGTTCCACCGTACGGGGGAGGTCGGCGACGACGCGCGGAAAACGGGGAATCGACGGAATCGGCACGGTCGGGCCCCACGGTGTCGGCGACCATCGGACCTCGGGCTCCTCCGGCCGACCGCCCGGACTCGACGCGGCCGGGGTGGCACCGGCCCTCGCCCGAACCCGACCGGCCTGAGCCGTCGTCGACGGCCGTGGCCAACGGCGTCCTGGGGCCCCACCGGGCACCTCGCGCCGCCCTTCGGGGCGGGCGACGCGGGCGGACCCGACGGATCCGGGGATCGACACCCACGACCGTGAGACGCCCGGCGGAGACGGCGGTTCCACCGGACAGGGGGGTGACCGGGCGAACCGTCGTGACACCCGTACGGCCGTGCCGCCCGCGTGGCGCCGCGACGGGCGCCGGTCCCGCCCCCGCGCGCCCGGACCGGAGCGGGCGGGGTCGGCTCCCGCCGGAACACCCGCCCCGGGCTCGTCGGCGGGGGTCCTTCCGCGCTCGCCTCCCGCTCGGCTACTTCTCCGTCTCGGCGGCCAGCCGGGCCAGGATCGCGTCGTAGATCCGGGCCAGTCCCTTCGGCGCGAACGTCCGCTCGAAGAAGCCGCCCACGCCGCCGGCGCCCTGCCACACCGTGCGCACCACCACCCGCGACCGTCCCTCGCCGGCCGGGGTGACCCTCCAGGTGGTGACCATGGAGGAGTTGCGGTCCTTCTCGACCAACTCGCCGTCGGAGGGCTCGGTGACGTCGAGCAGGCAGTCCCGGACGCGCTTGCTGGTGGCCTGGAGTCGCCAGTGGACGACCGTGCCCTCTCCGTCGCCGCCTTCGCGGACCTCGTACTCGCTGAACTGCTCGGGCAGCAGCTTCGCTCGGGTGCCGCCGTAGTCGGCGACGGTGTCGAACACCGTCGCCGCGTCCGCCGCGACGATCCGCTCCGTCGTGGCCTCGACCTGCGCCATCGGTTCCTCCAGGGCCTGGTTCCTCAGGGTCGGGGCAAGCCAACCACCCGGGCCCCCCGGCACAAAATCGCGCGACCGATCGCGGCCGGAATCCGGCTTCCCGCGCTCGGGTCCGCCACTTCCCGATCAAGGTGGGCGGCGCACGACCCCGGCGTGTCCAGGCGGCGGGTATTCGGTGACCCCGATCGGGTCAACTGTCGCGCGGCCGGGTTCCCCGGACGAGCCGGACCCGGGAGGATCCGGCATGGGGTCGGTGGTCCGTGCCGCGTCCGATCCGGCGCGGGGCCCGCACCGAGGAGCCCACACCCGGTGGGAGGCCGGGCGTTCCGGCCCCGCCGCAGTGACCGCGTTCGCCTCCCGACCGCAGGGACGGGGGCCCACGAAGGAGCCACGATGAAGAGCCGCGCCGTGTCGCTCGCCGCCGTCGCCGCGGTCCTGGCCGGTACGGACGCCGCCGTCCCCTCTCCCGCCAGGGCCGACGCGACGGCCCGCGGATCGATCGCCTGGGAGGCGTGCGCGACCGCGGACCACCCCACGCTCCAGTGCGCGACGGTGGAGGTGCCCCTCGACCACGATCGTCCGGACGGCGCCACGGTCGAGTTGGCGCTCTCCCGTGTGCCGCACACCGCCCGGCGGTACCAGGGGCCCCTTCTGGTCAACCCGGGCGGCCCGGGCGCGCCCGGGCGAGCGCTGGCGGGCTTCGTCGCCTCCGCCCTGCCCGCCGAGGTCGCCGCCGGGTACGACATCGTCGGTTTCGACCCGCGCGGCGTGGGCGCGAGCCGGCCCGCGTTGGACTGCCGTCCGGGCCACTTCGCGCCCGTGCGCCCCGACCCGGTCCCCGCGTCGGCGGCGAACGAGCGGGCCAACCTGTCGCGGGCGAGGTCCTTCGCCGAGGCCTGCGCCGCGGCGCACCCGGAGATGCTGCCTCATCTCGGCACCGTCCCGACGGCCCACGACCTGGAGGCCGTCCGCGCGGCGCTGGGCGCGCCCCGGATCAACTATCTCGGGTACTCCTACGGCACCTACCTCGGCGCCGTGTACGCCAAGCTCTACCCGGAGCGGGTGCGCCGTCTGGTGCTGGACTCGGCGGTCGATCCGACCGCCGTCTGGTACGAGGCCAACCTCCGCCAGGACGTGGCCTTCGACGAGCGTCACCGCGCCTTCCTGGACTGGGTGGCGCGGCACGACGCGGACTACGGGCTGGGCACCTCCCCGGCACGGATCGAGGCCTCCTGGTATCGGATGCGCGCCGCGCTGGCGCGGAGACCGGCCGAGGGGGTGGTGGGCGCCGCCGAGGTGGAGGACACCTTCCTGCCGGGGGCGTACTACGAGGGGTACTGGCCCCTGCTGGCCGAGGTCCTGACGGCCTACCTCCGGGACGGGGATCACGGGCCGCTGGTGGCGGCGTACCGGCGTTTCGGCGCCGTGGACGCCGCCGGCGACAACGGCTACAGCGTCTACACCGCGGTGGAGTGCCGCGACGCGCAATGGCCCCGGGACTGGCGGGACTGGCGCGCCGACAACTGGTCGACGCACGCCAGGGCCCCGTTCCTGACCTGGAACAACGCTTGGTACAACGCGCCGTGCGCGTTCTGGCCCGTCCGCGGTGACGCCCCGTCGGACGTCGGCAACGACGCCCTGCCGGCCTCGCTGATCTTCCAGGCCACCGACGACGCGGCCACCCCCTACGTGGGTGGCCTGACGCTCCGTCGTCTACTGGGCGGCTCCTCCCTCGTGGTGGAGGACGGCGGCGGGAACCACGGGATCACCCTGAGCGGCAACGCCTGTCTGGACCGGCATCTGGTGGCGTACCTCGACGACGGGACCGTGCCTCGCGGCGAGGGAGGCGTGGACGCCCGTTGCGCCGCGCTGCCGGAGCCCGAGCCAGGGGGTTCCGGGATCACCGCGCGGGCGTCCCGGGGGCTCGTCCTGCACGGGCTGCTCGGTTTCCGGGCCTGAGCGGCACCCGGCGGACCCACTCGGAGCGAGCCGACCACGACCCGACCACGACAACGACAATAATGGGCGGATGCACGAGACGACGCGCCCCGAATCCCTCGCCCCACCCGAGACCTCGGGGCCCTCCCGCCGGTCGGTCGGCACCCGCTCGGACGGGGGGGCGAAGGGGACGCGCGTGCGGGAGATGCGGCTCGACGACTGCGAGCGCGTGGCGAGCATCCGTGTCGGCGGCTGGCGTCACGCGTACCGGGGCCTGATGCCGGCACCGTACCTGGAGGGTCTGAGCGTGGCAGAGGACACGGCCCGCAGGCACGCGTCGCTCGCGGAGGCGCCCTCCACGACGGTGAACCTGGTCGCCGAGGACGCGGCCGGCCTCGTGGTCGGGTGGGCCTGCCACGGCGACCTGCGAGACGACGGGGCCCACGAGGGGGACGCCGAACTGTACGCGCTGTACGTCGACACCGACCGGTTGGGCACCGGCGTCGGGCGGTGCCTGCTCGGCGAGTCGACGCGCCGTTGCGTGGCGGCCGGCTACCGGAGCGCGTTCCTCTGGGTCGTCGAGGGCAACGCGCGCGCCCGCCGCTTCTACGAGCGCGCGGGTTTCCGGGCCGACGGGACCACGGCCTCCTGGGAGGTCGCCGGCGCCCACGTTCCCGAGGCGCGGTACGTACGGACGCTGGGCGACTGATCGGCTACCGCTGCCGCGGGATCCGGGCGAGGGCGCACGCCGCGGCCTCGGCGAGGGCCGGATGAGCGAGGGACCGGTCCAGCACCCCTCGCGCCCTGGGATCGCCGAGCCGGCCGAGTCCCTCCACACAGGCGAGTGCCACTCGACGGTGGGGGTCGTGAGGGCGCAGCCGGCGCTCCAGGGTGGTGATCAGCGCGGGGACCGCCTCGGGCGCGCGCAGTTCGACCAGCAGGCGCACGGGTTGCAGGGCGTAGGCCACTCTCGGTTCGTTGGTGGCCAGCGCCGCCGCCGCGCGGGCTGTACGGGGGTCGCCGAGGCGGGCCAGCGCATGCGCCGCCGAGGCGCAGCGGGGCGGGTCCCGATGGTTGAGCAACAGGACGAGGGCTTCGAAGGCACGCCGGTCCCGCGCCCGCCCCAGTCGGAACGCGGCCAGTTCCCGCGCCCACAGCGGTCGGCCGGGCGCGGTCAGGGTGGAGGCGAGTTCGTCGCGGTTCCCGGTCGTCAACAGCCGCTCGAAGGACGGGGCTCCATCGGCTTCCACGCGTAAGCGCTCGGTCAGCGAGCGTAGTTCTGCGTCCATACCCCGAGGTTAGTGGCGCGGCGGGTGGCCCACCCCCGGCCGGGAGGGTGTCCCGCCGGGGTTCGGCCGTGCCTGCCCCGGCTCCTCGTCGGACGCGCGGCGTGCCGGAGCGGAGCGAGAGGCACCGGCCGCGCGCCCGGCCGAGCGCCTCACGCGTCCGCGGGCGCCCGAGGGCCGGTGGCGGATGGGTGTCCGCCGGGGGCTGGCGCGCTCGTTACTCGCGAGTTAGGCTCAGACGAGCGAGTCACCCACTCGTGTTCTCCTCGTGGCGGTCTGGTGACGCGGCCGGCGCGAGGGTCGTCGGTTCGGTACTTCGGTACCGCAGTACGACACGGCCTCGGGACAGGGCCGGTCGATTCCCGCCGCCGAGCGGTCGTGCCACACGCTCGGGTCCGCACAGGGCGGGCGAGTACCTCGGTTCGGCATACCACCCGCCCCACCGCACCCGCCGGAGCGTCGCGGCCCCGGGGGCGGTTTCCCGTCGTCACCCTCATTCCTGGAGTCCGCGATGGCCTCTCCCCTGTCCGAGACACCCTCCTCCCCGCAACCCGCCCTGCGGACCGTGGCCGTCGTCGGCCTCGGCACGATGGGCACCGGCATCACCGAGATCCTGGCCCGGGCCGGGCGCGACGTCGTCGGCATCGACGTCGGCGAGGCGCGGACCGCCAAGGCCGTCGCCGCCCTGGAGACCTCCACCGCCCGCGCCGTGGAACGCGGCCGGATGACGGCGGGCGAGCGCGCGGACACCCTGGCGCGCGTCACGACGGCCACAGAGCTGAGCGCGGCGGCCGACGCCGATCTCGTGATCGAGGTGGCCCCTGAGTCCTACGAGATCAAGCAGCAGATCCTGAGAGAGCTGGACGGGATCGTGCGGCCCGAGGCGATCCTGGCCACCGGCACCAACGCGCTGTCGGTCACCCGGCTGGCGGCGGACTCGGCTCATCCGGAACGGGTGTTGGGCCTGCACTTCTTCAACCCCGCCCAGGCGATGAGGCTGGTCGAGGTCGTGTCCTCGGTCCTGACGTCGCCCGGGGCCGTCGCCGCGGTCACCGACCTCGCGCTGGACCTCGGCAAGGAGCCGGTGGCCGTCGGGGACCGACCGGGGTTCGTCGCCGACGGGCTGCTGTTCGGCTACCTCAACCAGGCCGCGGCGATGTACGAGGCCCGGTACGCCTCGCGTGAGGACATCGACGCGGCGATGCGGCTGGGCTGCGGGCTGCCGATGGGCCCACTGGCCCTGCTGGACCTGATCGGCGTGGACACCGCCCGTACGGTCCTGGAGGCCATGTACGCGGCGTCCCAGGACCGGTTGCACGCGCCGGCGCCCATCCTCAAGCAGCTCGGCGAGGCCGGGTTGACGGGGCGCAAGGCAGGGCGCGGTTTCTACACCTACGCCGCTGCGGGCAGCGACGAGGTGGTGCCGGACGCGCTCACCCCGAAGCCGGACGCCGCCCTGGTTCCCGGCCGGGCGATCCGCTCGGTGGGAGTGGCCGGCTCGGGCACCATGGCGTCGGGCATCGCCGAGGTCTTCGCCCGCTCGGGCTTCGAGGTGGTTCTCGCGGCGCGCGGGATGGAGAAGGCAGAGGCGGCACGGGACCGGATCGGCGCGTCCTTGGTCCGAGCGGTGGATCGGGGGCGGATGACCGCGGAGGAGGCCACCGGGACCCTGGAGCGGATCACGCCGGCCGAGGGATACGACGCCTTCGCCGACGTCGATCTCGCGGTGGAGGCGGTGGCCGAGGACCTGGACGTCAAGCGGCAGTTGTTCGCCACGCTGGACAAGGTGTGCAAGCCGGGGGCCGTGCTGGCGACCACGACGTCGTCCCTGCCGGTCGTGGCCTGCGCCCGGGCGACGTCGCGCCCCCAGGACGTCGTCGGCATGCACTTCTTCAACCCGGCTCCGGCGATGAAGCTGGTCGAGGTGGTCCGCACCGTGCTGACCTCCGACGACGCCCACGCCACAGTCCGGGAGGTCTGCGCCGGAATCCGCAAGCACCCCGTTGACTGCGGGGATCGGGCCGGATTCATCGTGAACGCGCTGCTCTTCCCGTATCTGAACAACGCGGTCAAGATGGTGCAGGAGCACTACGCCTCGCTGGACGACATCGACACGGCCATGAAGCTGGGCGGTGGCTACCCCATGGGGCCCTTCGAGCTGCTGGACGTGGTGGGACTGGACGTCTCGCTGGCGATCGAGAGGGTGCTTCACCGCGAGTTCCGCGACCCGGGCCTGGCACCCGCCCCCCTGCTGGAGCATCTGGTGGCCGCGGGCTGCCTGGGCCGGAAGACGGGACGCGGTTTCCGGGAACATGCCCGGCGCTGACCCCGCGCCCGGCGACGGACCCGGGGGCGCCGACGGCTGGGGCGGACTCCTCGGGCCGGCCGCGCCCGGCTCCGGCCCGGCGGCGCCCGCTTCGGGCCGGGCGGCGCCCGGCCGGGGTCGGGCGCACGCGCCGCCCCCCATGCAGTACGTTCGGGTCATGTCCCAGCCCGCCAGGTCCTCACGATCCGCCACCGCGCCCGAGGCGCCCGAGAGCGCCGCGGGCGGGCGTGCCGCGGCCCAACGATTGCGCATGCGCCGGGAACTGGCGGCGGCCGCCATGGAACTCTTCGCGGCCAAGGGATACGAGGCGACCACGGTCGACGAGATCGCGGCCCGGGCCGGGGTCGCCCGCCGTACCTTCTTCCGCCACTTCCGCTCCAAGGAAGAGGCGATCTTCCCGGACCACGACGACACCCTGGTCCGCGCCGAGGCGGTCCTCAACGCGGCGCCGGCACACGAGCATCCGTTGGACACGGTGTGCCGGGGGATCAAGGAGGTCATGAGGATGTACGCGGCGCGCCCGGAGATCTCGGTCGCCCGCTACCGGCTGACCCGCGAGGTGCCCACCCTGCGCGAGGCGGAGATCGCCTCGGTGGCCCGCTACGAGCGTCTGTTCACCCGCTACCTGCTGGGGCACTTCGACGAGCACGCGCACGACGACGACGCCAACGACGACCCCCTGCTGGCCGAGGTCGCCGCCTCGGCGGTGGTCACCGCGCACAACCACGTGCTGCGGCGGTGGCTGCGCGCGGACGGGCACGGAGACGTCGAGGCGCAACTCGACCACGCGTTCGCCATCGTCCGGAAGACCTTCGGCAACGGAATCGGCGCCGGGCGGGCCGGTGACTCCGACCAGGCTCGGGACTCGGAGCCGGACGGCGCGGAGGTCCTGGTGACCGTGGCCCGGACCGACGCCCCCCTGGACGCGGTCCTGCGCACCATCGAGGCGGCCCTGCGGGAGCGCTGAGCGCGCCCCCGGGCCGACGGCGCCCCGGCCCGGGTCTTCGAAGAGCGGCCACCCGTTCGGGTGGCCGCTCTGTCATATCAGGACCCGTTTTGCTCCAGGCTCTACCATGAGTTCGATCGATCATCGCTCATTTGCGCAATGCCGATTTCACCTGAGAGCAATTTCTGGCACTCAGTGCCTTGCGAGGTGACACGCCGTGTCATACGTTGAAGGGGTCCGGGCGGCCGGCGCGCAGCGACCCTTCGTGCGCCGGCTGTCCCAGCAAGCCGACGGCTCGCCTGCCCGGACGCCTGCGTCACAGGCACCCTCCCGCGCCACCCGGCGCCGCAGCACCACACCCCGCGCCGAACCGACGGCACCCCCCTGACCCCGGACCCCCGGGACCCCGCAGCACCGACGTATCCCTCAGCGCCCGGTTTCGGGCGCTCGACGCCGGAGGCAACACCGTGACCACCAAGGCCATCCTGGACGCGATCCAGTCCCCCGAGTCCACCTCGGCCGACTTCGCCGCCCTGCCGCTCCCCGAGTCGTACCGGGCGGTGACGGTGCACAAGGACGAGACGGAGATGTTCGCGGGCCTCGCCACCCGCGACAAGGACCCCCGCGAGTCGCTGCACGTGGACGACGTCCCCGTGCCGGAACTGGGACCCGGCGAGGCCCTGGTCGCGGTGATGGCCTCCTCGGTCAACTACAACTCGGTCTGGACGTCGATCTTCGAGCCGCTGTCGACGTTCGGGTTCCTGGAGCGCTACGGGAGGCTCAGCGAGCTGACCAAGCGCCACGACCTGCCTTACCACGTCATCGGCTCGGACCTCGCGGGAGTGGTCCTGCGCACCGGCCCCGGGGTGAACTCCTGGCGCCCCGGCGACGAGGTCGTCGCCCACTGCCTGAGCGTCGAACTGGAGTCCTCCGACGGGCACAACGACACGATGCTCGACCCGGAACAGCGTATCTGGGGGTTCGAGACCAACTTCGGCGGACTGGCGGAGATCGCCCTCGTGAAGTCGAACCAGCTGATGCCCAAGCCGGACCACCTCAGCTGGGAGGAGGCCGCGGCCCCCGGCCTGGTGAACTCCACCGCCTACCGCCAACTGGTCTCCCGCAACGGCGCCCAGATGAAGCAGGGGGACAACGTCCTGATCTGGGGCGCCAGCGGCGGCCTCGGTTCCTACGCCACCCAGTTCGCGCTGGCCGGCGGCGCGACTCCGATCTGCGTGGTCTCCAGCGAGCAGAAGGCCGAGATCTGCCGCCGGATGGGCGCCGAGTCGATCATCGACCGGAACGCGGAGGACTACCGTTTCTGGCGGGACGATCACACCCAGGACCCTCGGGAGTGGAAGCGCTTCGGCAAGCGGATCCGCGAGCTGACGGGCGGTGAGGACGTGGACATCGTCTTCGAGCACCCGGGCAGGGAGACCTTCGGCGCCTCCGTGTACGTCACGCGCAAGGGCGGCACCATCGTCACCTGCGCGTCGACCTCCGGCTACGACCACCAGTACGACAACCGCTACCTGTGGATGTCCCTGAAGCGGATCATCGGCTCGCACTTCGCCAACTACCGCGAGGCGTGGGAGGCCAACCGCCTGATCTCCAAGGGAAAGATCCACCCGACGCTGTCCAAGGTCTACCCGCTGGAGGAGACCGGGCAGGCCGCGCACGACGTGCACCGCAACGCCCACCAGGGCAAGGTCGGCGTGCTGTGCCTGGCGCCCGAGGAGGGACTGGGCGTGCGTGACCCCGAGAAGCGGGACAAGCACCTCGACGCCATCAACCGCTTCCGCGACATCTGAGCACACCCGAGGTCACCCATGACTGAGCGTCAGCCCTCCTCCGAGCGTCCGAATCCCGAGCCCGCCCCGCGCCAGAAGCCCCGCGACAAGGACCGTCCATGGCTCATGCGCACCTATGCCGGGCACTCGACGGCCGAGGCCTCCAACGAGCTGTACCGGCGCAACCTGGCCAAGGGCCAGACGGGTCTGTCCGTGGCGTTCGACCTGCCGACCCAGACCGGCTACGACGCCGACCACGTCCTGGCCCGCGGCGAGGTGGGCCGGGTCGGCGTGCCGATCGCGCACCTGGGCGACATGCGCCGACTGTTCCGGGACATCCCTCTGGAACAGACGAACACCTCCATGACGATCAACGCGACGGCGATGTGGCTGCTGGCGCTCTACCAGGTCGTCGCCGAGGAGCAGGGGGCGGACATCACCCGGCTCAGCGGCACGACCCAGAACGACATCGTCAAGGAGTACCTCTCCCGTGGAACCCACGTCTTCCCGCCGGGGCCCTCGCTCCGGTTGACCACGGACATGATCGCGTACACGGTCTCCCACATCCCGAAGTGGAACCCGATCAACATCTGCAGCTACCACCTGCAGGAGGCGGGAGCCACGCCCGTACAGGAGATCGCGTACGCGATGTCCACGGCGATCGCCGTGCTCGACGCCGTCCGCGACTCCGGGCAGGTGCCGCCGGAGCGGATGGGGGACGTGGTCGGCCGGATCTCCTTCTTCGTCAACGCCGGCGTCCGCTTCGTCGAGGAGATGTGCAAGATGCGCGCCTTCGGCCGCATCTGGGACCGGGTGACCCGGGAGCGGTACGGCATCGAGGACGCCAGACACCGCCGCTTCCGCTACGGGGTGCAGGTCAACTCCCTGGGCCTGACGGAGGCCCAACCCGAGAACAACGTCCAGCGGATCGTGCTGGAGATGCTCGCCGTGACCCTCTCCAAGGACGCCCGGGCGCGCGCCGTGCAGCTGCCCGCCTGGAACGAGGCGCTGGGCCTGCCGCGCCCCTGGGACCAGCAGTGGTCGCTGAGAATCCAGCAGGTGTTGGCCTACGAGAGCGACCTGCTGGAGTACGACGACATCTTCGAGGGCTCGAAGGTGATCGAGGCCGAGGTGGCCCGGTTGGTCGAGGAGTCCCTGGCCGAGATGGGTCGCGTCGAGGACATGGGCGGCGCCATGGCCGCCGTGGAGTCCGGATACCTCAAGTCGCGCCTGGTCGCCTCGCACGCCGAACGGCGTGCCCGGATCGAGTCCGGGGAGGAACGCGTCGTCGGGGTCAACGCCTTCGAGGGTACGGAACCGAACCCGCTGACCGCCGACCTGGACACCGCCGTGCAGACCGTCGACCCGGCCGTCGAGGCGGAGGTGGTCGCGGCACTCCGCGAGTGGCGCGCCACCCGCCAGGAGGCCTCGGATCGACAGGGGAAGGGCGACCCGTACGTCCATCCGACCGTCGCCCAGGCACTGGACGCCCTGAAGGACGCGGCCCGGTCCGACACCAACCTCATGGCGGCCACCCTGGAGTGCGCTCGCGCCGGGGTCACGACCGGCGAGTGGGCCGGTGCGCTGCGGGAGGTCTTCGGCGAGTTCCGGGCACCGACCGGGGTGTCCTCGGCGCCCGTGACGACCGTCGGGCAGGCGGGCACCGCACTCGCCCGGGTCCGCGAGGTGGTGGAGCTGACCGCGCGGGACCTGGGGGTGGGGAAGCTTCGTTTCCTCGTCGGCAAGCCCGGCCTGGACGGCCACTCCAACGGGGCCGAGCAGATCGCGGTGCGGGCCCGGGACGCGGGGTTCGAGGTGGTGTACCAGGGCATCCGGCTGACGCCGGAGCAGATCGTGGACGCCGCCGTCGCCGAGGACGTGCACGCGGTGGGGCTGTCGATCCTCTCCGGTTCCCACGCCCGGCTCGTCCCCGACGTGCTGGAACGCCTCCGTGTGGCCGGCGCCACGGACATACCGGTGATCGCCGGTGGCATCATCCCCGGAGGGGACGCCGAACTGCTCCGGGCCGCCGGGGTCGCCGCGGTGTTCACCCCGAAGGACTTCGACATCACCGGGATCATCGGCCGGATCGTCGACGAGATCCGACACGCGAACAAGCTCGACCCTCTGGAGGTTCCCGCATGACGACCGTCAACCGCCCGCGCCCGCGCCGTTCCTGTCTGGCGGTTCCGGGAAGCAACCCCCGCTTCCTGGAGAAGGCCCAGGGCCTCCCCGCGGACCAGGTGTTCCTCGACCTGGAGGACGCCTGTGCCCCGCTGGCCAAGCCGGAGGCGCGACACACCGTCGTCAAGTTCCTCAACGAGGGCGACTGGACGGGCAAGACCCGCGTCGTGCGGGTCAACGACTGGACCACGGAGTGGACCTACCGCGACGTGGTCACGGTCGTCGAGGGCGCGGGCCCCAACCTCGACTGCGTCATGCTGCCCAAGGTGCAGAGCGCCCAGCACGTGGTGGCGCTCGACCTGCTCCTGACCCAGATCGAGAAGACCATGGGCTTCGAGGTGGGACGGATCGGCATCGAGGCGCAGATCGAGAACGCCCAGGGCCTGAACAACGTCAACGAGATCGCCGCGGCCTCGCCCCGCCTGGAGACGATCATCTTCGGCCCGGCCGACTTCATGGCCTCCATCAACATGAAGTCGCTGGTCGTCGGCGAGCAGCCGCCGGGTTACCCGGCGGACGCCTACCACTACATCCTGATGCGGATCCTGATGGCCGCCCGGGCGCACGACCTGCAGGCGATCGACGGTCCCTACCTGCAGATCCGCGACGTCGACGGCTACCGGGAGGTGGCGCGTCGCGCGGCGGCCCTCGGCTTCGACGGGAAGTGGGTCCTGCACCCGGGCCAGGTCGAGGTGTCCAACGAGGTCTTCTCGCCGTCCCAGGAGGACTACGACCACGCCGAGCTGATCCTGGACGCGTACGCTTACCACACGTCCGAGGCGGGCGGCAAGAAGGGCTCGGCGATGCTGGGCGACGAGATGATCGACGAGGCCAGCCGGAAGATGGCGCTGGTCGTCGCGGGCAAGGGGCGCGCCGCCGGCATGCGGCGGACCAGCACGTTCGAGATCCCGGAGGCGTGAGACAGATGCGGTTCGGACGCACCTACGAGGAGTTCGAGGTCGGGGCGACGTACAAGCACTGGCCGGGCAAGACGGTCACGGAGTACGACGACCACCTGTTCTGCCTCCTCACGATGAACCACCACCCACTCCACATGGACGCCAACTACGCCGAGCGGACGACGGACTTCGGCAAGAACGTGGTCGTCGGCAACTACGTCTACTCGCTGCTGCTCGGCATGTCCGTGCCGGATGTCTCCGGCAAGGCCATCGCCAACCTGGAGGTGGAGTCGCTGCGGCACGTCGCGCCGACCTTCCACGGCGACACGATCTACGGCGAGACCACCGTGCTGGACAAGCGGCCTTCGAGGTCCAAGGACGACCGGGGCATCGTCGAGGTCGAGACCCGGGGTCACAACCAGGACGGCACGCTGGTGTGCGTGTTCCGCCGCAAGGTCATGGTCCCCACCGAGACGTATGTCAAGGAACGCGGCGGAGAACAGCCCGGCCGCCCCGAGCCCCTGCCCCGGGAGAAGTGAGAACCCCGATGAGCCGACTCGCGCAGACCGCCGGCCTCAGTGACGTCCAGCAGGAGATCGTCTCCACCGTCCGGGACTTCGTGGACAAGGAGATCATCCCGGTCGCGACCGGGCTGGAGCATCGCGACGAGTACCCCCAGGAGATCGTCGACGGGCTCAAGGAGCTGGGGCTCTTCGGCCTGATGATCCCCGAGGAGTACGGGGGGCTGGGAGAGTCCCTGCTCACCTACGCCCTGTGCGTGGAGGAGATCGCCCGCGGCTGGATGTCCGTCTCCGGCATCATCAACACGCACTTCATCGTGGCGTACATGCTCAAGCAGCACGGGACGCGGGAGCAGCGGGAGCACTTCCTCCCCCGGATGGCGGCCGGGGAGGTGCGGGGCGCCTTCTCGATGTCGGAGCCGGCGCTGGGCTCCGACGTGGCGGCGATCACCTCGAAGGCGGTGCGGGACGGCGACGACTACCTGTTGAGCGGCCAGAAGATGTGGCTGACCAACGGCGGCACCTCCTCGCTCGTCGCGATCCTGGTCCGCAGTGACGAAGGTCACTCCGAGGGCACCGCCCCGCACAAGTCGATGACGACCTTCCTGGTGGAGAAGGAGCCGGGGTTCGGCGAGGTGCGCCCCGGCCTCACCATCCCCGGGAAGATCGACAAGATGGGTTACAAGGGGGTCGACACCACTGAACTGATCATGGACGGGCTGCGGGTTCCCGCCGATCGCGTCCTCGGCGGGACCACCGGCCGGGGCTTCTACCAGATGATGGACGGCGTGGAGGTCGGCCGGGTCAACGTCGCCGCGCGCGGCTGCGGCGTGGCCCAGCGCGCCTTCGAACTGGGCGTCTCCTACGCGCAGCAGCGCCACACCTTCGGGCGGCCGATCGCGGGGCACCAGGCCGTCCAGTTCAAACTGGCGGAGATGGCCACCAAGGTGGAGGCCGCCCATGCCATGATGGTGAACGCCGCACGCAAGAAGGACTCGGGTGAGCGAAACGACCTCGAGGCGGGGATGGCCAAGTACCTGGCGTCGGAGTACTGCAAAGAGGTCGTGGAGGACGCCTTCCGTATCCACGGCGGCTACGGCTTCTCCAAGGAGTACGAGATCGAGCGTCTCTACCGGGAGGCGCCCATGCTGCTGATCGGCGAAGGCACCGCCGAGATCCAGAAAATGATCATCGGCCGGCGGCTGCTCGAAGAGTACCGAACCCAGGGCTAGATGTCCGGAAACGGGGTGTCATCCAGGAGAAACAGATCACACCCCGTGGGCGCTCTTCGGCCGCCGACTCGGCTTTCCGACTTACCCAGTTGCCCCCCGGAGCCGCTACGATCGCCGGAAAGCCGCCGTCCCCGTCGAAGCGCGGCCTTATCCGCTACGAAGGTCATCCATGCCCCACAGCCCAACCTCTGCACCTCGCGACAGCCTCGGTGGCGTACGCCTCGCGCGCGGAGCATCGCCGTGGCTCCTGCCGACCGTCGCCACCGCGGCCGTCAGCCTGGTCCGCGCCCGCCGCTCGGGAGCCGCCAAGGCCGTCGCCGTCCCCGCCACCGCGCTCGCCGCGGGCATGCTGTGGTTCTTCCGGGACCCCGAACGCGAGATCACGGCGGGCCGGGTCGTCTCTCCGGCCGACGGCGTGGTGCAGAGCATCATGCCCTGGCGGGACGGTCGCACCCGGGTCGCCATCTTCATGAGCCCGCTGAACGTGCACGTCAACCGCGCCCCACTGGCCGGCACCGTGACCTCGGTCGAGCACGTGCCCGGGGGTTTCGTTCCCGCCTTCAACAAGGAGAGCGAGAACAACGAGCGGGTGGTGTGGCATTTCGACACCGAACTGGGCGACATCGAGATGGTCCAGATCGCCGGTGCCGTGGCCCGTCGCATCGTCCCCTACCTGCCCAGGGGCAGCAAGGTCGAACAGGGTGACCGGATCGGCCTCATCCGCTTCGGCTCACGGGTCGACCTGTATCTGCCCGAGGGCGTGGAGGTGGCCGTGGAAGTCGGCGAGAAGACGGTGGCGGGGGTGACCCGCCTTGACCGTGATTGACCCGGAGCCCAAGGCGGGCTGGGTCCCGGAGGCCGACGAGGCCGACGACGAGGAGATGCCGCTCTCACTGCGACTCTCCATAGCCGACACCCTCACCCTGGGTAACGCCACCTGCGGCTTCATGGCCGTGTACTTCACCACCACGGGCATCCTGATCCCTCACCTCATGGGGAGCCAGGAGACGGGCATGGCCCGGCACAGCGCGGCCACGGCGGTGATCCTGATGCTGTGCGCTGCGGTCTTCGACCTCTTCGACGGCCTGGTGGCCCGCAAGCTGCGCAGCTCGCCGATGGGGGCCGAGCTGGACAACCTCTCCGATCTGATCAGCTTCGGGCTCGCCCCGGCCTACTTCGTCCTCGTCTACGGCATGGTGGCCGACGACGCGCATCAGCGGGTGGCCGCCGTCGGGGCGATCGTGGTGCTCCTGGCGGTGGTGCTGAGACTCGCGCGGTTCTCGTGCGTCACCGTCAAGGACGGCACCTTCCAGGGCATGCCCTCGCCGTTCGGCGCGCTCACGGTGGTCTCCATCGTCCTTTTGGAGTTGCCCTTCGCGGCGACACTGCTGGCCATCGTCGGGACCGCCTGGCTCATGGTGAGCCGGGTCGAGTACCCCAAACCGCGCGGGCGGCTCGCCGTGGCCATGCTGTCGTGGATCGTACTGAGCATGGGGCTGCTGGCTGCCTGGGCCTTCGACGCCCCGAGCGGTCAGCTGCTGCTGCAGACGGGCTGTGCCCTCCAACTGGTGATGGGCGCGGTGATCCCGCTGTTCGCCACGGCACGCCGGGTCCACCACTTCCGCGGCAACCGGCGGGAGGCGCGCGCCGCGCAGCTGCCGTAGCGGAGCGTCCGGGTGAGGGCCCCGGTCGGGGAGCGCCGATGCGCTTGCGGACCGGGGCCCTCACCCTTCTCGGGGTACCTCTCCCCGGGCCCTCCGTCGCTCCGCTCCACCGAGATGGTCGCGGGCCAGCCGTTCGGCCACCCGCTCCACCAACGGCCCCGCCTCGGCCATGCTCCGGGCGGGATCGGGCTCGACGTCGGTCAACGGGTACGCCCGGCCGATCCCGAGACGTCGCAGCCGCGACCCCGACAGCGCGAGGCGCCCGCACACCGCCACGACCTCCCTGCCCTCGGCGCGCGCGGCCGCGGCGACGCCCGCCGGCACCTTGCCGCGCGGAGTCTGCGCGTCCAGCGACCCTTCCCCCGTGATCACCAGGTCCGCGCGTCGGATCGCCTCGGCACCCCCCAGCACGTCGAGCACGACCTCCACCCCCGGTCGAAAACGCGCCCCCGACAACAACGCCGCGAACCCCAGCCCGCCGCCGGCGCCCGCACCCGGCGACTCCGCGCACGCCCCGGCTCCCGGGCCGACCACGCCTTCCAGCACCCGGACGAGACGGACGAGCGCCGCGTCGAGGACGCGCACCTCGTCCCGCGAGGCCCCCTTCTGCGGCCCGTAGACCGCGGCGGCGCCCCGTGGACCGGTCAGTGGATTGTCGACGTCGCCCGCCAGCACCAGCTCCACCCCGGACAGTCGCGGGTCCGCCCCGGACGGATCCACCGCGGCGAGCATGGTGAGCCCGGCGCCACCCGGGCCCACCGGCGCTCCCTCCGCGTCCAGCAGCCGCCAGCCGAGAGCGGCCAGCATGCCCGCCCCTCCGTCGGTGCTCGCGCTTCCGCCGACACCGAGCACCACGGTGCGCGCGCCGTCGTCCAGGGCTGCCCGCAGCAGCTCACCCGCGCCGTACGTGGTCGCGGTCAGCGGGTGCGCCCGCCCTCCGGGCAGCCGGCCCAGGCCGCCGGCCTGGGCCGTCTCCACCACCGCGGTGTCGCCCCGCAGCGCGTAGACGGCGACGACCCGGCGGCCGGTGGGCCCGGACACGTGTGCCTCCCGCCGCGCGAAGCCGGCGGCGAGAGCCGCCTCGACCGTGCCCTCCCCTCCGTCGGCCACGGGCAGCACGGCGACCGGCACGTCCGGTGACGCGCGACGCACCCCAGCGACGACGTGGTGAGCCACCTGGGCACCGGTGAGCGACCCTCGGAACTTGTCGACGGCCACCAGCACCCCTCCCCGGCCCTCGGCGCCTTCGCGACCGCTCCTCCTGGGATCTCCGGTCATGTCGTCCCCCCTCCGGCGCCGGCCTCCGCCACCGCGCCTCCGCCCGACCGGCTCAGAACAGCGCCGTCCCGCGTTCGAAGTCCAGCAGCCGCCTCTTGCGTTCCAGACCTCCGCTGTACCCGGTCAGCGTGCCGCCGGCTCCGACGACACGGTGGCAGGGTACGACGATGCCGATGGGGTTGCGCCCGTTGGCGAGACCGACCGCCCGCGACCCGCCCGGGTTGCCCAGCTCCTCCGCCAGTCGCCCGTAGGTACGGGTCTCGCCGTACGGAATGGCGCGCAGGCGGTCCCACACCCTCCGCTGGAACGGCGTCCCGATCATGCGAAGCTCCAGGGTGAACTCCTCCAACTCGCCGGCGAAGTAGGACTCCAACTGCTCCACCGCCTCGTCGAAGGGGCGCCGGTCCGGATCGCCGAGACTCTCCTCGGGGGGACGGTGCCGCTGCCCGGCCATGTACAGCCCGCACAGGACGCCCTCCTCGGCGACCAGGGTGAGGGAGCCGTAGGGGCTGTCGGTCACGGTGTGCTGTCGTCGCGCGTCGCTCATGGGTTCCTCACATGGGAAGGGTGTTGACGGGGTGGTCCTCGGTCGCCCAGAGGTACTGGACGGCGTAGGCACGCCAGGGCCGCCAGGCGGCGGCGCGGGTGGTGAGCGCCGCCGGGGTCCCCGGCAGGCCCGCGCGGCGGGCGGCTCTGCGGACGCCGAGGTCGGTGGAGAGGAAGGCGTCGGGGTCGCCGAGCCCCCGCATCGCGATCACGTCGGCCGTCCAGGGGCCGATGCCGGGCAGGGCCAGCAATCGGGCCCGGGCCCCCGCCCAGTCGTTCTCGGGGCCCAGGGCGAGGGAGCCGTCCGCGAGAGCGCGCACCAGTCCGGCGAACGTGTCACGGCGGGTCCGAGGCAACGCCAGGGTCGCCGGGTCCACGTCCGCCAGTGTCGCGGCAGCCGGGAAGAGGCGTGTGAGGCCGCCCTCGGGGTCCTCCACCGGCTCACCGTGCGCGGCGACCAGACGCGCCGCGTGGGTACGGGCGGCGGCGGTGGACACCTGTTGTCCGAGGACCGCGCGGACCGCGAACTCCTCCTCGTCCACCGTGCGTGGCACCCGGCGTCCGGGGGCCCGGGCGACGAGCGGCGCCAGCAGGGGGTCGTCGCGTAGTTGCGCGTCCACCGCGACCGGGTCCGCGTCCAGGTCAAGGAGCCTGCGGCAGCGGCTGACGGCCGTGGTCAGGTCTCGCGGGTCGCTGAGCACGAGCCGGCAGGCGATGTGGTCGGGGGCCGGTGACAGCGCCACGATGCCGTGGCCGTACGGCAGGCGCAGCGTCCGACGGTAGGCGCCGTCGCGCCACTCCTCCACCCCCGGTACGGCCGTGGCGACCAGATGCCCGAAGAGGTTGTCCGGATGGAGGGGGGTCCTGAAGGGCAGCCGGAGGGTGAGCGCGCCGGTGGTGCCGCTCGCCCCGGGACCGGGCGCCCGGCCGCGCAGCTCCCCCGGGCTGAGGGCGAAGACCTGCCGGACGGTGTCGTTGAAGGCGCGCACGGAGGAGAAGCCCGCCGCGAAGGCGATCCGCGCCATGGGCAGCCGGGTGGTCTCCACCAGCACCCTGGCCGTCTGGGCCCGTTGGGCGCGGGCCAGCGCCAGCGGACCGGCCCCCAGTTCCGCGAGCAACTGGCGCTCGATCTGCCGGGTGCTGTACCCGAGCCGCCGGGCCAGGCCGGGCACGCCCTCGCGATCGATCACGCCGTCGGCGATCAGTCGCATGGCGCGTGCGGTGAGGTCCGCGCGACCGTTCCACTCCGGCGAGCCGGGGCTGGTGTCGGGGCGGCACCGCTTGCAGGCCCGGAACCCGGCCTGCTGGCAGGCTGCCGCACTGGGGTGGAAGGTCATGTTCTCCGGTCGGGGGACGACCGCCGGGCAGCTCGGTCGGCAGTAGATCCCGGTGGTCAGGACAGCGGTGTAGAACCAGCCGTCGAACCGCGCGTCCTTGGAACGGACCGCCCGCGAACAGCGCTCGGCGTCACTGTGCATGCCCTTGTGCATAGGTCCAGGATGTCCCAGGGAACCCGTCGAGGCCGGCAGGAATGCGACATGAGGCTCACCACTGCGGACGCGTGCGGCCGTCCGTCTTCGACGGCCGGGCCCCCGCCCACGCGCCCCGGGCCCACCGGTGATCCGGCGCGCTCAGGCGTCCCGGACGCCGGGCCGCCCCGCCCGGCGCACTCCCGCCCACACACAGCACGCCGCGAGAAAGAACGCGAGACCGGTCGCGCGGGCGGCCGAGGGCATGGCGTGTGTCAGGGCCGCCCCGACTACCACGACGACGACCCCGTCGAACTGCCAGAGCAGCAGACGCGGCCCGGAGAGGTCGCCCATCGGGGTGGGGAGGGGCGTCAGCAAGCGAAGCGGCAGGTGCGACTTCATCTCCCGCAGATACCGCGCGCCGAGGACCAGGACGGCCGAACCCGCGATCAGAAGGCAGGTCTCCCCCGGCGAGCGCTCCCCGGCCGGCCACCGCGCCGCTGTCGTGAGGGCCGCGGCCGACGCCATGACGGTCACCACGACGAGGAGGGGCCAGGCCAGCGCCTCGACGCACCGTGTCCACCAGCCGCCGCCGAACAGTGGGGGGAGCGTCGACTGGTCACGCACGTCGCGCCAGGCCTCGCTCACCCAACCCGCTCCCAGATACGCCAGGAACGCGCCCGACACCCAGAGCCACGCCGCCGGACCACCCGCGCCTTCGGCGGCGCCCACCGCCGACAGGACTCCGGCCGCCGCCGTCAGGGCGATGCCCGCCCCCGTGCGCCCGGGGGTGCGCGCGGCCCGCACCGCGCCCCGGGACAACGGCCCCCGGGGTCGTCCGTCCGGCCTCAGCAGCGAGCCGCCGAGCCCACGCGGCTCGGGACGGTAGAGGTCGAGCGCGTGATGCGCGGTACCGGTGACCGTGTAGGTGCGGGCCTGGTCCGCGCGAGCCGACCAGCGGACCAGGAGGCCGAGGTCGACCTGGGTCGCCGACCGTAGGGCGAGCCGCCCGACCACCGCCGCCGTGACGGCCGGCGCGCTCGCCGCGATCCACGCGCCGGTGACGCCCTCCCCGAGGAGACGTCCGGTCGTCGCGACGGTGAGACCTCCCGCACCCACCAGTGCGGCCAGGGCGAGGTTCTCGGGTACCGTCCGCACCTGCCCCCAGAGCCACGCGGTGGCCGCGAGGGCCGCCGCCCCCAGAAGCGGCAGGGCCGCGACCGCCGCGACGGCCGGTCGATCGAGAGCGTCGGTGCCGAGATGGACACCGAGACCGCCCAGGACGAGGACACACCCGGCCATCGAGGCGAGGCGACGCCGGGCGACCGGGCCCAGGTACTCCTCCGGGGGAAGGTCGGTCGAGACGAAGACGTGCAGCGGGAGCGGCGGGAGGAGCAGCGGACCCCAGATCCGACCGGCGATCTGCGCCGCCCAGCACACCGGGGCGGCGGCGACGCACAGCGCGGTCGCCGCCGAGGCGGGGGACGTCAGGGAGACGGGGGCCTCGGCGCGACTCGCGGCGTGGAGGGCCGGTATCAGGAAGAACCCGGCGAAGAGGGCGAGGAGGTACAGCGTGAACAGCCGGTCCCGGACCGTGACGTCGCCGTCCGCGCGACGGAGCCGGCGTCGTACGGCACGGACGCGTTCCCGGGGGGCGGGGCAGACCGACGGACCGCCTTCGGTCGTGGCGGCTCGCGACCTCACACCAACTCCACGCGTCCGTGGCAGGCCTCGATCAGGACGGGATCGTGGGTGGCGAGCAGGAACGCGGTCCCACGGGCGGCGCGTTCGGCGATCAAGTCTGCCACGCGGGCGAGGTGAAGGCGGTCCAGATGCCGCTCGGGCTCGTCCAAGAGGACGAGATCGGCCGGGCGGACGCACGTCATGGCCAGCGAGAACAGCTGGGCCTGACCCGAGGACAGCTGGTGGGGGAAACGCCTTGTCGAAGACCCCAGCCCGAGTCGCTCCACGACGGCTTCTGTTCGGCCGACGGTGTCCGGGGTGTCGCCGTACCAGGACGCGGCGACCAGGGTGATCTGCTCACCGACCGTCATGTCACGCGCGATCGGTATCGGCTCCACGAGCGAGGCCACGAGCCGCCGATACCGGCGATCGGTCGGATCCGGGGCCTCGCCCAGCACCGAACAGGAACCCGCGGTGAGGCGTCGAGCGCCCAGGAGGACCCGCAGCAGTGTCGTCTTCCCCGCCCCGTTGCCGCCGGTGACACACCAGCACTCGCCGGCCCCGATCCGCAGGGTGGTCGGCGGGAGGAGCGTGGCCCCGTCCGCGGTCACCGTGGCGCCCTCGGCCACGACCATGGGTGCTCCGACCATGTCCCCTCCCCCGAGCCGACGGCGTGGACGCTCACTCTAGCGGCGCTCTTCACGGCGACACCGACCCTGGCGGGCCGACCGCGGGACTCGGAGATCGACGCCGCGCGCCTCGATGGACCCGACCGCCGACAGCGGAGCCTCGCGCGGCAGCCGTTCGACCCCGGTCAGCTACGCCGCAGTTGCCGCCACACCGCCTTGGCGGCGTTGTGACCGGACATGCCGTGCACGCCGGGGCCGGGCGGGGTGGCCGACGAACAGATGAAGACCGCCGGGTGCGGCGTCGAGTAGGGGAAGAGCGTGGGCCTGGGACGCAAAAGGAGTTGAAGACCGGAGACGGCTCCGGCGGCGATGTCCCCGCCGACGTAGTTGGCGTTGCGGGCGGCCAGCTCCGGAGGGCCGGCCGTGGCGCGTGCGAGCACACGGTCGCGGAATCCGGGGGCGAAGCGTTCCAGCTGGCGCTCGACGGCGTCCGTGAGGTCGCCGGTCCAGCCGGCTGGCACGTGCCCGTACGCCCAGAACACCTGCTTGCCGGCGGGCGCGCGATCGGGGTCGGCGACCCCGGGCTGCACCGTGATGAGGAAGGGTCGGTCGGGTGCCCGGCCGGCGCGGGAAACGGCGTACAACGCGGTGCCGATCTCGGTGCTGTCGGCGCCGATCTGGACCGTGCCGGCGGTACGCGCCTCGGCGGCGGTCCACGGGACCGGGCCGTCCAGCGCATAATCGATCTTGAACACGCCCGGCCCGTAGCGGTAGCCGGAGCAGTACCGACCCAGCCCCGCGATCCGGGCCAGCGCCGTGGGCGAGGTGTCGAAGACGTAGGCGCGGGCCGGCGGCAGGTCGTCCAGCCGCTTGACCTCGAAGTCGGTGTGCACCACCCCGCCGAGTTCGCGGAGGTACCCGGCGAGGGCGTCGGAGACCGACTGCGAGCCGCCGCGGGCCACGGGCCAACCCCGGGCGTGCGCGGCCAGGGCGAAGACCAACCCGACGGACCCCGTCGCGAAACCGCTGAGCGGTGCCATCACGTGCGCGACGAGCCCGGCGATGAGGGTCCGCGCCCTCTCCTCCCGGAAGCGGCGCATCAGCCAGGTGGCGGGCGGCAGTCCGGTCAGCCCGAACCGGGCCAGGGTGATCGGGTCTCGGGGAAGCGCGCTCGACGGCAGGGACATGAAGTCCCGGGCGAGGGTG
Organism: Streptomyces sp. HSG2; assembly: GCF_016598575.1. Taxonomy (NCBI): domain Bacteria; kingdom Bacillati; phylum Actinomycetota; class Actinomycetes; order Kitasatosporales; family Streptomycetaceae; genus Streptomyces; species Streptomyces sp. HSG2. The sequence goes on from NZ_CP066801.1 coordinate 699,517, forward strand.
TCCCACCGAGGCAGGAAGGATTCGATCAACCGGCGGTAGGTGCCCGCGTCGCGAGGTCCGAAGGAGGCCGCCGTCTCGGCGACCGAGCGCGAGAGCACCGCCGCGGTGCCGTCCGGGAAGGGGTGCGCCATGGGCAAGGGGGCGTGAAGCCACTCCAGTCCGTGGCGCTCCAGCGGCATCCGGCGGAACGCCGGGGAGTTCACACCGAGGGGATGGGCCGCCGAGCACGGGTCGTGACGGAACCCGGGCAGGGTCAGCTCCTCGGTACGGGCCCCGCCCCCGATGGTCTCCCTGGCCTCGAAGACGGCGACCGACAGTCCTCGGCGCGCCAGTTCGACAGCGGCCGTCAGGCCGTTGGGCCCGGCCCCCACCACGACGGCGTCCCACATCGACGGCACCTGCGACCCCTTCGTCGGCCGATGGCTACTGGCTCCAGGATAGGCCGCCGCTTCCTGGGGGGTGCGCCCGCCGCGAGGCCTCTCGGGCACCCGAGGCACCCGAGGCACCCGGGTCAGGAAGCGCCCTTCGCCAGCAGCCCGGACACGCGGCGGGCGGTGGCGGTGTCACGGGCCGCGGCGAACGGCAGGGTGTTGCCGCCTCCGATGCGGAACGGCTCACCCGAGCGGGTCATCTGCGCCCCGCCGGCCTCCTCCACCAGAAGCAGCCCAGCGGCGTGATCCCAGGCGGCCTCCCAGGAAAACGCGGTCGAGTCCAGCTCGCCTCGGGCCACCGCCAGGTACTCCAGTCCCGCCGATCCGCAGGGCCTCGGCGCGACACCTCGAACGCGCAGGCCCAGCAGGGCGCGCTTCTCCTCCCGCGTGGTGAAGTCCGGGTGGGAGGTGGCCACCCGCAGCGCCCGCCCCGGTTCCGGGCTCCCCGAGCGGAGCGGCTCGCCTCCGAGGAACGCCCCGGAGCCTCGTATCGCGCGGGCGAAGAGATCCAGTGCGGGGGCGTACGTCCAGGACGCGAGCACCCGGCCGCGGAACGCCAGAGCGACCAGCGTGCAGAAACCGGGGTCGCCGTGGACGAACTGTCGGGTGCCGTCGAGCGGGTCGACGATCCACACCGGGGCCTGGCCGCGAACGGCCTCGTAGGACGACGGATCGGCGTGCACGGCCTCCTCTCCGACCACCGCGGATCCGGGCAGCAGGGCCCCGAGCACCTCGGTCAGGCGCGCCTCCGCCTGCCGATCCGCCTCGGTGACGAGGTCGTGAGGCCCGCTCTTGCGACGCACCTCCCCGGCGCCCAGGCGGCGCCAACGCGGCATGATCTCCCGCGCGGCGGCCTCGCGGACCGCCTCCTCGACGTCGTCGGCGTGCCGGGTGAGAAACCCGTCGATGGTTCCGGTGTCCTCGATCATGGCTCAATAAGAGCACGCGCTGCCGACAAACCGTGCCGGCCCCGTGCACCGAGGATGGCCGGCGGGCGAACGGACGGTGCGCACAGCGGCGGGCGGCACCCCGGCGGGGTGGACCCGGCCGTCGGGTGGCTCCGGCACGCGAGCGGACGCCTGTCGCTCGCCCGTCCCGTCGGAGTCGACCGACGGGCCTGCCCGGCGGGGGCGTCGTCAGTCGGCGCCGGCGTGTCCCGACGGGCATGTCCGCCGGGCCCGCTGGGTTCGCGAGGACGACAGACGGGCGCGCGGGGCGCGTGACGACCTGCTAGGAAGGGACGGATGGACGAGTCCGAGTGGCGGCGTTTCGTCGCGCTGTACCACCGTGAGCACCCGGGAATCACCGAACGACTGCTGAGCCTGGCCGAGACGTCCCCTTACGGCTGGTTGACCGACGCGCTGCGCGGGTCCGGCGGCCCCGTCCTGGATCTCGCCTGTGGATCCGCCCCGACTCGTGAGAAGTTGCCGGACGTCGACTGGGTCGGGATGGACCTCTCGGCGGCCGAACTGGCCGAAGCCCGCCGCCTTGGACGCGGCCCGCTGGTCACTGCCCGTGCCGATGCCCTGCCCGTCGGGTCGGGGAGCGTCGACGCGGTGTGCGCGGCGATGTGCCTGCCGGTCCTCACACCGTTGCCCGCGGTCCTCGCCGAGGTCCGCCGGGTGCTCCGGCCCGGAGGGGTGCTGGCGGCCCTGGTGCCCTCCGGATCCGGCCTCTCGCTCTCCGGCGCGCTGGGATGGCTCCGGGTCATGGCCGCGCTGCGCGCCGTCCGGCAGCCGTGGCCCAACCCGGGTGCCAGGGACGGGCTGGGCGGGGTGTTGAGCGCGGCGGGGTTTCGGGTCCGCTCCGACGAGCGGCGTGTCTTCCCGCTCGTCGTCGAGTCCGCCGGGGCCGCGGCCGTCGTCGTCGACGCCCTCTACCTCCCGGGGTCCACCCCTCGGCGGTCCCGGGCGGCACGGCGCTCCCTGGGCCGCTGGGCGGGCCCGGGGCGTCGCCTGGAATTGCCGCTGCGGCGCGTGGTCGCCGTGCTTCCCTCCGACCCGCCACGGGTCGGCCCGGACCGAGAGGGGTCGTCGTGAGCCGCCCGCCGGCGCCTTCGCCCGCCACCCGGACCACTGTGGCGGCCAGTGCCGTGGGCATCGCCCCGGGAACGATCGTCCACACCGGGCCGCGCGGCGTCCTGGGGTCCCCGCTCTCGCCAGGGCTGTGGGCGGCCTTGGCGGGGCTTTCGCTGCCGAGCGCGGGAGGTTGGCGGGCCGCGGCGGATCAGGGCCCGGGGCACGGGTCCGGCCCCGGACTCCGGGGACGGACCGGCCGGTCCGGGGTGACCTTGCCCAGGGTCGGCGGACCGCCCGGGGAGGGCCGGGGTGGGGCGGGCGGGGTACGGGGCGGGCATCGGGTCGGGTGACCGGTAACGATCCGTCGGCTCTTCCTCCCCACAGGGACTCGTGTGACACTGGCGCTCCGTCCACGGTGCGGCCCGCTCCCGCACCGTCCTGCCCGAGAGCCCCTCCGTGTCCCTGCCCCTGCCGCTCACTCTCGCCGCCCGGTTGACGCCCGTCGTGGTACTCGCCGTCGCGGGCTGGGCCATGACGTCCGGCCCCCTGGCCGCCGCGCCGTCCGCGGAACCCGAGGCCCTCCGGGAGACCGTCGCACCGTCGCCGTCGCCCTCGGGAGCCGCCTCCCAGGCGGCGCCGACGACGTACACCACGGCCCCCGAGCCCTGCGAGGCCCTCACCGAGGAGACGGTGTCCTCGCTGGTGCCGGGCGCGGAACCGGAGGGCAAGGAGATTCCGTCGCTCGACGCCTCGGTGCGGCGCGTCTGTTCCTGGAACGCGCTCGACGGGTACGAGTACCGCTGGCTCGACATCTCCTTCGAGGTGGCGCGGTCGGACGAGGCGGCGCGTACGTCCTACGAGGAGCGGGCCGAGGAGCGCTCCGGCGGCGGCGAGGTGCCGGGGGTCGGCGACGCCGCGTACTCGGTGGTGAACCTCACCGAGGAGGACGGGCAGGAGACGCGCGAGGGCGCGGTGCTGGTCCGTGTGGCGAACGCGGTCGTCGTGGTCACGTACGACGGCAGCGACTTCGAGACGGGAAAGGCACCGGACACGGAGGAGATCAACAAGGGGGCCATCCTGGCGGCCAAGGAAGCCGTCGAGGCCCTCGGCGACGCGGACTCCGGCTGACGGCCGCGCTTCCCGGCCGTCGTCAGAGGCCGCGCAGCGCGCGGGCGAGGATCTCGGCGCCCTCCTCCGCCTCCGCCACGGTGAGGCTGAGCGGCGGTGTGACGCGCAGGGTACTGGTGCCGTAGCCGCCGCCCTTGCCCACGAGGAGGCCGCCGGAGCGCGCCTCCTCCAACACGGCGGAGGCGGCCTCCGGGTCGGCCTCGTCGGTTCCGGGCCGGGTGAGTTCGACACCGAGCATCAGTCCGCGCCCGCGTACCTCCCGGACGTGCGGGACGCCGGCCGCGACGCCCCGCAACCGTTCGAGGAGCAGTCCCCCGACTCTCCTGGCGTTGCCCTGGAGGTCGTGTTCCAGCAGGTGGGTCAGGTTGGCGAGGGCGGCGGCCATGGTCACCTGGGTACCGCCGAAGGTGGAGAGGCTGTTGGCGTCCAGGCAGTTCATGATCTCCGCACGGGCGATCACCCCGCCGACGGACATCCCGTTGCCGAGTCCCTTGGCGAACGTGACGATGTCGGGCGGGCCACTGCGGGCGTGCGCCTGCCACCCCCAGAAATGCTCGCCGGTGCGGCCCCAACCGGTCTGCACCTCGTCGGAGATCCAGAGGATGCCCCGGTCGCGCAGCACCTGGCGGAAGGCGGCGTAGAGTCCGTCGGGCGGCGAGGTGAAACCGCCGACCCCCTGGATCGGTTCGGCGATCAGGGCGGCCGGTGGTCGGGTCTGGCCGAGCAGGTCAGTGAGGTCGTCCACGCAGGCGGCGATGAAGCCGGCGTCGTCGAGGTGCGCGTAGGGCCCGCGGGTGCGGACTCCACCGTGGACGTAGAGGGTCTGAAGAGGCGACAGGGAGGTCGGGGACCAACCGCGGTTGCCCGTGACACCGACGGAGCCGAACGACCGCCCGTGGTAGCTGTTGCGCATGGCCAGCACGGTGTTTCCGCGCCGATGCGTGGTGGCCAGCAGCAGGGCGGTGTCGTTCGCCTCGGTGCCGGACGTGGTGAAGAAGACCCGGGCATCCGGAATGCCGCTCAACTGAGCGATGCGCTCCGCGAGTTCGACCATGGGGCGATTGAGGTAGAGCGTGGAGGTGTGGACGACGCGGTCCGCCTGCTCGGCGATGGCCCGGGTCACCTCGGGCAGGCCGTGCGCGGTCATCGTGGTCAGGATGCCGCCGAAGAAGTCGAGGTAGCGGTTGCCCTCGGCGTCCCAGACGTGGCGCCCCTCGCCGCGCGTGATCTCCAGCGGATCCTCGTAGTAGAGGGTCAGCCAGTCCGGCAGGACGGCGCGGTGACGGCCCAACAGGTCTCGGGTCACGGTCTCACCGACTTCCGCTTCCGTGCCGGAGCGGAGTCCGCCGCCCGGTGGCACGTGGGGCCGGGGTGAAGCGGGTCGGCGCCGGCGGGACCCCCCGGGGCTCGAACGCCTCGGCCGGCCGGCCGAGCGGCCCCGCGTGGGGCTCGCCCTCGCGGCGGCACCGGCGGCGCGCCGGTCCGGCCCGCCCGCACCGCATCGACACCTACGACGTTGGCCATGAGCCGCTCCTCGGACGGACGCCTCGAACCGCCGCGCCCGTGGACGCGGCCCCGGGCGACGAACGTATGCCGCCGGGACCGCCTTGCCAAGACCATCGCCGGCGGCGAGGGGCGCCGGCGCGGTTTCGCACTCCGGTGGGCGAGCCGGGGGCGCGCCGCTCCTGGCCCCGGCGGAACCCGATGCCCGCGCCCTCAGGTCGACGGGTCGGCGACACGGAGAGCGTGCGCCACGTCGCGGTGGCAACGGCCGGAGATTCGCCGCGCGGCGCGCAGCAGCATCGGCGTGAGCCGGGGCGGATCCGGTGCGACGCTGCGAGCCGCCTCTTCGGGGGCCCTGGTCCGGAGATAGGCGTCCAGGAGTCGCCCGGCTTCGCCGTCCCGCCCCTCCTCGACCAGCCCCAGCACCCCGCGTCCCACTTCGGGGGCCGGGCGTGCCGCGCCCTGGCGGAGCAGCCGTGCGCCGTCGTCGGCGAGTCCCGCCTCGGCCAACGCGTCGCAGGCGGGAATCAAGCGGGCGAGTGGCAGCAGTGCCGCCTCCCAGAGGAGGGTCGCCCAGTCGGCGGCGAGGCCGTTGCGGCCCAGTTCGTCGGCGATCAGCGGAAGTCGTGGTGCGGGTCCCCGGGCGGCCTCGACCAGGAGGGCGTGGGCCTCTCCACTGCGGGCCTGGTCCCGCAGGCGTACGAGGTCCCGGGCGATACGGGCCGCCTCCCGCCGGTCTCGGCCATCGGGCCGGGGAGTGGTCGGTGTCGCGGCCGTCGGGGTCTCGGTGGCCCCGGCGAAGCGGGCGCCACGCGGCGGTGACTCGGCGGCGGCCGGGACGGGGGGCGCCGCCTCGGGCGAGGCGACCGAGGGGGGTGCGGCGGCCTCGGCGTCCGGCTCGCCGGCGAAGCGCGACCCGCCCCGGAAGCGCCCCGGCCGGGCCCCGGCGGTCCGGGTGGACGCCGGGTCCGACATCCGGTTCCGGTCGAGCGAGGTGGCGGGACCCGGCGCGAGGGGCGCGTCGTCCTCCTCACGTTCCCGGAGCCGGGCAAGTCGGGTCCGGAGCTCGGCGCAGCGGGCCGTGGCCCGTGCGTGGTCGTCGCGTGCCCAGGCCAGGTCGACGCGGAGCGCGTGGGTCGGCGCCATGGGGGCCGCCTCGGCGAGCAGGCCACGCAGTTCGGCCTCTCGCGCGGCGGCGCGGCGCCGTTCGCGGGACGTCGACTCAAGGATCTCGACGAGTTCCGCCCGAGCACCTGGGCGGGCGTCGTGGGCGGCGAGTGCCGCGCTGTGCAGAGCCCGTAGCCGTTCCCCCTCGGCGCGGACGTCGGCGGACCCCAGGGTGGTCGCCAGGTCGCCGAGGAGGGCGGCCACCACGTCCCACGGGGGAACGGTTCGTCCCCGCAGACAGGCGTCGACACTCTCCGGGTCGCGGCGCAGGAACACGGCACACCACCCGGCGTCCCGGTCGAGCCGGCCGAGCAGGTCGGCGAGAGCGCGCGCGAAGTCCCCCACCCGGGCCGACGACTGGTCCACGGTCATGGCTTCCCCCCGGAGGCTGGAGCGTTCGGTCCGCTCGGCAGGAAACACCCGGCTTGTTACGGGGGGGCTACAGGCGGTTTTCCATCGGCGACGCGGCGGCCCCCGGCGAGCCGTCCGGGCGGGTCGCCGGAGGTGAACGGGGACGGTCGCCAGCGCCGCCGACGGGCGGGAACTCCGAGGTCGCGGCCCGGCGGGCCACTGCCACTGCCTCGGCCTCGGCCTCGGTCTCGGTCTCGGAATCGGTCTCGGTCTCGGTCTCGGTCTCGGTCTCGGCGAGGGTCCGCGTGGGGGCTCCCGCCCCGGTCCGGACATGCCTCCTCGCAGAGAACGTGCCATGTTGGGCATGACCCCTCCCCGACCGGGTTACCCGGGACGCCGAAGAGCCGAGCAGCGGAGGCACGGTATCGATGACCAGCGGCTTCATGGGCCAGGGGGACGACGCGTTCGCGGAGTTCCTCGCACGCTTCTTCGGAGGTCCCCGACCGCGGCAGGTCGACCTGGGCCGCCTGTTCAGTCCGCCGGCCCGCGAACTGGTTCAGGGGGCCGCCCGATACGCCGCCGAGCACGGCAGTCGCGATCTGGACACCCAGCACCTGCTGCGCGCGGCGCTTTCGAGCGAACCCACCAGGACTCTGCTGAGCGAGGCGGGAGCGGACCCCGACACGTTGGCTTCGCAAATCGACGAGCGGTCCGGACCGGCGCGCCACGGACCGGGCGAGGCGCCCGGCCCCACGTCGCTGTCGTTGACCCCCGCGGTCAAGCGCGCCCTCCTCGACGCGCACGAGATGGCCCGCGCGTCGGGCAGCGGTCACATCGGCCCGGAACACGTGCTCAGCGCCCTCGCCGCGAATCCGGACTCCGCGGCCGGACACATCCTGCACGCGGCACGCTACGCTCCGCCGCCGCCGGAGATCCCCGAGCCGGGTCGGGCACGCCCCGAGCGCACCCCGTCGGCGAGCGGCACCCCCACGCTGGACAAGTACGCGCGCGACCTCACCGAGCAGGCCCGACAGGGCCTCGTCGACCCGGTGATCGGCAGGGAGTCGGAGATCGAGCAGACCGTCGAGGTGCTCTCCCGTCGCGGCAAGAACAATCCCGTGCTGATCGGCGACGCGGGCGTCGGCAAGACCGCCGTGGTGGAGGGGCTGGCCCAACGGGTCGCCGACGCGGACGTGCCGGACATCCTCCTCGGCCGCCGTGTGGTGGCCCTGGACATGACCAGCGTGGTCGCGGGGACACGCTATCGGGGCGACTTCGAGGAGCGGATGACCAACATCGTCGGCGAGATCCGCGCCCACTCCGACCGACTGGTGGTCTTCATCGACGAGTTGCACACCGTGGTCGGCGCGGGAGGGGGCGGGGAGAGCGGGGCCATGGACGCGGGGAACATCCTCAAGCCCGCCTTGGCCCGGGGCGAGCTGCACATCGTGGGAGCCACCACCATGGCGGAGTTCCGGCGGATCGAGAAGGACGCGGCGCTCGCCCGCCGTTTTCAGCCGATCATCGTGCCGGAGCCCTCCCCCGAGGACGCCGTCGAGATCCTCCGGGGGCTCCGCGACCGCTACGAGGCGCACCATCAGGTCCGCTACACCGACGAGGCGTTGGAGGCCGCGGTGGAGCTGGCCGACCGGTATCTCACCGACCGTCGTCTGCCCGACAAGGCCATCGACCTGATCGACCAGGCCGGGGCCCGTGTTCGGCTGCGCGCCCGCTCCAAGGGAACCGACCTGCGCGCCCGAGAGCGCGAACTGGAGCAACTGACCCGGGAAAAGGAACAGGCGGTCTCCGACGAGAACTACGAGCAGGCCACCCGGTTGCGCGACCGGATCGCCGAGCTGGCCCGGACGATCGCCGACGCCGATCCGCATGACGAGATCGACGAGGGCCTCGATCTGGTCGTCGGACGCGAGGCGGTGGCGCAGGTGGTCTCGCGACAGACAGGCATCCCCGTCAGCAGCCTGACCCAGGAGGAGAAGGACCGGCTGCTCGGCCTGGAAGAGCACCTGCGCGGGCGGGTGGTCGGACAGGACGAGGCGGTACGGGCGGTGTCGGACGCCGTCCTGCGCTCCCGGGCCGGCCTGGCCGGGCCGCACCGGCCGATCGGCAGCTTCCTGTTCCTGGGGCCGACCGGTGTCGGCAAGACGGAACTGGCCCGGGCCCTCGCCGAGGCGCTCTTCGGCAGCGAGGACCGCATGGTCCGCCTCGACATGAGCGAGTACCAGGAGCGGCACACGGTGAGCCGACTGGTCGGTGCGCCGCCGGGGTACGTCGGCTACGAGGAGGCGGGTCAGCTCACCGAGGTGGTACGCCGCCATCCCTACTCGCTGCTTCTGCTCGACGAGGTGGAGAAGGCCCACCCCGACGTGTTCAACATCCTGCTCCAAGTGCTGGACGACGGCCGCCTCACCGACTCCCAGGGCCGCACGGTGGACTTCTCCAGCACGGTCGTGGTGATGACCAGCAACCTCGGCTCGGACGTGATCGGTCGCAGGGGAGCCGGCATCGGGTTCGGGTCCGGCGGTTCGGACGCCGACGAGGAGGCCCGGCGCGACCAGGTGCTCCGCCCGCTCCGCGAACACTTCCGCCCCGAGTTCCTCAACCGCGTCGACGAGATCGTCGTCTTCCGCCGGCTCGACGGTGAGCAACTGCGTCGGATCACCACCCTGCTCTTGGAGGACACGCGCCGCCTCGCCGGCGCCCAGGACGTCAGCGTCGACTTCACCGACGCGGCCGTCGACTGGCTCGCCGAGCGGGGATACCAGCCCGAATACGGGGCGCGCCCGCTGCGCCGCACCATCCAGCGCGAGGTCGACAACGAGCTGTCCCGGCTCCTCCTGGAAGGCGGGCTCGGACAGGGGGGAAGGGTGACCGTGGACGTGGAGGCCGATCGGCTGGCGTTCCGGCCCGGGCAAGGGCCCGCACGGCGACCGTGAGAAGACCGTGGGCACCACCGGGAAGCCGTCGAGGCGGACGGGCTCGACGCTGCCCCCGACCAAGGCCGAGCACCCCCCGCCGACGCGCAGCTGACCTTCTCCTCGGCACGAGCAGTGATCTGCGGCCGCCGTCGGCGGACAGGGGCTTCGGTTCAGCGGATCGACAGCGGTGCCGGCCCTCCTTCTCGGCGGTGTCCCGATGCCCGCAACGTAGTGGCCCCGGGCCCCGGCACGCACCCGATACACACCCTGCGGCAATTAGCCGTATTTACATCAGTTGCCCGGATTCGACGGGTATGCGTGGAGGTCTGTCGGGCGGCCCGAGGGCGTCCGGATCAGACGTCCACGTCGACGACGACCGGGGCGTGGTCCGAGGCGCCCTTGCCCTTGCGCTCCTCACGATCGACGTAGGCGTCGCGCACCGCCCCCGCGAAGGAGTCGTTCCCGTAGACCAGGTCGATGCGCATGCCGCGATTCTTGGGGAAGCCGAGTTGGCGGTAGTCCCAGTAGGTGAACGGGCGGTCGTACTTGAGCGGGCGGGGCACCACGTCGGTCAGGCCCACGGCGCGGAGACTCGCCAGCGCCTGCCGCTCGGCCGGGGTGACGTGGGTGGCGCCCTCGAACGCGGCGCGGTCGTACACGTCGTCGTCGGTCGGCGCGACGTTGTAGTCGCCCATCACGGCGAACGGGCGAGGGCCCGCCGCGTCGGCGGCGACCGCCTCGCGCAGCGCCTCCAGCCAGCTCAGCTTGTAGGCGTAGTGCGGATGCGCCACCTCCCGGCCGTTCGGCACGTAGACCGACCGGACCCGGACCGGTCCGCAGGTGGCGGCCAACGCGCGAGGCTCCCGCACGCCCTCGAAACCCGGGTCACCGGGCAGGCCCTTGACCACGTCCGACAGTCCGACCCGCGACAGTACGGCCACGCCGTTCCACCGCCCCGTCGCGGAGACCGCCGCCTCGTACCCCAGCTCGCCCAGCCGGTCGTAGGGGAACTGCTCCTCCGTGACCTTGGCCTCCTGGAGACAGAGCACGTCGGTACCGCTGCTCTCCAGCCAGGCCGTCAGCCGCGGCAGGCGGGCGGTGATCGAGTTCACGTTCCAGGTGGCGATGCGCATGGCCCACAACCTACCCGGCGGGTACGACAGCTCCCGGCGGGCGGTCAGTCTCCCGCCGCCGCCTCCTCCACGGCCCGCTGGGCGACCCGAAACGCGCGGTGTGCGACCGGCACCCCGCAGTAGACCGCCGTCTGAAGGACGATCTCCCTGATCTCCTCGGGTGTGAACCCGCTCCGGAGCGCCGCGCGTGTGTGGGTGGCGAGGTCCTCCAGGTACCCCCCGGCGGCCAGGGCGGTCAGGGTCACACAGATGCGTGCGCGCCGGTCCAGGCCGGGCCGGTCCAACACCTCTCCCCACGGGTAACGGGTGAGGAGTTCCCGGAAGTCCGCGGAGAACCCGTCCTCGTCGGCCGGCTCCCGATTCGCGCGTGTGTCCCCGGGCGTCTCGCGGCCCTCCCGGAGACCCGCGTCCTGCGGATCGGCCCGAGCCTGGGGGGGCACGGCGGGTCGCTCCGCTCCCACCGGCGGCCGAGCGCCGGGCGGAGTCGGGCTCTCGTCGGCCGAAGGCTCCGGCGGGGTGCCGGGTACCGGAGGCGCGGAACCCGCCGTGACGACCGGGGCCGACGCGGGAGCCGACTCCGGGGTCGGGGGCGTCTCGGACGGGGCGGGCTCGGCATGCGCGGGCGGACGCCCGCCGTGTCCCGGCGCGGCGGCGTGGCCGGCCTGCCAGGCACTGGAGAAGTGCCGCAGGAGCAGGTCGGTCACGGCCGCCGGCTGTTCGACGGGCACCAGATGGGAGGCTCCGGGAACGACGGCCAGGCGCGCGTCCGGGATGCCCGCCACCAGGGTGCGGGCCTCGGCCGGCCCGGTGACCTGATCCTCGGACCCCACCAGGACGAGCGTCGGAACGCGCACGCGACCCAGCTCGGCCCGTACGTCGAAGGCCGCGAGCGCCTCGCAGGCGGCCACATAACACACCGGGTCGGTTGTGCGCACCATCTGCACCGCCCACTCGGTGATGGCGGGCTGGGCCGCCGCGAAACCCCCGGTGAACCAACGGTCGGGAGCCGTCCGGGCGATGGGGTCGAGGCCGTTGGTCCGCACGACCACACCGCGCTGTCGGAACTCGTCGGGTGTGCCGAACCGAGGAGAGGCGGCGATCAGGGCCAGAGAGGCGAGCCGCTCGGGGTGGCGGAGGGCCAACTCCACACCGATGGCACCACCGAGGGCGCACCCGGCGTAGCCGAAACGACGGACGCCCAACTCGTCGAGAGTGGCGAGCAGCCGGTTGGTGAGATCCCCGACGGTGTCGGCGGGCCGACCCGGAGCTCCGCCGTGGCCCGGCAGGTCGAAGCGGACGACCCGCCACTGCCGCGCCAGCTCGGGCACCTGACGGTCCCACATGTGCCAGGTGGTACCCAGCGAGGGACCGAGGATCAGGACCGGGGCCTCCTCCGGTCCGTCACAGCGGTATTGCAGGGGACTCGGTGATGTCTCACTCACCCGTCAGGCCTCTCATCTCTCACCGGTTCTCAGACGCTCGCCCCCAACCTAGCGCCCGGTGAGCGACCTTCGCCCGCCGAGCGGACCGCGTCGCCGGTGCCGCCGTGACGGTCCGCCACTGGCGCCCGTCATCGCCGGTCGCCGTGAGGTCGGGTCGACCCACCGGAGGCGTCCGCCCGCCGCCAGGAGCCGTGGGACGGTCCCGTCCGACGGACGCCGGTCCTGACCCACCGGCCCCGACCGCGCCCGGCGAGCGGACGCGACGGCACCTCAGGCCCTCGTCGCCTCGTCGAGTTTGCCGGCCTTGGCGTCATCGACGAGGTTCGTGAACTGGTCCGCGCTCATCTGCACCCGCTGCCCGAAGTCGTCCGTGAGGACAATCCGCCGGTCGGAGGGTGCCGCGGGGTCGACGAACAACTCGGGACAACCGCAGTTGCAGTTGCCACAGAAGGTCGCCACGGGTTCCAGGTCGTTCGGTGTTGACGTGTCGGTCATCTCTCCCTGCCCTTCGTGGTCGTGGGCGGCCGACGCGGCCACCCCGAGAACGGGCCCCGCCACGGGGGTTGCCGGGGTGATACCCCGTTCGGCGCCGCTCAGCCACCGAGAGGGGGCCGTTCGGAAGAAGCGCGCCACTACCCCTCCCTGGGGGGCCCGGATCGAAACGCGAACGCGTGAAGGGCGCGAGCGGCGACCACGAACCTCCGTTCTCCACCTCACGGCCGGCACGCGCGACGGAGAGGGGCCACCTCGCCAAACGCCACGCCATCGCCGATCCGGTCACGATCGGAAGTGCCCGCTGTAGGGTGTCAACCGCCATCCTCCATCCAGGCAGGGGCACTTGGCCCGTATCCCGCTCGGCACACGTCGCCTCCGGCGCATCCGCCCGCGACCTCGGCGGCGCCGACTCCTCGCGGGGCCCTCCCCCGGCCGGAGAGCGACCAGGGGCGACGTGGTGGAAGGCCCCTCCTCGATCGACCCAGAGAGGCACAAGTTGAGTGATCTGCACCTCGATGAAACGGTGTTCCACGACCTGAGGGGAACGTTCTCCAGGATCAGCGACCGAATGGAGGACGTACGCCGAAGCCTGAGGGGAACAGAGGCTTCGGTCGCCGGCGAGGTCCGACTCATCGAAGAGGTGCAGGAGTTCTCCGATGAATGGAGCCACGGGGTCAGGCAGTTGGGCAAGCACACCCAGGAGGCCGTAAAAATGATCAACATGATCGAGAAGGCGTTCGACGGACTCGACTTCGAACTCGCCCAGACCCTCCGATCGCGGAAGACGGAGAATCGGTAGCATGCCCGGTCGATCTTCTCTCGAGCACATCGGCTGGGATCCCACCCCCGGAGATGTGGAAGGCACCAGGGAACTCTCCAGGAAGCTCGACCTCCTCGCCGCCGAACTCGAAAGAGCCATCGCCGAGTTGGAGCGAGTCGAGTGCGGCAACTGGAAGGGGGAGAACGCGACCGCGTTCACGGGCCACGTCGCGAACGACTTGATCCCCCTCGTACGAAAGAGCCATGAGTCCTTCCAGAAGGCCGCGCTCGCGCTGCGCCGATGGTCCTTCCAACTCCAGGGCTTCCAGGACGAAGCCGACCGACTCAACCAAGCGGCCCGACAAGCGTTCGAACTAAGACGCGAGGCGAAATCCGAGACCGGCAGCTCCGGCGGCGTCGAGATCGACCCGGACGCCCCCACCGTACGATCGGTCACCGGAGACGTCCGCGACCTGGAGAACCGATACCACAGCGCGGCCCGCCACATCGGCAGGGAACTGAACCAAGCCGCCGACCTCGCCCCGAACGAGCCCGGGTTCTGGGAATCACTCGGCGAAGGCATCGCGAACACCTGGGAATCGGCCGGCGACTGGCTGCGAGAACACGCCGACCAGTTCAAAGAGATCGGCGACGTCCTCGGCAACATCACCGCCGGACTGGCCTTTCTCACCATCGTCACCCTCCCCTTCCCCCCATTGGCAGCCGTCTTCGCCACCGCGACCCTCATCGGGGCAGGCCTCACCCTCGGAGCACACGGCCTGGCGAAGGCGAACGGAGCGGACGTCAGCTGGACCACCCTCGGACTCGACGCCCTGGGCCTGCTACCAGGCATCGGACTATTCGGCAAGGGTGCCAAGGTCGTCGGCTTGGCCAGAGCGGAAACCGCAGCGAGCAGACTGGGCAAGGGATTCACGACAAGCAGGATCAGCGACGGAGCTCGAATTACAGTGTCTCTCGGAGACGAGTCCACCAGAATTATCGGCGGATTCGGAAAACCTGGCCTGGTGAAAATTGGAGGCCGATCCGAAGAGGTATTCCGAGTAGCGAATCCAAGCAGCCCCTTGATGTCCCGCATGGGAGGAATCGCCGTCTCGGGCTACTACTCGGGCCAGTTCATCGGAACCAAAGGGGCGAACATCGTCCCGGGCATACAGATCGACCCCTTCAGTATTGGCGGGCGCACCCTAGACGGAGGCATGAAAATCGCACCCAAGATCGTCCAGCACATTGTAGACAGGCGAGCATGAGGAAGAACTCAGGCCCACCTTCGCATTGAGCAGACCCGATCTACAGCGAAAAGGATTCGAACGAAATGGGCATCTGGCTCCCCGAAGCGGACGAGACACTCATCGCTCGGGCCCACGTAGTCTTCGCCACTGGAATCGCCACCCCGGTTAAGAATATGCGCTGGTTCCGTGATATAGACCGCAAAGACATTCAGGAAGAACTGGATTGGCCTGAAGGGCCAACGTTCACCGCCCGCTCCAAAGGCGGAATCATCGCCCGCAACACCGCGAGATTCTTCGCCATCACCACAGGCCTACTACTCGCAGGATGGGTCAGTTCCCACGCCAATGATGCGATGCCCAACTTCTCCAGCAGAGGCTCGAAGGTACCCAAAGACCCCGCCGACGAGGTCGACGACTTCCCTGTCATGTGGGCCGCACCCAACACCCTCGCGCGTACCCTACCTTGGCAAATGGATCCCGGCCGCTGCAAAGAGAAAAAATACCGCACACACGCCGTCATCACCGACCGCCGCCTACTGATCGTCGGCTT
Organism: Streptomyces sp. HSG2; assembly: GCF_016598575.1. Lineage (NCBI taxonomy): Bacteria > Bacillati > Actinomycetota > Actinomycetes > Kitasatosporales > Streptomycetaceae > Streptomyces > Streptomyces sp. HSG2. Next base: position 714,680 of record NZ_CP066801.1, read on the forward strand.
CCCACACGTCAAAGGCCAGGACAAGCTGATCGACGACGAGGTTCTCTGGCAGACACCCCGATCCGCCATCGAGAAAGTCGAACTGCGCGACTTCAGAGCCGGAGGCGATGCGAAAATCCTATTCACGGACGGCTCATGGTGCAGGGTCAGCAGCCGCGTACGCGAGCGGCTGACCCGCTACCTGATCGAACCCCTCGATTTCATCCCACTGACCGCTCTCACACCAGAGCAAAGACGCACCGCCGAAGACTTCGCCAAATCCCAGGGCCCCGACGCCCAAGCACCACTGGTCAAACTCAATCCCTGTGGCTGCTACCGCATCGAAGCCATCGCACCGAGCAGAATCAATGGGTCCTTCGGCCACGGAGGTCTCAACACCCTCATGGACGCCTCCGGGAGAGAGCTCCCGTCCCGGGAGTACCACCCCGACGACTTCCTGACCTGACCCACCACCGACCGGATCGGCTTTCGCCTCCCATGAGCCCTGCCACCAACCCGACGATCAGCCTCCACGCCAACCCCGGCGACGGAAGCGTCCCCCCTCTCTGGTTCCTCACCCCGGAGGGCTTCCACTCACTCCCCTTGGGAGCGTCGCCCGAAGAGCGCGGCGAACGCTCCCGGGCCTTCGTTCGGGATCTCTACTCACGAGGCAGTGAGGAAATCTGGGCCCCGGCCGCTCTTCACTACGCGAACTTGGCCGGTCTCCTCCAGGACACGGGGGTCTCCTACGCGGCCGTGGGCCTGTTCTCCACCGCCGCCGACGACGGCGCATCATCGCCCGGGCCAGGGACCACCCGAGGCGAGACCTCCAAGGGAGTCGCTCAGTGTGCCCTCACCGTCGCCGTGGTGGCCACGGAGCAGTCGACCGCGGTGGACGGCGATGCCGTCGCCCAGGGGATTCTCGCGACGCTGTCCAGCGACCCCCTGAATGACGCGATCTGGCTCGACCTCCCTTGCGGCCCGGCGGTTTCCTGTATCAGCATGCGCGAGCACACGGTCGGCGCGGAGGTCTCCGCGAGCGGCGAACCGACGAAGCTCGTCACCGGTCAAGTGCAGGTCCACATCCCGTTCCCCGCCGACCCCTTCGTCGCTGTCTTCACTCTGGACACGGCCTCCCTGGACCACTGGCCGGAGTTCTACCGCGCGCTGTCGAGCATCCTTCGGACAGTGGCGTTCACCGACCCCGAATCGGCCAGGGACGGTGAGGAAGAGCGTCCTCGGTGACCTTCCGGTCGATGGTGTGGCGGACTTGCGCGGAGCGCGTGGTGTTCAGCGCTTCGAGGTGTTCGGGAGTTCGGGGGTCTCGGGTCCGGCTCCGTCCCCCGAACGATGATCTTGGCACCCGAGAAGCCACCGGCCGGGGCTGCCGACGCGCTCGGCAGCTCACCGGCGCCCACGCCTCCGGTCGGCGCCGCTCCGGTCGGCGCCGCTCCGGGCGTCCCGGGCCGGGTCAGGGCGTCGTGCGGGAGACCACGTACACCATGGGTCGGCCCGCGACGGCCAAGTCCACGACCACGTCGCGACTCGGGGCGGGGTCCTCTCGCGTGTCGGAGAGACCCCACCAGGAGCCGGTCTCCTCGAAGTCCCAGCCGGTGACGCGCTGGGCACGGTCGCTGACCGGGACATCGTCGGGTCTCAGGTCGCGGCGTTCCGCGCCGATGCTCGCCAGGAAGGCGTCGAGGCCGATCTCGCTCGTCTCGAAGCGCACGTAGAGACGGCTGGTCTTCCAGTTGTTGGTCTCGTAGTAGGAGACCCTCTCCGCCGGGTGGGGCAACGGCACCTGGTAGAGACGCCGTTGCAGTTTGGACGGCCAGCCTTCGGTCATCCCGGTGGCGGAGTACTTCCGTGCCTTGTCCCGGCCGCTGTCTCGGCTCTGCGCTGCGGAGATCACGAGATAGCCGGCAGGGATGCCGATCAACAGGACGATCGTGAGGAGGGTCAGGGCCCTCCGGCGGATGACGTGGCGCCGGTCCTCCACCGGTCGGGGATGATCGGCAGGCGGGGAAGCAGACGGGTTCACAAGGCCTCCCGGGCCGAACGGCGCGCCTCTGCGTAGCGTTCGTACCGCTCGTAGCGTTCCACCCGGCGCCGCTTGGCTCTGCGGAAGCGGCGGGCCACGAGTCGGGCGAGGTCGGCGGCGCCGACCATGCCCGCGTCGGGGCCCAACTGTGCCCGCACGACCCTCGCCTCGGGGCGGTAGCCGCGTCCGGTGAGGTTCCGCTTGAAGGCGTCTCGGGCGGGGACGATCAGCAGGTCGCCCGCCGCGCTGACCCCGCCTCCGATCACGAAACAGGACGGGTCGAGGGCCGCCGCCAGGTTGGCGATCCCGACGCCGAGCCACTGGCCGATGTCCTGGAGGAGTTCCACGCACATGGCGTCCCCCTCACGGGCCAGCTCGGTGATCATCGGACCGGTGATGTCGGAGACGTGTCCGTCGACGTGCTCGACGACACCGTAGGCGACCGGTGACTCCGCTGCGGCCAGCTCTCGCGCCTCCCGGACCAGGGCGTTCCCGGAGCTGTACTGCTCCCAACAGCCCCGGTTCCCACAGGGGCAACGGTGCCCTCCGGGCACCACCTGCATGTGACCGAACTCCCCGGCGACGCCGTACTTGCCACGCTTGACCTGGCCGTCCTGGAGGATGGCGCCTCCGATGCCCGTTCCCAGGGTGATCATGACGAGGTGTTCCTCGCCGCGCCCCGCGCCGAAGCGCCACTCGGCCCAGGCGGCGGCATTGGCGTCGTTGTCGACCAGGACGGGTACGGACAGGCGTCCGGAGACACGGTCCCGGAGGGGCTCGTTGCGCCAGGAGAGGTGGGGCGCGAACAGCACCCGACTGCGGTCGGCGTCCACCCAACCGGCCGCCCCGATGCCCACGGCGTGCACGTCGTGCCGATCGGAGAGGTCCAGCACCAGCTCGACGATGATGTCCTCGACCACCTTGGCGCTCTTGGACTTGTCCGGGGTTTCCGTGCGGACTCGTTCCAGGATGTTCCCGTCGGCGTCGACGACGCCGGCCATGACCTTGGTGCCGCCGATGTCGATGCCGACCGTCGGGACGCGGGGCGCGGTCAGGTGGGACCGGCGCTCTCGGGTCCCCACGGTTCTCAGGACCGTGGCCCGACGCGAGCCGATGGGGGCGGTGAGGTCGCGGTAGGTGCTCATCGGGTGCGATTGTGCCGCACCGGGCCGGCGGTTGCCGAAACAGGTGGGGCCGTGCGCCCGCCCCGCGAGGGAACCGGGGCGCCGGCGCCCTTCGGAGGTAATCCGGCACGAGGGTGTCCACGGCAAAGAGCCGGCGACGCGCCCACCCGAGTAGGGACCCCCGGGACCGGCTCGCCGCCGGCCCCAACACGGGGAGACCCCGCGGGTGCCGAAACGGGCCGGCCCCCAGCCTCGCCCACCGGGCCAGGATGGTTCAGCGGGGCGGCGACACGGCGGCTCGGCCCTCGTGTCGGCGGAGTTCGTGGCGCAGGTCGTCCAGGTCGCTTCCGCCGGCCATCTCGCGAGTCAACTCCTCCAACGTGATGGCGTCCGCGGCGTGGCTACCCACCGTCGTGCCGCGCCTGAGCAGCACGAAGCGGTCTCCGACCAGATGGGCGTGGTGCGGGTTGTGCGTGATCAACACCACGCCCAGGCCCTCGTCCCGAGCCGCCGCCACGTACTTCAGCACCATCCCGGACTGTTTCACGCCGAGGGCCGCGGTGGGCTCGTCCAGGATCAACACCTTGGCACCGAAATACACCGCACGGGCGATGGCCACGCACTGACGCTCGCCCCCGGAGAGCGTGCCGATGGGTTGATCCACATCGCGCAGGTCGATGCCCAGGCGCAGGAGCTGGGCACGCGTGGTGCGCCGCATGAAGTCGACGTCCAGGCGCCGGAACGGGCCGACCCCCTTGCGGGGTTCGGAGCCCAGGAAGAAGTTCCGCCAGACAGGCATCAGGGGGACGACGGCGAGATCCTGGTAGACGGTGGCGATGCCGAGGTCCAAGGCCTCCCTGGGGGAGGCCGGCCGGGACTCGACGCCCTCGATCGTCAGCGTGCCCGAGTCGTGCTGATGAAACCCGGCGATGATCTTGATGAGGGTGGACTTGCCCGCGCCGTTGTCGCCGAGGACGCAGGTGATCTCGCCGGCGCGTACCTCCAGCGAGACGTCCTCCAGGGCGCGGACACCCCCGAAGCGCTTGCCCACGCCGCACAACGACACCAGTGCGGGTTCCGTCTCGGCGTTGGAGTCCTCGACGTCCGACATCGTCCGGTCGGTGATCGGGCCATCGGTCATGTCGTCGCCTCCGCGCGCTTGCGGACCCAGGCGTTGAGCAGGGTCGCGAGGAGCAGCATCGCTCCGAGGAAGAAGGTGAACCATTCGGGGTTCCACTCCGCGAAGACGATGCCCTTGCTGGTCACACCGAAGATGAGCGCGCCGACGGCCGCGCCGACCGCGCTGCCGTGACCACCGGTGATCAGGCATCCCCCGATGACGGCGGCGATGATGTAGATCAGCTCGTTGCCGACCCCCTCGCCGGACTGGACGACGTCGTACGAGAAGAGCAGGTGCTGCCCGGAGAGCCAGGCGCCGACCCCCACCCCCATGTAGAGGCCGGTCTTCGTGCGGGCGACCGGCACGCCGACCGCGCGGGCCGCCTCCTTGTCGCCGCCCACCGCGAAGATCCAGTTTCCGGCGCGGGTGCGCAGCAGGATCCAACTGGCGATGACGACCAGCGCGAGCCACCACAGCACGGTGACCTTGATCCCGACCCCGCCGACGGTGAGCGTCGAGGCGAAGACGGCTCGGGCGCTGGGGAACCCCTCCATGTCGGCGATGCTCTTGGTGGAGACGGTTCCGCCGATCAGCTTGGTGAAACCGAGGTTCAGCCCGGTCAGCATCAGGAAGGTACCCAGCGTGATGATGAAGCTGGGCAGGCGGGTGCGGCTCAACAGCGTTCCGTTGAACGCTCCGATCGCCAGGGTGACGAGCAGCGAGACGCCCACGCCGACCCAGACGTTGGCGGTCATCTGGTAGCTGAACATCGAGGAGACCAAAGCCGCCGAGGTGACCAGGACCCCGGCGGACAGGTCGAACTCGCCGCCGATCATCAGCAAGGCGACCGGCACGGCCATGATCCCGATCGTCGAGGCGGCGTAGAGCACGGTGCCGAGGCTGGCGGCGCGGAGGAACCCGTCGGCGACGACCGCGAAGAACAGGAAGACGGCCACGGCTCCGACGACGGAGCCGAGTTCCGGACGTCCGAGCAGTCGTCGCGCCAGGGAGATGGGCAGAACCCTTTCGTCGTGGATCGCGACCGGGTCGGTGGCCGGCGCGGGCAGGTCCGGTCCGGTGGACGCCGGGGCTCCACCGGCGGCCTCGCTCCTCGCGGTCATCGTGTGCCCCGCCTCGTGTAGTCGGCGAGGGCGTCGGCGTCGTCCCCGGTGATGATCTGAGGACCCGTCAGGACGGGGCGACCACCGCCGAGGACGTCCGCGTTGTACTTGTACAGCCAGAGCAGGTCGACGGCCTGATAGCCCTGGAGATAGGGCTGTTGGTCGACGGCGAACCCCAGAGAGCCGCTCGCCAGTCCGTCGACGACCTTGGCGTTCAGATCGAAGGTGTCGATCTCCGCGTCGCTGCCCGTGCTCTCCTTGGCGATGACGGCGGTGTCGGCGTACGGGGCGCCGAGCGTGACGACGGCGTCCACGGCCTGGTCGGCCTGGAGCTCGGCCTCCAGGGCGGACTGCACGTCCGGCATGTTGGTGCCCTTCACGTAGAGCCGCTCGACCTCGCCGTCGAAGCGGTCCTCGACACCGTCGCAGCGCTGCTCGTGCCCCACGTTGCCCTGCTCGTGCAGCACGCACAGTGCGCGCTCGTGACCTCGTCGGTTCAGCTCCTCCCCGACGGCCTCCCCGGCGATCGTCTCGTCCTGACCGATATGGGTGAGGGCGCCCAGCTCCGCCGACACGGCCGATCCGGAGTTGACGGTGATCACCGGGATGTCCGCCTCGGCGGCCCGGGCGAGCGCCGACTTCAGGGCGTCGGGCTTGGCGAGCGAGACGATGATGCCGTCCACCCCCTTGTCCACGGCCGCGTCCACCAGCTGAGCCTGCTGCTGGGCCTCGGCGTCGTGGGAGTACAGGAAGTTGATGTTGTCCTTGACCGCGGCCTGCTCGGCACCGTTCTGCACGATGTCCCAGAAGGTGTCGCCGTCGCCGGAGTGCGTGACCATGGCGAAGGTCCAGCGCGGCGTGTCGACCGCGGCCCTCCCCTCGGCCACCGCCGCCTCGCGGGCCTCCTCCGCACGCTTGCCGCCCGTACTGCTGCAACCCGCCGCCGTGAGGGCGGTGAGGGACAGCGCGCCTGCCAGCGCGACGCCCCGCCAGGTCCGAAAACGTGCCACGAGCCCGTGTCCTCCTTGTGTGACCGGTCGACCGGTGATGATCAGTGCTCCCGCGCGGGTCGGGCGCACCCGCCACGCGACCGGCGCGGGCGGGCGTCCGAGGTCGCCTCCGGGGGCCGTCCCGGCGACCGGTGGCGCCTGAACCGCCGCGGCGAGCACCGCCGCAAACGCCCCATTCTCCGTCATGGGAGCGGCACACGGACAGTCGGTGCGACGACGCCGGGCATTTGTCCGGACATAGATGCCCGAGGTGTCCGGCGAGAACGCACCTCCGCCCCGGTGGCGATCCCGTTCAGATTCGCGCCAGCACCTGGAAGTCGAAGGAGTGCCGGGACGGCCTGTAGGCGTGCGCGCCCGACTCGACCGGTCGCCCCGTGACGTCGTAGGTGGTGCGCCGCATCGTGAGCAGCGGGGCGCCCTCGCTCTCGCCGAGCCGCCGAGCCTCCGCCTCGGTGGCGGCTCGCGCGCCGATCGACTGGTGAGCACGGTGCGGCGTGATCCCGGCGTCCCTCAGGAGCCGGTACAGTCCGGTGCTCTCCAATCGACGGGTGTCCAGATCGACGAGGCCGGTCGGCAGGTGGTTGCGGAGGTAGGCCAGGGGCTCGCCGTCGGCCATGCGCATCCGCTCCAGCCGGTGGACCTCGCTGCCCGCGGCCAGCCCGAGGGCGGCGGCCACCTCCTCGCTCGCCGGGACCAGGGCACTGACCAGGACCGTGGTGGTCGGGTCGCGACCGGCCGCCGTCAGCTCGTCGTAGAGTCCGTTCAGCTCGGGCGACCGTCCGGCCCGCGCGTGCACCACCTGGGTACCGACTCCCCGGCGACGCACCAGCAGCCCCTTGTCCACCAGGGACTGGATGGCCTGCCGCACGGTGGGGCGGGACAGGCCGAGCCGTGCCGCCAGGGCGATCTCGTTTCCCAGCAGGGTGCCCGGGGTCAGCTCGCCCCGCCCGATCGCCGTCTCCAGCCGCTGCGCCAGTTGGAAGTACAGCGGCACCGGACTGCCTCGATCCACACCGAGGTCGAGCCGCGCCGTCGGGTCCACGTCCGGTTTCGACACACCGTGAGCGTAGCCTCGCGCGGGAACGGCAGGAAGTCCAGGCGTTCTATCGTCCGTATGTCGGGACAACCTCCGCGAGGGAGGACGACGGCCGCCCCGCCCCCGCGTCCTCCGGCGGCGAGGCCGGACCGGCCCGCCGCGGCGGTCAGCGCCGGCGCTCCACCCCGTCCGACATCCGCTCCGGCCCCCCACCCGTGACCGGCACGTGTTCGAGCCAGTGCGGGCGCTCCCGTCGCGAGCGGGCCGCGCGACGCTTCTCCTCCGCCACGCGCTCTTCACTGGTGGGGAAGCCGCCGGGGAGCCAGTGCGCGGATCCGAGGACGCGCGCGTGCAGGTGGTCCACGTAGGCGCGGCGGACCTCGTCCGGGGTCGCCGGGCCGGAGTCGGTCGCCAACCACCCGTCGGGGACGGCGGCCGTCACCCGGCTCAGCAGTTCGCGGGTGACCAGGGGGGCCAGTTCGGCGTCGGCGGCCCGCACGTCGGGGCCGTAGCGTCCCAGGGCATGGTGCCTCAGGTCGTACGCCCTCAGCGGGTCGGCGTCCTCCCAGCGATGGTGGAAGACGAGGGCGGCTCCGTGGTCGATCAGCCACAGGCGCGGTCGGACGATCCCGCGCATCGGCCAGACCAGGAGGTTCGGACTGTGCACCGTGCGATCCACGTTGGCCGTCAGGGCGTCGAACCAGACGATCCGCCCCGCGGAGAGCGGATCGACGGGGAAGCCCTCCGCGAGGTCGGGCGTGAAGTCCCCGGCCCCCGGCAGGAAGTCCATCCCCAGGTTCACGCCGGAGCTGGCCCGGTGCAGGCGTCGGACCTCCTCGTGCGGCTCCCCCTCCGCGATCACGGGGTCGAAGCGCACCAGCACCAGCTCCGGGAAGCGAAGCCCGAGGGCGCGCGCCAGCTCCCCCACGATCACCTCGGCCGCCAACGCCCTGCGCCCCTGCGCGGAGCCCGTGAACTTCACGACGTAGGTGCCCAGGTCGTCAGCCTCGACGACGCCGGGGACGGAGCCCCCGGAGTGCAGCGGTTCGACGTAGCGGGTCGCGGAGACCTCTCTCAACATCTCCCCGGACCGATCATCGGCTCGCCCTTGGCTTCCATGCTCCATGCTCCCACCGCCGTTGCTCAGAGCCTCGGCGGCTCTCAGCATTTCGGGCATTTCGTCCCGGAAGGTCCGTCACATCACCAGAGCGTGAGGGCTTCGGCTTGAGTACGGTCTCTCGTTTCCCTCTGCCGCTGGTGCGGCAGGGTTGCGCCACCCGCCCCTGCCCGCCTCCGCCTCGCGGCGGGGGCGGGTGGCGCGGGTCTCACGGTCGGCTCCACGAGGCTTCGACACCCGCTTGGGGGTGTCCTGGTCTGCGGCCACTCCGGTACCAGTCACGCAGGCCGCCGCGAGGGCGGCGAGGTTGAGCGCGGCGTTGTCGTCCCGGTCGACGACCAGGTGGCAGGCGTCGCATTCGAAGGTCCGCACGTGCAGCGGCAGCTTGGCTTTCACTCCGCCGCACCCGGAACAGGTCTTCGAGGAGGGGTACCAGCGGTCCGCCACGATCATGCGGGTGGCGTGGCGCTGACGGGTCTTGTAGGTGAGCCGGCGGCGGATCTCCCCGAACCCGGCATCGGCGATGCGGCGGGCCAGACGCCGGTTGCGGAGCATCCCGGCGACGTTGAGGTCCTCGACCACGACGGTGCCGTACTCGGCGGCCACGGCCGTGGTGAGCTTGTGCAGGGCGTCCTCGCGGAGGTTCGCCACCCGGTGATGCACGCGGTTGCGGGCCGCGTTGGCCTTCTCCCAGCGGCGGGACGGCCTCTGCCCGGTGCGCCGGTCGGGGCCCTGCCGCCTGGACACGGTCCGGGAGGCGCGGCGCAGCTGCGCGCGGGCGGCGTCGTAGTGGCCCGGGTTCGCGACGGTGCGGATCTGGCCGGTGCTGTCGGCCAACACGGCGAGGGTCTTCACACCGAGATCGATGCCGACTGCCGCATCCGGGCGAGCCACGCGCACGATGTCACGCTTGACCTCGACCTGGAGGGAGGCGAACCAGCGTCCGCGCTCGTGCCGCACGGTCGCGGACAGGATCCGGGCTGTCCCGGCCTGGACGCGGCCGAGGAGCTTCACCATCGGCTCGTGGGTGCGCAGCGTGCCGAGCCGGGGGAGGGTGACGTGCCGGCCGTCGGCGTCCACACGGATGGTGCCCGTGGTGAACCGGCAGGAAAGACGCGCCTTGTGCTTCGACTTGAACCGGGGGACGCCCATCCGGGCGCCCTTCCGCTTGCCGTTCTTCGACTTCGCGTAGTTGCCGAACGCGGCCGACGCGTTCGCCAGGCCGGTGGAGTACGCCTCCTTGGAGTTCTCCTCCCACCAGGCGGCGAACCTGGGGTCGGTGTGCTTGGCCTCGTTGAACGCCTTCCGCAGCGACGGAAGCGACCACGGCCGCCACTCGGTCGGCGACTCCTCGGGGATCCCGTAGGTCTCCTCCGCACGGCGCTGCCACCACGACGCCGTCACCCAGCCCACAGCCCTGTTGTACGCGGCCCGCGCGGCACCGCAGTGCGAACGCAGCGCGGCCTCCTGGGTGGCGTTCGGGTCCAGGGCGAACCGGAACGCCCGCACCACGAACCCGGGCCGCGGCTGGAACTTCTTCATTCGGCGTCCTCGCCGGTCGCCACGGCCACCGCGCGAGCGGCCCGGTTCCTCGCCGCCCGCCGCCCGTACAGGCGGGCGCACATCGACGTGAGGACTTCGGTGATGTCCCCTACGAGGTCATCGGCGGTCTCGGTGGGGTCGAGGACGACCAGACGCCGCCCGGACGCCGACAGGACCGCTTCGAGGTGCTCGACACCGAACCGGGCAAGCCGGTCGCGGTGCTCGACCACGATCACCGCGGCCCGGGGGTCGGACAGCACCCGGCGCAGCTCGCGCCGCCGCCCGTTCAGCCCCGAACCGACCTCGGTCACGACTTCAGCGACCGGCAGGCCCAGCCCCGTGGCCGCTTGGACCACGCGGGCCACCTGCCGGTCAAGGTCCGCTTTCCGGTCCGCCGAGGACACCCGGCAGTACGCCACGACCCGTCCGGAAGCCTCCGGGGTGGGCTCGTCGACCAGCCATGTACCGGATGGCGTCTGGCGGACCGGGACCGGCATACGGCCCTCTTTCGCCCACACCCACGCGGTCTGGTAGTGCACGCCATTGCGTGCCGCCCACTCGGAAAGCTTCACACGATCAAGATAGCGGCTGAGAAAGGATGAGATTCACTGATGTGTCACGCAACAGTTGTTAACCCCCTCCGGCGAGGAGTCCGCGAGCGGGCCCCGCCTCGGCCGCGGCCTCCGAGCCGTGCACCACCGTAACCGAACGTGACGGACCGGGAAGGTCGAGGCGTGGCGTACCGAAACGATCGGACCCCGCGACGCGACACCGGCCCGGACGGCCGCCCGCCCGTCGACGACTCCCGGGACGAGAACACCGCCCACCCAACATGAAACGACATCCGTTTTCATGTATCGTTCGGGCGTCCCGTTCGCAGACCCCGGAGGATCCCGTGGCCGTTCCCAAGCGCAAGATGTCGCGCAGCAACACCCGTCACCGTCGTGCGCGGTGGAAGGCAACCCCGCCCCAGCTGGTCACCATCACGGTGGACGGCGTGCCCTACCGGGTGCCCCAGCGGCTGGCCAAGGCCTACGAGCGTGGCCTGCTTCGCCCGGAGGGCCGAGCCGCGTGAACCACGCCCCGCCCTCGTCGCCGCTGCCCGTCACGGTCCTGTCGGGCTTCCTCGGCGCCGGCAAGACCACCCTGCTCAACCACGTCCTCGGCAACCGAGAGGGCCTGCGCGTCGCGGTCATCGTCAACGACATGAGCGAGGTGAACATCGACGCCGCGCTGGTGCGCGGCGGCGAGGCGGCGCTGTCGCGAACCGAGGAGCGTCTGGTCGAGATGACCAACGGGTGCATCTGCTGCACCCTGCGCGACGACCTGCTGGAGGAGGTGGACCGGCTGGCACGGGAGGGGCGCTTCGACTACCTGCTCATCGAGTCCTCCGGCATCTCCGAACCGATGCCGGTGGCCGCGACCTTCGCGTTCGCTCGCGACGACGGTGCCACCCTGGGCGACCTGGCCCGACTGGACACGATGGTCACGGTCGTGGACGCCGCCGGGTTCCTGCCGGAGTTGGCCGGCGGGGACGAGTTGATCGCGCGCGGCCTGGACCAGTACGAGGGCGACGAACGCACGGTCAGCGACCTGCTGATGGACCAGGTCGAGTTCGCCGACGTCATCGTCGTCAACAAGCTCGACCTGGTCGACGCCGCGTCGGCCGACCGACTGCGGGCCGCTCTCACCCGACTCAACCCCGCCGCCCACGTGGTGTCGTCCGTGCGGGGCCGCGTTCCGGTCCGCGAGGTCCTGGGCACCGGTCGCTTCGACCTGGAGCGGGCACAGCAGGCCCCGGGGTGGGTGCGGGAACTCAACGGCGACCACGTCCCCGAGACCGAGGAGTACGGCATCTCCTCGACCGTCTTCCGCTCGGCGACGCCCTTCCACCCCGAGCGACTGTGGACGTTCGTGACCGAGGGGCTGGACAGCGGCGCCTACGGACAGGTGCTCAGGTCCAAGGGGTTCTTCACCCTGGCCAGTCGACCCCGTGTGACGGGACTGTGGTCCCAGGCCGGATCGGTGGCGCGCTTCGAGCCCTCCTCCGCGCGTGACGCCGACAGCCCGCACGCTCAGGAACTCGTCTTCATCGGGACCCGCCTGGAGGCCGAACCGCTCGGCGCGGCCCTGACCGACTGTCTCGTACGGCAGGGCGAGAGGCTCCCGACGCGGGACCCCTTCCCCGCATGGGGCACCTACGGCTTCGACGAGGACTGCGCGCACGAGGCCGACCCCCTCGCGGCCGTGCCGGGGCACTGAGGCTCCGGGCCGGACGGTGGTCGCAGCCACGGCACCGTCCGGCCCGGTACGGCACACGCGCCTCGTCCAGCGTCGCTCCGGCGCGGGTCGAGGCGCGCCAGGGCGCGCGAGGTGTCACCGGCGGGCGGGCTCCGGCGCTCGGTCGTACGATGCACGTGGTACGGGGTACCCGGAGAGGTGTCAGGCCCCGCGGGCCGGGGCAGCACGAAGGAGAGCACCCGATGACCACCGAGACGGCGCACCAGCCCCACCACGATCACCCCCACCGACACGCCCAGGGCTGCGGTCACGTGGCGGTCCCGCACGGCGACCACACCGACTACGTGCACGACGGCCACGTCCACCGGACGCACGGCGACCACGTGGACGAGTGCGTGCACCCGGACCACTCCACGCACCCGGCGCACGATCACCGTCACGGACAGGGCTGCGGTCACGTGGCCGTCCCGCACGGCGACCACACCGACTACGTGCACGACGGCCACCGCCACGCCGAGCACGAGGGGCACTGGGACGACCACTGACGCCGCCGGGGCGCCCCGTCGAGCGGGCGTCCGGGGCCGAGGACGGCGCCCCGCTCGACGGGCGACCGCGGGCGGGGCCGCGTCATGTGTGGGCCACGAGACGCCGGGTGTCAGAGTCTGCGTGCCACCACCACCCGGCTGTCACCCACCTGCCACACCGGTGTCAGTTCTCCGAAACCCGCCTCCGTCAGCAGGTCGGAGTGGCGGCACAGCGGAAGGTGACCGCTGCCGTCGCCGCCCCCGGAGGGGGCGCCGCCCCGGTCGCGCCGCTCGAACAGGTCGGCCAGTTCCGGGTCGGCCGAGGCGGCGCGCCACCACGAGAGCCAGTCCTCCTCCGGGTGCCCGCCCGCGCGTTCCGCCCTCCGACGCCCCACGTGGGCGGTGAGGTCACCGCAGGAGCCCGCGTCGGGCGGGAAGTGATCGCCGTTGACCAGCGCTCCACCCGCCGGGAGGAGGACGCCCAGCGCCCGGTAGGTCTCGCTCAGGGCGCCGACGGGAAGGCAGTGGAGCGCGGTCGTCGAGACGGCGACGTCCGGGGCGCGCCGCAGTTCCAGGGCGTCGGTCCAACCGGCCTCGCCGATGACCGTGCGCACGTACCGGGCGGCGTCGGCGTGGTGGGTGCGCCCCAGCTCCAGCAGGACGGGGTCGGAGTCGACGGCGACGATCTCCGCGTGCGGCATCCGCCGGGCGAGTCTGGCGGCCAGGGAGCCCGGGCCGCACCCGAGGTCCAGCAGGAGCGGTCGGGTGCGACCGGCGCACAGGTGCTCCACGAGGTCGGCGATCACGGTGAACCGCTCCTCGCGGTCGACGGCGTACCGCCGCTGCTGCCGTTCCCAGCGTTCCACCCACGCCTTGGCCGACTCCATGCTCACGCCCATCCGGTCGCGCTCCTCTTCCGTCCCACTCGCCCGCCGCGCCACGGGCAATCTACAGGTGGAAACGGTTATCAAGAGCTGCTTAGTTCAACTCGTCGAGAACGTTCAGCAACCGATCGATCTCGTCGTCGGTGTTGTACACGTGCAGACTCACCCGTACCGATCCCTCCCTGGTGTCGGCACCCGCCTGGCACAGGTTGTCGGCGCGGACCATGAGGCCGTGGCCGAACAGGATGAAGCCCAGGTCGTCGGCGGGGATGTCTCGGTGACGGAAGGTGACGATGCCGTGCCTGCGTTGCGGCGGCGGCAACGGCGAGTCGGCGGGCAGGCTCTCGGGACACCCCAGCACCTCGTAGGCGTCCAGCCGGCGCAGTCGGTCCGTCAGGCGCGTGGTGAGCCGTCCGACGTGCGCACGGATCCGACCGACGTCGAGGCCGTCCAGCCAGTCCAGGGCGGCGAGCAACGACACGATGCCCACGGTGTTCGGGGTCCCCGCCCAGCCGGTGGGCCGCAGCGCCGCGCCTCGCGTGTTGCGGGCCCAGACCGCGCCGGTTCCGGGCAGCGCGAACATCTTGTGCCCGGAGAAGACCACGAAGTCGACGTCGAGGGCGGGATCGTCCACCCGGAAGGGAAGGTGCCCGACACTCTGAGCGGCGTCGAGGCAGATGGGCACCTCGGGGCCGACCGCGTCGCGCAGCCGGTGGACGTTCATGTCGCCACCGTAGACGTGGTGGACGTGGGTGGCGGCGACGAAGCGGGTGCGTGGACCGACCGCGGAGGCGACCGCGCGGTGGTCGTAGTCGCCGGACACGGCCTGGCAGGGCAGTGCGCGGAGCCGGACGCGCACGCCGCGCTCGGCGAGCAGCCGCCGCGCCTCGATCCAGGGTTCCAGGTTGGCGCGGTGGTCACCGAAGGGGACGAGGATCTCGTCACCGTCGGCGAGGTGGTCCGTGAGCCAGTCCCGGGCGACGAGCCGGAGACCCTCCGTGGTGCCGCTGGTGAAGTGCACCTCCGAACGGTCGGGTTCGGAGTCGCCGAGGAACTCCTTGACCCGGTCGCGGGTTCGGGCGATCAGTTCGGTGGTGCGGTTGGCCCAAGGGTAGGTGCCGCGACCCGCGTTGGCGTTGCAGTTGGTCAGGTAGGCGCGGACCGCCTCCAGGACGGCCTCCGGCTTCTGCGACGTGGCCGCGCTGTCCAGGTAGGCCAACTCCGGATGGGCGGTGACGATCGGGAACTGCTCCCGCACCGCTCCGCCCCAGGTATCCGTGGCCGCCTGTGCGTCGACCGGGTCCCGTCCCACCGGGTCACTCCCTCACCAGCGGCGCCCCGGCGTCCCGCCAGGCGACGACGCCGCCGGCCAGGCTGCGGGCGTCGGGGTGCCCCATCCGGGTGAGCAGCGCCGCGTACCGCAGGGACTTCTCCCCCACCGGACAGGCCAGCAACACGGGCGTGCCCTTGCTGAACGGCAGCCCCGAGAACACCATCTCGTCGAACAGCTCGTCGACGATGTTCAACGACCCGGGGATGTGCCGGGCCGCGTAGGCGTGCGGTCCGCGCAGGTCCACCACGAGTGGGCGGGGCTCTCCTCCGGCCATCCAGCTCCGCGCCTCCTGGACGTCGACGGCGCGAGCGCCCTCCCGGACCTCGTCCTCGGTCAGGGCGGCGGCGGAATGGCCTCGCCTGGTTCGCCCCAGGAGTTCTGGGCGGCGCCGTCGTACGTAGCCGAGATAGCTCTCGGCGCGATCGCAGACGATGAAGACCGCCGTCTCGCGGCGCCCCGTGCCGTGGAGTTCGGCGTCGGCCGAGGCGAGGTGTCGGAGGGCCCCCTGGTAGGCCGCGCCGCCCGTCGGGCCGGACAGCAGCCCGCAGCGGCGGATGAGAGTGACCATGCCGTCGATGGCCTCCCGCGAGGTCACCGAGGCGATGGCGTCGTACGTCGCCGGGTCGAACAGGCCGACCTGGTGCACCTCGTCGATGGTGCGGATGCCGGGGATGAAGTCGGTCTTGTCCGCCACCAGTCCGAGCACCCGAACGCGCGCGTCGTGCTCGCGCAGGGCCCGCGCGACCCCGGTCGACGATCCGGACGTGCCCACGCAGGCCACGAACCAGTCCGGGACCCGACCCTCCAGGTCCTTGACGATCTCCGGTCCCGTACCGGTCGCGTGGGCCTCCACGTTGCGCGGGTTGAAGTACTGGTCGGTGTGCCGGTAGGCGCTCCCGGGCTCCGCGAGCGCCTGGTGGAAGCGGGTCAGCGGATCGTCGGTGTCGGTCGGGTCCAGGCACTCGCTGCGCCCCGGGAGTTCCTCGATCTCCGCACCGAGGAGAAGGAGCAGTTCCTTGATCTCCGGGACCCGCATCCGGTTGGTGACGCTTCGGAAGCGGCGTCCGTGCATCCCGGCGAGCAGCGCCAAGGCCTTGGCCGTGTTGCCGCTGGACAGTTCCACGACCGTGTCGTTGCCCCCGGAGGGGTCTTCCAGAAACGGCCGGGCCATGTGCCAGGCGGGCCGGTCCTTGACCGACCCGAAGGGATTGAGCATCTCCAGCTTGGCGTAGAGATCGATGTGGTTCAGCCCGTGCACGGCCGGGTCGATGCGCACGAGAGGCGTGTTGCCGATGGCCTCGGTGATGCTGTTGAACCTCAAGAGGTCCCTCCCTTCGGGGGCGCGGGGGGCCAGTAGTCCTCGTCGAGGCACCAGCGGCGGTCGCCCCCCGTGTCCGTGACCGCCACCGTGCGGGCGAGCGGCTGTCGCTGGGCGCGGTGGGCGTGGAAGTCCATCGCGTAGCCCGCGGTGTTGGCGAAGGCGAGCAGGTCGCCGACGCGCGGGAGCCGGGGCAGGTGGACCAGTCGACGGGTGATCAGGTCGGCTTCCAGACAGAGGTTGCCCAGCAGGTGGACGGCCGCGTGAGATCGCTCCGGGCGCGACGCCGCCTCGGCGCCGGGGCGGGGCACGAGCACCGGGTCCACCAGGACGCCGTGTTCCTCCAGGCTCACATCCCCCGCGTTCATGCCGAGCCGGACCAGGTGCCGGGCGTCCTCCGTCGGCCGCACCTCCAGGACTCGGGCGAGGGACAGCCCGCACTGATCGACGAGCGCCCGGCCCGGCTCGACGTAGAGATCGTTCAGATGCTCCAGCAACGACGTGGCCGGAGGGCGTTCGAGATCGGGTCCGGGCCGGGACAGCAGGGCGTCCAGGTAGTCGGCTCCGGCCAGGGAGCGGTGTGCCGGGTAGAGCGCCGCCGTGCCGCGTACGGTGCCCCCCTCGTTGCGCAGTCCGTAGCCGTGCCCCCGCCAGGTGAGCGGCGATCTCCGGCCGAGCACGGCCTCGCTCAGGGCCGTGGTCCAGGTCTCCCACTCCTCGGCCTCGGCGAGATAGCGGGTGCCGAACCCTCCACCGATGTCGACGGCACGCGGCCGGAATCCCCTGGCCCTGCACGCCTCGAGCAGCTCCACGCACCGCTCCAGGGCGCGGGCCTTCTCCGCGAGTCCGGTGGTGTCGAGGTGATAGGCGACGCCGGTCAACTCGACCGCGTCGTCGTGCCGTTCCAGCGTCTGCCACAGCGCCTCGGCCTCGCCGACCGGGGTGCCGAAGCGGCTTCTCCGCGACAGGACCCGAGAGCCGCCCGAGCCTCCGTCCGGCTCGAATCCCGAGAGGCGGGCCAACACGTCCACCCTGCCCATCCCGTGGTCGCGGACGAGTCCGGCGAGCGCCTCCGCCTCGCCGGGGGAGTCGAGGCTGACCGTCGCCCCCACCCGGGCGGCCAGCCACAGCAGGTCGTGGTCCTTCGGTCCGGTGACCAACAGCCGTTCGCCGGAGAAGCCGCAGCTCAAGGCATGCCTCAGCTCACCGAGCGAGGCCGTGTCGACACCCACGGCGGTCGGGTCGCACCCGGCGAGTCTGCGGAGGAGGGCACTCGACCGGTTCGCCTTGTGGGCGAAGTACACCCGGCCGGCGAGCCGGTGCCGGCGGAGGACCGACCCGAAGCGCTCGGCGTTGCGGGCCACGACTTCGGGGATCAACACGTTCAGCGGTGAACCGAGCGCGTCGCAGAGCGCGTGGAGGAAAGGCGCGTCCGCCAGCAGCGCGGCCAGCGGCGGTTCCACGCGAGGCCGCAGGTACAACGGCGCGTGCTTCACGAAGTACCCCCACGACAGGCCGGCCCGACTCGCCGCCACGACGGCGGTTCCGCAGTAGTCGTATCCAACTCGGCCCGCCGTTAAGCCTTTTCACACACGCGCGGCCTCGGCGGCACGACTCTAGGCCGAGCTTCGCCCCAGCCGCCCGAGTTCGCCGTTCAGCTCCGCGAGGAAGCGGACGACGACCTCCAGTTCCTCGGGCGCGAAGCGCTCCCGTACCGCGTCCGTACTCCGGGCCATCGGCATGAAGTAGTCCCTGGCGAGCCGCCGCCCGGCCGTCGCGTAGTGCAGGTGCACGACGCGACGGTCGTCGCGCGCCCGGACTCGCCGGACATGGCCCGCCCGCTCCAGGCGGTCCAGGCAGGCGGTGACCGCGCCGGAGGTCAGGCCGAGGCGACGACCGAGGCGGCCGGGAGTCATGGGCCCGCTCCCCCCTTCGGCATCGGCATCGGCATCGGCATCGGCATCGGCATCGGCATCCAGGATCGCTATCAGGGCCTGCACGTCCGTCAGGTGCAGGCCCTGGGAGTGCGCGAAGTCCTGTGCGATCCGGTTGAACTCGCTGTTGATCCCCCGCAGGAGAACGGCGAAGGACCGCAACCCTGTCGGGTCCTCTGCGAGAAGTGGTGCGGGGGGCAGTCCAGGACCGGTCATACCGCCAGTATAGGATCACTCGACGATCGAGATACTTGACTGTCGAATTGTCTGGGGAGTGGGATTCCTGATGAGATCCGCACCACGTTGGGCCCGGTGGTTCGTACCCCTGGCCCTGGCGCTCGTCTGGCTGGGCGTCGGTGGGGCGCTCGGCCCCTACGCGGGCCGGCTGGGCGAGGTGGCCACCGACGACCAGGCCTCGTTCCTCCCGCAGAACGCCGAGTCCACTCGGGCGCTACGGGCGGGTGAGGCCTTCGAGCGGTCCGAGACCCTGCCCGTGATCGTGGTGTGGACGGCCGGGGGCGCCCAGGTCACCGGCGCGCAGCAGGCCGAGGCCACCGCCGCCGTCGCCTCGCTGAGCGGCCGGAGCGGCGTCGCGGGCCGCCCCTCGCCCGCCGTGCGTTCCGAGGACGGCGAAGCCCTCCAGGCCGTGGTGCCGCTGGCGTCGGACGTGGGCGAGGAACTGCCGACGGTGCTGGACGAGGTCCGCGACGCTGCGGACGCCGTCCCGGGCACCACCGCCCAGCTCGCCGGACCGGCCGCGAGCCGAGCCGACCTGTCCGACGCTTTCAGCGGGATCGACGGGCTGCTGTTGACCGTGGCACTGAGCGCGGTCCTGCTGATTCTGCTGCTCGTCTACCGGAGCGTCCTGCTCCCCTTCGTGATCATCCTGGGCTCCATCTTCGCTCTCGGGCTCGCCGGCGCGGTGGTCTACTTCCTGGCCGACCGCGACGTGGTCCGCGTCGACGGTCAGGTCCAGGGAATCCTCTCCATCCTCGTCATCGGCGCCGCGACCGACTACGCGCTGCTGCTGGCAGCCCGCTTCCGCGAGGAGCTGGCGGCCCGCGGCGATCGGGCCACCGCCGCGCTCGCGGCGGTTCGTCGTTCCTTCGGAGCCATCGCGGCCAGCGCTGCCACGGTCGCGCTCGGTCTGCTGGCCCTTCTCGCCAGCGACCTGACCAACAACCGCGCTCTCGGGCCGGTGGGCGCCATCGGCATCGCCTGCGCCCTGCTCTCCGCCCTCACCTTCCTCCCCGCCATGCTCGCCCTGCTCGGGCGCGCCGCCTACTGGCCCTCCAAGCCCGTTTCGGGAGCCTCCGCGGAGGGCCACCGCGTGTGGCGACGGGTGGCGACCGTGGTCGGCGCCAGGCCCCGGCGCACCTGGGTGGTGACCGCGCTCGTCCTGGCCTGTTGCGCGGCCTTCTCGCCGTCGCTGTCCTCCAAGGGAGTGCCCCTCGACGAGATCTTCGTGAACGACGCTCCCTCCGTCGCCGCCCAACAGACCCTCGGCGAGCACTTCCCCGGCGGATCCGGCAGCCCCGCCGTGATCATCACGGAGGCCGACAGCGCCGAGGAGGTGACCTCCGTCGCGCGGAACACCCCGGGGGTGGCGTCGGCCGCCGCCGTCACCGCCGGCGGCGCGCCGGGTTCCGGGGAACCCCTGGTCGTGGACGGGCGGGTGCGGATCGACGCCACTCTGCAGGCCGCCCCGGACAGCGAGGCGGCCCAGGAGACCATCGATCGACTCCGTGCCGAGGTGGGTGCCGTTCCCGGCGCGGACGCCCTGGTCGGCGGCTACACGGCACAGCAGTCGGACACCCAGCGGACCGCGGCCCGGGACCGGGCGGTGATCGTTCCCGTGGTCCTCGTCGTCATCCTGGTCATCCTCGTGATGCTGTTGCGCTCCCTGCTGGTGCCCGTGCTGCTGGTCGCGACGGTGGCTCTCAACTTCCTCGCCACCATCGGGGTCTCGGCGCTCGTCTTCCAAGGGCTCCTGGGCTTCAGCGGCACGGACGCCTCGGTCCCGCTCTACGGCTTCGTGTTCCTCGTCGCGCTCGGCGTCGACTACAACATCTTCCTCATGTCCCGGGTACGGGAGGAGACGCTCGTCCACGGCCATCGCGAGGGGGTCCTGCGCGGGTTGACCACGACGGGCGGAGTGATCACGTCTGCCGGGGTGGTGCTCGCCGCCACCTTCGCCGCGCTGATGGTGATCCCGCTGGCCTTCCTCGTGCAGTTGGCCTTCATCGTGGCCTTCGGGGTGCTGCTGGACACGCTCGTCGTCCGCTCGCTCCTGGTGCCCGCGCTCGTTCTCGACATCGGCCCCCGCGCGTGGTGGCCCGGGAACCCGGCCGCCCGCGGCGCCGCGCCCGGGCCGGCGGACCGGGCGGACGACCCCGCGACCCGGCCGGCGGGACCGGGAGCACCGGGGTAGAGGGTGACAGGACGGAGACGCTCGGGCGCCCCGTCGAGACAGTACGCCGGGGGGCGGAACGCGCCGACTCCCCGCCGAGGACGGGGTACACCCACCCGCCGCCCGCGACGGGCGAACAGGCGATCGTCCCGTCATGCTCGGTGTGCGGGTACGGCGAGAGGAGCCAGCGTGGGCGGCGTGGAGGAAGGGCGGAACGCCGGGGAGTGGCCGAGCGGCGCCTCGACGGACCGGCACGCCGAGGACCCGCCGCACTGCCTGGTGACGGGCGCGTCCGGCTACATCGGCGGCCGACTGGTCCGGGAGTTGCTGCGCGCCGGTCACCTGGTCCGTTGCATGGCCCGGTCCCCCGAGAAGCTGCGCGACCACCCCTGGGCGGAGGACGTCCAGATCGTCCGGGGGGACGCCACCGACCCGGAGGCGGTCGCCGCCGCCATGCGCGGCGTCGACGTCGCGTACTACCTGGTCCACGCGTTGGGCACGGGCTCCGCCTTCGAGGAGACCGACCGCCGGGCCGCCCGGATCTTCGCGGAGAAGGCGCACGAGGCAGGGGTCCGGCGGATCGTCTATCTCGGCGGACTCACCCCCCCAGGCGTCCCCGAGGAGTCGCTCTCGCCCCACTTGCGCTCGCGGGCCGAGGTCGGGCGGGTCTTCCTGGACGGTCCGGTGCCGGCGACCGTGCTGCGCGCGGCCGTCGTCATCGGCTCGGGGTCGGCCTCCTTCGAGATGCTGCGCTACCTGACGGAACGACTGCCCGCGATGGTGACCCCCAGTTGGGTGAACACCCGTATCCAGCCGATCGCCGTCCGGGACGTACTGCACTGCCTGGTCGGCTCGGCGTCCATGCCGCCCGAGGTCGATCGGGCCTTCGACATCGGTGGACCGGACGTGCTCACGTACAAGGAGATGATGCGCCGTTACGCTCGCGTCGCCGGTCTGCGCAAACGGCTCATCGTCCCGGTGCCGGTGCTCACACCCCGGCTCTCGGGGCTGTGGATCGGCCTGGTCACCCCGGTCCCCTCGGCGCTCGCCAGGCCGCTGGCGGAGTCGCTGCGCCACGAGGTCGTGTGCCGGGAGACGGACATCACCCGCTGGGTGGGGTATCCGCCGGGACGCCCGATGCCCTTCGACGAGGCCCTGGAGCTGGCGCTCCGGCGGGTCCGTGAGGCGCGGGTGGACACCCGCTGGTCGTCGGCGGCGTATCCAGGCGCGCCCAGCGACCCGCTGCCCACCGACCCGGACTGGGCGGGCGGAAGCCTCTACCACGACGAGAGGGAGCTGGAGGTCGAAGCCTCACGGGAGTCGCTGTGGAGGGTGATCGAGGGCATCGGCGGCGAACACGGCTGGTACTCCTTCCCGCTGGCGTGGGCGGTCCGGGGTCGGATGGACCGGTTCGTCGGCGGTGTGGGCCTGCGTCGCGGTCGGCGCGACGCCGAGCGGCTGCGGGTGGGCGACTCGCTCGACTTCTGGCGGGTGGAGGAGATCGAACCCGGCCGGTCTCTCCGACTGCGGGCCGAGATGCGACTGCCCGGTCTGGCCTGGCTGGAGATGTCCGCGGAGACCGACGGCGAGGGCCGCACCAGGTACCGGCAGCGAGCGCTCTTCCACCCACGCGGCCTGCTCGGGCACGCCTACTGGTGGGCGGTGGCGCCGTTCCACGCCATCGTGTTCGGCGGCATGGCCCGCAACATCGCACGGGCGGCGGCCGAGGCTGACGCCTGGCGGGACTTTGGCGACGGTCCGCGCGTCCACGACCGCCCAGGCGACCGAAGTACCGGAGGGTAGGCCTCGCCGGCCCCTCGACGAGGCCCCGCACCACCGCACCGGCCGCCGCACCCGGCGGCACGAATGGAGAGCGCCGATGTCCGTCGCCGTCGTCCTGTTCACCTCGGATCTGCGTCTGCACGACCACCCGCCGCTGTGGGCAGCCCTCGCCGAGGCGGACGAGGTGGTGCCGCTGTTCGTGCGCGACACGGGCGTGCGCGCCGCGGGTTTCGACGTCCCCCACCGCGAGGCGTTCCTCGCGGACTGCCTGACCGATCTGGACGACTCGCTGCGTCGACGCGGCGGGCGCCTGGTCGTTCGCGCCGGCCCCGTCGTCCGGGTGGTCCGGGAGGTGGCGGCCGAGTGCGGGGCCTCGCGGGTGCATCTGTCGGCGGGTGTCACGGGCTACGCCAGGCGCCGGGAGGAGGCGTTGCGGGCCGGACTCGGCGAGGCGGGTGTGACCCTTCACGCGCACGACGGCGTGGTCACCGCGGTCGCGCCGGGCGCCGCCACCCCGACCGGGTCCGACCACTACGCGGTCTTCACACCGTACTTCCGGCGCTGGTCCGGCCGGCCGCGACGCGACACCCTCGCGGCACCGCGCGCGGTGCGGGTGCCGGAAGGCGTCCGAGGTGGCCCGATCCCCGCCCGGCGGGACGTCGCCGGCGCCTCCCCCCGGCTGCCCGAGGGAGGCGAGACGCGGGGCCGTGAGCGGCTGGCCCGGTGGCTGCGCGGCGGGATCTCCGCCTACGAGGAGCTGCACGACGACCTCGCGGCCGACGCCACGTCGAGACTCTCCCCCTTCCTGCACTTCGGCGCGGTGTCGCCGACGGAGGTGGTGAGCCGGGCGAGCGCCCACGGGGGCGCCGGGGCGGAGGCCTTCGTACGCCAGTTGTGCTGGCGGGACTTCCACTACCAGGTGTTGGCGGCGCGACCGGACGCGGCCACGCGCGACTACCGCACCCGGCACGACCGCTGGCGGTCGGAGGAGACGGCGGAGGAGGAGATCGCCGCGTGGCGCGCCGGTCTGACCGGCTACCCGGTGGTGGACGCGGCGATGAGGCAGTTGGCCGCGGAGGGGTGGGCACACAATCGGGCGAGGCTGCTGGCGGCGAGCTTCCTGACCAAGACGCTCTACGTGGACTGGCGGATCGGCGCCCGGCACTTCCTGGACCTGCTCGTCGACGGCGACGTGGTCAACAACCAGCTGAACTGGCAGTGGGTGGCGGGCACGGGCACCGACACCCGGCCGAACCGGGTGCTCAACCCGGTCGCGCAGGGCAAGCGGTTCGACCCGAGCGGCGCGTACGTCCGCCGCTGGGTGCCGGAGCTGGCGGACGTTCCCGACGGCCGCGTCCACGAGCCCTGGCGACTGTCGGACGCCGAGCGGGCGGCAACCGGCTACCCGGCTCCCCTGGTGGAGCTGGCCGAGGGGCTGGCCCGGTTCAGGCACGCCCGAGGCCGGGACTGACGGGGGCGCCGCGTGCACTGGCTCTTCGGCGACCAGTTGGGCCCGCACTTCCTGCGCGCGTCTCCGGACGGCGCGCCGGGACGGGACACGCCGCTGTTGATGATCGAGGCACGGTCGGCTTTCCGCCGCCGGCGTCTCCACCGTGCCAAGGCACACCTGGTGCTGTCGGCGATGCGGCATCGCGCGGCCGAGCTGGGAGACCGCGTGACGTACGTGCGGGCGGACACCTATCGCGAGGGGTTGAGGCGGGTGGCGGCCGGACGGGAGGTGACCGTGCACCACCCGACCTCGTTCGGGGCGCTGCGGTTGGCGCGTTCCCTGCCCCGGGTGAGGGTGGGTCCGGCACGCGGGTTCCTGGTGCGGGGCGAGGACTTCGCGGCGTGGGCGGAGGCCCGGGGCGGCGGTCGCCTCCGACAGGAGGACTTCTACCGGTGGGTACGGCGCGGCCACGACCTGCTGATGGAGGGGGAGGAGCCGGCCGGCGGCCGGTGGAACCACGACCACGACAACCGCGAGCCGCCGCCCCGGGGCGCGCCCACGCTCGGCGTCCCGCAGCCCTATCGGCCCCGGGAGGACGAGATCGACGAGGAGGTCCGCCACGACCTGGACCGGTGGGAACGCGACGGCGAGGTGTCGTTCGTGGGGCGGGACGGGCCTCGGCTGTTCCCGGCGACGCGGGCCGAGGCCCGGGCCGCGCTGCGTCGATTCGTGGAGCGCAGGCTGGAGACCTTCGGGCCGTACGAGGACGCCATGCTGGGCGACGATCCCGTCCTCAGCCACAGTCTGCTGTCGTCCTCGCTCAACCTCGGCCTGCTGGACCCCGCGGAGTGCGTGGAGCGCGCGGAGGCGGCTTGGCGGGCGGGCCGCGCGCCGTTGAACAGCGTGGAGGGTTTCGTCCGCCAGATCGCGGGCTGGCGGGAGTACGTATGGCAGGTCTACTGGCACTTCGGCGAGGGCTACCGGCGCTCGAACGTCCTTCGGCACACCGGGGCGCCGCCTTCGTGGTGGCTGGAGTTGGACGCGGAGCGGGTCCGCGCCCGGTGTCTGCGCACCGTGTTGCGGCAGGTGCGGGACACCGGCTGGACGCACCACATCCCCCGGCTGATGATCCTGGGCGGCCACGCCCTCCAGCGTGGGTGGGCGCCCGAGGCCGTCACGGACTGGTTCCGCGACTGTTTCGTCGACGGCCACGACTGGGTGATGGTGCCCAATGTGGTGGGCATGTCCCAGTACGCCGACGGGGGGCGTATGACGACCAAGCCGTACACCTGTGGCGGAGCGTACGTGAACCGGATGAGCGATCTGTGCGGGCCGTGCGTGTACCGGCCCGGTGA